>JAFCCJ010000039.1 GCA_017610305.1 Candidatus Iainarchaeum sp.
CACAAATTTGATTCTTTTCAGTTCAGCAATTGTTGGAATTTTAAAAGGGATTGTGGCAAGCCCAAGGCCCTCGGCTGAAAAGTTCAATGTTATTGCAAAGGATATCTATTCCCCATACTCCTTCCCAAGCGGGCATTCATCATTAATCACCGCCGTTTATGCATTCTACTCGGAAAAACTGAAACCAAATATGAAAATTATTTTTGTTTTGCTTATTTTGCTTGTCGCATATTCAAGGCTTTATTTGGGGGTGCATTTCCCGCTTGATGTTTTGGTCGGGGTTATGCTGGGTTATCTGATTGGAAAAGGGAATCTGTGGCTTGTGGAGAAGTTGAAGAAGACGCATTTCAAAATCAGCAAGCTTGGGGACGAGGTTATTGTGATAATTCTTATGGCAATAGGTCTGGTTGCCGTGCTCTTCTTTTCCAATATAACTTTGTTAGCCGGGCTATTGGGATACTATGTTGGTTTCTTTTATGCAAAAGAAATATCTTTGCCAAACCCCGCACCCTCAAAAAAGGAATTGATTCCAAAAATAATCCTCGGTTTTGCCGGGATTGGCGCATTTGCATTTGCAATGGAATTCGGGCCATTTGTATTCGAGGCCTGGAAGGAATTCATCATCTATTTCATTGTTGGCTTATACATAAGCTTTATCTTCCCCCTCATTTACAACGGCGTGAAAGATAAATACAAACAATCGGGAAAATAGGCCTAAGGGACTGGCTTATAAACTTATCAAAAAAGAAATATTACTGGAAACTATTCCCGCCTTAGCATAGTAGCCAATGCGTCCGGCTGTAGTTTTTTATTATCCCCTTGTGGGGGACGAGTGTCAAGTGCTTTTGTTGGCACACCGCTCTAAAGCGGTAACCGGAAGATCCCCGGTGCAAGTCCGGGAGGCGGGAATTTCTTATTCTGCAGACGATTAGGAACGAATAAATAGGAGTTTGGACTTTATTGCGGGTATGGAGTATTGGTATTTAGTATTCGGTTTAGTGTTGGCTGTTGTTCTGGTTAGTGGGTGTGCTGAGCCAGGACCACAAACACCTTCTTGCGAAATCTATTGTACATCTTTGACTCCAGATATTGATTGTGTAGGTGAATGGAATGCCTCAGGAAGCTATCCTGATTGCAGCTGTGAATGGGAATGCAGTCGCGAAGAATGCATTGGAGATGGGGAAGCTATCCCTTTAGCAGCAGATCCTCCTAAATGCTGTGACGGCCTAGAGTTAATCCCTCCTAGCGAGGCAAATGTTGTTGGGATAAGCGGATATTGTACTGCCAATTGTGGAGATCGGGTATGTGACAAAATAGAAAGTAGCTATAACTGTCCTAAGGATTGTATTGCTAATGTATGTGGCGATAGTGTATGTGATGATGCTGAAAGCAATAATACTTGTCCTGAAGATTGTAAAAAAGAGTGTATTGAAGAAGGCAAAGCAATTCTATCTACTGAAGAAGAAGTTGGATGTTGCGGGAGCCTCACACTCATTAATCCTGAAGAGATAGATATTATTGGCATAAACGGATACTGTAGTGCTAAGTGCGGAGATGGAACCTGCGATAATATTGAAAGCAGTTATAACTGTTCGGAGGACTGCGGTGTTCAAGTAATCGATTGCGGCGAAGATGAATCCTGCTTCGACGAGAATTTAAAAATATGCAACCCTGCAAAATTAAGAGTTGTTTTAGGTCCTCAAATAGAGGCTCAATACACAATTAAAGGGATGGAGGGCGAAAATTGTTTCATACACCATGTAATGATTGCACATCCTAAAATCAGATACCAAGGAACCTATTACGATTGTTATATCCCCGCAGGGGATCTTAATTATGATATTTATGTTGAATGGATGCAAAAAAATCTCACTAGGTCCTGTACCGGCACTCAAATTGATGTTTTCAATATTATGGATAGGTGTAGTCAATTTGCAACTACGGTCAGGGGCGGTTCTACTAATGCTGATTGGAAGATGGTTATGGTAATTAATATTTGGCCTGATGATAAAATCACAGTCGATGTAGATGGTACGCAAGCTATAATAAGGCCTCAAAATATAACTGTAGTCAATGGAGTTAGGATTAAAAATAATGGAGTAATAAGGGAGGCTTCCTTAGTAAAGGCTAAGCTAGAGGTTGATTGTGATCTCATCTAAGAAAACCAACTCCTGCAAGTCCGGGAGGCGGGAATTTCTGATTTTTCTAAAGCAATAGGTGTTTTGAATGGATTACATAAATTGCACTGTTTTAAGCCGAGATTTGGCCAAAGATCTGGGAAAAAAGGAAAATGATTCTGATTTGGAGTTTTATCACAGGGCATACAATGATGTGGCTTTGACATTTATCTGCCCTCCTGGTTTTCCGGAGAAAGTGGGGCCCCTTTTGCAGGCGCTGCACCTTTCAAATTGTGTTGTGCTTTATGTCGATAAAATTGATGCCATTTTGGGGGAAGTGATTCTTGCAATTGACGCTTCTGAAATTAAGCAGGGCTTTGTTGTATTTGATCCAATTGTCGATGAGGAAATGTTCCAGAAGATTTCAGAAAACACCTGCGTAAAGGGTTTTGAAAGAATAGAGAAGGACGAGATATTGGAGAAGGTCTCCTCCATGAAGCCGGTTAAAGTTGAGGGCAATACTGTTATTGATCTAGATGCAATGTTCGATGTGAAAAGTGTTGGGACTGTTGCACTGGGCTTTGTTGCGGGGGGAGAAATTGAGCAATTCCAGAAGCTTAAGGCATTCCCAAAAAACGAAGAAGTTCTGGTAAAATCAATCCAGAAACAGGACAAGGTTTTCAAGCGGGCAGAGTTCAATGAAAGGGTCGGGCTGGCGCTAAAAGGGATTAATGCCGAAGGCTTCTCAAGGGGAATGGTTTTAACAAATGATGAAAGTTTCAAGGGTTTAAACGAATTTGAAATAGATTTTGAGAAAAACAGTTTTTACAAGAAAGAACTAACTGAGGGTTTAGGGCTGCACATCCAGTGCAGGCTCCAGACAGCTGGCTGCCAGATAGAATCTCTTAATCCACTTAAAATTACAACTGGGAAAAGCATTGCAGCAAGGTCTGATGAAAAAATAATTCTGATAGATATTAATGCAAATCCAAGGATAATTGGCAGGGGAAAAATTATTAAAATTTGAAAAAAGTCGCGCCAGGCTGAAGAATAAGTATTAAATAGAACTAATTCTTACTAATAATTAAAATGAAAAAAATTGCATTAATTTTGATTATTTTTTGCATCCTGTTTTCAGGCTGTATTGGGCCTTCTGAACCGCCAGAAGAACTACCTGAAGATTTTGAGATAGAATATGGAAGCGGGGCAATGCACCTGGAATGGGGGCAATATAATCTTAAAATCGACAATATGGGGAATGCGGTATTTGAAAAAACACAGGGAACAGATTTGAGCAGGAAATATGAGTTCACAGCAAACGAAGCTGAGCTGAAAATAATTTATGGTGCGGTTATGATAAACAATTTCTTTTCCCTAGATGACCAATATGAAGACCCTGCGATAATGGATGGGGGCTGGACAGAAATAAGCATTAAGGCAAACGGAGAAAGAAAAACTGTTAAATTGCTGAATTATTCCCAGAGGCAGTTTGAAAAGGTTGAGGCCAAAATAGTGGGGCTCATAGTTTCAAAATTAGGGGATGATGCCTTTTCTTTTACTGATTTATTGGATGAGTGAATTGAGGAAGAACTGGATGCGGAAGTCCGGGAGGGGAGATATTACTATTTTTAATAATTAATACAAATAATATTATTATAGTTGGAATGGGGCATTTTATGGTTAATGGGATTAAAGTGAGAGAATTTAGAACAGGGGACGGATCTGTTTGTAGTGAAATATTTTCCAAAAACCTTGAGAAATATTACACTTACCTAAATGCGAAACAAAAAAAAGCAATGCTTTCAGTAAATAGGCCGGAAGATTTTGAAAGAATGGCTGATCCAAAACTTAACAAAGAATTGTTAATTATGAGGGAGGGTAAGAAACATGTTTCAAAATGGGAAAACAATAAAATTTTCTTAATTGTGGAGAAGGACAAAATAATAGGGTACTTTCATATTGGAAAAGAAGGGAATCAATTAAGACTAAAAAGACTTCAGGTTTCTCAATCAGGAAAGCATTTGTTTAAAACAGCAATTCTGCCATCTTTAGAAAGATACAAAACCCGTTGGAAATGCGCAGAAATTGTTGTCCATGCACCTCAACATTGGGGCGATTTTCTGCAAAAAATACCTCATACCCGCATCCAGCCCATAGAGATTAGAATAGGTGGGAAACAAATGCCCACCCACAATATGATAAAACTAAATCTCCTAAAAAATAATTGCCAATCTTTTTATACTTTAAACCCGTTTTTTAGTGTATGCCTTATTTTGTTTACCTGCTGGAGTGCGGAGATGGGAGCTATTACTGCGGCTATACTGGCGACTTGGCTGCAAGGGTAAAAGAGCACAATGCCGGAAATGGGGGAAAATACACCCGCTCACACAGGCCGGTTAAACTTATTTATTCTGAAGAATTTGAAACTAGAAAAATGGCTATGGGTAGAGAATCTAAAATAAAAAAATTCACGCGGAAACAAAAGCAGGAATTAATAAGGTGCAAATAGGGGAATTTCCCCCTACTGCAACTGGTGTATCACTGTATTGTTTCTCGCGCCGACATTTTCCAGGGTGTCAAGTTCCATGACATTTGAGCAAAAGCTTATTGCCCTTCCCTTTCTTCCCTGCCTTGCGGTCCTCCCAATTCTGTGGAGGTATGTTTCTGATTCCTCGGGGAAATCGAAATTCACAACATTGTCGATATCATCGACATGTATTCCCCTTGCAACAATGTCTGTCGCAATAAGGACCTTTCCACTCGAACTTTTAAAATTCTCGAGTATTCTGTTTCTTGCATTCTGGGGCTTATCGCCATGTATTGCAAGTGCCCTTACACCCCTTCTTGAAAGCTGCCTTTCAAGCCAGTCAACAGTCCTTTTAGTCCTGCAGAAAACAAGTGTCTTTGAACTGTCTGCACTGAGGACCTTGCGAAGTGCGTCTATTTTTTGCCTTCTGTCCACAAGCACATAGTATTGTTCTATCTCCTGAACAGGAGCATTGTCTTCGGCTAAATCAAAAACAATTTTGTTCTCATTAAGATGCCTGTCAATAAGGGTGAGGATATCATGCGGCATAGTTGCTGAGAAAAGCATTGTCTGCCTTTCCTTTGGGAGGAGGGAAATTATCCTGTCCACATCATCCCTAAAGCCCATGTCATACATTTTATCGGCCTCATCCAGCACAAGGAATTTGGTGCCCCTGAAATCAAGCGCATTCCTTTGGGCAAGGTCAAGCAATCTCCCCGGAGTTCCCACAATTATTTCGGGATTTCTCCTAAGCAAATCCATCTGGCGCCTGATATTCTGGCCGCCAAAAACTGCAATTGCCCTTATTTTGCTGCCGGCTGCGATGGAGGCAATTTCCTCCTTAACCTGCCTTGCAAGCTCCCGGGTTGGCACAACAATAAGCGCCGAATTTGCATTTCCGCTTCTTATTTTTTCAACAAGTGGAATTGCAAAGGCAGCTGTTTTTCCTGTGCCTGTTTTTGATTTTCCCACAATATCCCTTCCTTCAAGGGCAGTAGGAATCACTTTTTCCTGTATTTCTGAAACCTTGGAAAAACCTTTTCTTTCCACGGCATTCTTTATACTGTCACTTATGTTTAGTTCACTGAAATTCAAATTATCATCTCCGATTTTAAGAAAGAGAAAAATAACGCTATTCTGCATCAACAGACCGGTTTTTCAATTAAGAAAAAAATAGAGTTATTCCTGTCTTTTCTTTTTGTATACATAAATTATAAACAACAACATTTATAAAGCTTAAAACTTATAAGAATTCAGCGAAATCCGGCTTATTTTCCGGTTATAATCATTTCCGGACATTAAATTTTCTATAGGGAACACAAAACTGGATTTTAAGAAAAAGGATTGGTGAATTAACATGGCTAGGGCGATTTTTGCAGCAGGGTGCTTTTGGGGAGTTGAAAAGGCATTCATGGGTTTGGACGGAGTTATTAAGACCAAAGTTGGTTACACGGGCGGAAACACGGGCGGAGATGTGGAAAATCCCACTTATGAACAGGTCAGCACAGGAAAAACAGGACATGCCGAGGCTGTCGATATAAAATTTGACCCTGAAAAAATTTCCTACAAAAAGCTGCTTGATGTTTTCTGGAAGATTCACGACCCTACAACCTTAAACAAACAGGGGTCGGATGTAGGGACACAATATAGGTCCGTAATATTTTACCTGTATGAAACGCAGAAAGAAGAGGCGATGAAATCAAAAAATAAACTTGAAAAATCAAAGAAATATAAGGACCCAATCGTTACTGAAATTATAGGTGCCCTGGCATTTTACGACGCGGAGGAAGAGCACCAAAAATACTTCCTTAAGAAGGGGAAGAAATCCTGAAAAGCCTAGCAGGACGAATTCACTTTTTTATCTTTTTGTTTTTCTGTTTTGGGATTTTTAGTGGGAGCTCAATCCATTGCATGAATTTGCTCCTGAGGAACTCATCACCGGTTATTTCTTCATTCATTTCTCCCACCTCCTCGCCTACAAAGGTTATGGATATTGCCATCCCACTATATTTTCTATAGTGTTCTCCTATTTATACTGCCACTTACCATAAGGATAGTGTTGAGATTTAGGCAATTGCAGAATTAGTTTTATTTGGATTTTTGGATTATTTCTAGGAGTTTTTCGATTAGTTTGCCCAATTGTTCGCTTCTCTCATTTTCCTTCAGATTTCCATTTTCATCAAATGCCCCATCGGCAAAGGAAAGATGGAACTGTGGCTGGGCGATTAGGGAAACATTTAGCGCAGTGAGGGTGGTTCTTAATGCTATTTGACCCCTCACAGTTCCAAATCCGCCATTAGATGCACCAAAAATTGCACAGGGTTTTCCCCAAAATGGGGTTTTAGGCGGCCTTGAGGCCCAGTCGATTGCGTTTTTCAGAACCCCTGGAATTGAATGGTTGTATTCTGGGGAGGCAATAAGCAGCCCATCAACAGAGGCAATCTTTTCCCTTAGTTCTTTTACCGAATCAGGAAATTCTTTATCTTCAATATCCTGATTGTAAAGAGGGATTGGATTTAAATCGAAAATTTCAACTTCTGCCCCCTGTTCTTTCGCAAGTGCAGTGGCATTTTTCAGCAGCTTTAGATTCAATGAGGCTTTCCTCAAACTCCCCGCAATACCTAGAAGTTTCATCCCAATATTCTGCTGCAAAATGAATAAAAGATGCATTTAACTGATTTCGAGAAATAATTCTCCTGAAAAGATTTAAATACGAGAAAGGGCATTCCATTACTATGGCAGAGGAATTACAAGAAAGCGGCAAATCAAAAAAGCTAATAATTATCTTGGCAGTTGTTGGAATCTTTGTTATTTTAGGCATTGTGTTGATTCTGTTTGTTGCCTTGTTTGCTGGTTTGTTTAGCTTTGGTGTTTACAATCCTCCTGCAGATGGGGGTTCTTCTGTGGCGGGGAGGTGTATAGGCATGTCTAGACTGGCATATGTTGATAGTAGTGCCACATCTTCAGAATTCAGCATTTTGTTGGGAAATGGTTCAGGCAGTACTATAACAATTACCGAAGCTGAACCTAGTGGTGATTTTGCAGGAGGTACTGCCGACTATGATTCAGGATTAATAGGTAGTGGCGGCAATCTGCAGATTGATGTTGACGGCCTGAATCTTAGCGGAACTTATTCAGGCAGTATTAAGATTACATATGAACCAATTGGTGCGCTTACAAAGACTGAAACAATAACCTGTACCGGTAGTGTTTAGGCAAATTCTCCTAAAAAAAGATTTAAATATGAGAAAGGTTATTCCATTACTATGGCTGAGGAAACGAAAGAAGAGGGTGGTTTGGGGAAAATAATCCTCATCATAGCTGCTATTGTGGGGATTGGAAGTGTATTCCTTGTAGTAATTGTTATTGTTGTTGCATCATTGTTTGCTTTTGGAATTTTTAATCCGCCTGCAGCGGGAAGATGTAGTGGTTTGGACAAACTGCTTTACAAGGATCACGCAGTAGATGCAGCAGGCACAGGCATAACTCTTGCTTTAGGCAATGGTGCAGGCAGCACAATTAATGTAACAAAGGTGGCATATGGCGGGGACTTTGCCGGTGGAGCAGACACAACAACCGTAAGAAACATAGGTAGCGGTGCTGACTTTACAATCGATAATGAAACTGCATTCACTTCACCAGTTTCAGGAACCTATCGCGGAACCATAACAATCACATACAATACCTCATCAGGCATAACTCACCTGGAAACAGCTACCTGCACTGGCACGGCATAGCACAAACAAGCTTTTTAAATCTTCTCAGAAGTAATATTTGTTAGACATTTCTTAATTTCATATGCCCCGGTAGTCTAGCGGTTAGGATACTGCCCTGTCGCATTAGGAGGTTCTTCCAAGTGCAGTGAGGCGGCGACTCGGGTTCGAATCCCGGCCGGGGCGTCGAATTCTATTTATACCAGTTTGCAACTATTACTATGCATGGCAAAAGAGAATGTTCCGGAAATTAAAATGCGAAGAGCTAAATTAAGTGATGTTAATGCCCTTTCCAAACTTGCGGTTAAGTTAATGAAAGGGCATTCAAAATATGATTTGTTTTTTTACTCATTGAAGAAGACTGCGATGAATGAATTCAGGAAATATTTCAGGAACAATATTAAAAGCAGGAACTGGCTTGTTACTGTTGTTGAATCCGGGGGAGAGATAGCGGCTTATGCTCTTGCGGCTGTTGAGAAAAGATCCCCAATTTACAGGATTGAAAAACGGTGTGTATTGCATGATCTCTATGTTGATGATAAAATAAGGGGCAGGGGAATTGCAAGATCGCTGTTTAAGGAAGTGGTTCAGTTTGCCAAGAAAAGGAAAATAAGAATTCTTCAGGTGAAGGTCGATGATAAGAATAAGGCAGCAATAAAGGTCTATCGGAGATTTGGCTTCAGGGACTATGATAAGGCCATGGCAATGAAAATCTGATTCTGAAATAGCGAACTTCGCAAAATTGATTGCATAACATTTAATTCCCTTTGCAGGATTATTAATCTGATACTTTCCGATTAATGAGGTGAGAAAATGACGACTGAAGATAATTTGAAGAATGCATTTACCGGGGAATCCCAGGCAAACAGGAAATATCTTGCATTTGCGAAAAAGGCTGAGGAAGATGGATTTAAGCAGGTTGCCAAATTGTTCAGGGCTGCTGCTGATGCAGAAACTGTTCATGCATTAAGCCATCTGAATGTTTTGGGGGGGGTTAAATCAACTCCTGAAAACTTATTGGAAGCAGTTGCAGGAGAAACCCACGAGTTCAAGGAAATGTACCCTAAAATGATTGAGGAATCCCAAAAGGAAGGGAATGGGGATGCGACAATGTCATTCACCCGCGCAAATGCTGCTGAGAAGGTTCATGCAGAACTGTATCAGAAAGCGCTTGATGCGGTGAACTCAGGGAAGGACCTTGATTCTACGGAGATGTATGTTTGCCAGGTTTGCGGGCATACTGTTGAGGAAAATGCTCCTGAAATATGCCCTGTTTGCGGGGTTCCTAAAGAGCAATTCAATAAAATTGAATAGTTGAAAAAAATGCAAAAGAATTTAAATATTAAACTTCTTTAGAAATATGTGATTAAGTCAATTAAAACCGGTTTGAGTTTTGGACTTACCTCAGGCATAATTACGACATTGGGCCTTATTGTCGGCCTGAATGCAGGAACCCATGAAACTGCAATTGTGTTGGGAGGAATCATTACCATTGCAATAGCAGATGCCTTTTCCGATGCATTAGGAATTCATATGTCTGAGGAGGCAGAAAACAGGCACACAGAGTCTGAAATATGGATGACCACTTTCTCAACATTTTTCTTCAAATTCATTTTTGCCATGAGCTTTGCAGTTCCGGTGCTGCTTCTTGAGCTTTCACTTGCTGTTGTGGTGAGCGTGATTTGGGGCTTGTCACTTATCTGCCTGATAAGTTTTTTTATAGCGAAAGAGTCCGGGAAAAATATCTGGGAGGTTGTCGGCGAGCATCTTGCAATCTCAATTCTCGTGATAATTTTAACACAAATTGTTGGACAGTGGATTTCCACAAACTTAATTTAGTGCGCCCTAAAATAAAATAATTCCGCGGGATTTAGCCGCGGAACTTTATTGCGCCATTACTGGGTTTCCAGGGAGTTCGCCTCTGGAAAAGGAGGCTGAAGCCTGTGCTGATTCCTATTATGAAAAGGGTTGCTCCCACTGTGATTAATGGGTCATTAAGGATATTGCCATAGATGAAGATGGGAATTCCCACAACAAATGAGGCAATTACCCCCCAAAACACCCCCTTTGCACTTAACCTGTTCCAGTAAAGGCTCAGGATTGTGGGGACCAATACTGATGCAGCAATTGTGTTGAAAATCCACCATAATTGCTGGAGGCCAAATTCAGGAATGTAGATTACGGCAACTGCAACCAACAGGCCTGCAAGAGTGAGGACAACCATTGCAATTCTTGCTGAAAAGACTGTCCTCTTTTCGAACGTTTCCTTTATTTCCAGATCCATTGTGTTGAGTTTTACCCCTGCCCTTTCCCTTTCAATAATTCTTTTTTCTTTCGGGGTTTTTCCCTTCCAGTCTATTGCGAAAAGGGAGGAACCTGCGCAAAGCCCTGAATCAAGGGTTGAACTCAGTCCTGCCAAAAGCATTGCAGCAAAAATTACTAATGCAAATGGGGGAAGGAGTTCTGCAACTGTGGCAATTCCTATCATTGAGGAATCGATTCCCTCAGGAAGGGTTATTCCCAGAGAGGGGTCAACTGCAATGAACCCAAGAACTGAGAGTGCGATTGGGACAATGGCAAAAAGTATTGCACCAAAAAGGAAGGATTTCACTAGATCCTTTCTCTTTATTGCAAAACTTCTCTGCCAATACTGCTGGTCGGAGACAGAACCTGCAATCAGGCCGATTGCCGTAACTATTCCAAATGAGAATGCAACACCTGGATCGAAAACATTGGTGTTTCCTGCCAAACCTCCCAATCCCATTGTAACCGTTTCCATTCCTCCTGCAGCGCTGATTGCCCAAGGGATTATTATAATCAATCCCGCAAAGATTGCCACCATCTGAATGAAGTCTGTTGTGATTGATGCCTTAAGCCCTGAGAGCAGGGAATAGGAAAGTCCGATTATTGCAAGAAGGG
>JAFCCJ010000089.1 GCA_017610305.1 Candidatus Iainarchaeum sp.
AACAGTGCTTGTATGGGATGATTTTGAATCCGGAACCAGCGGGAGTGGAATTGGTGGTACAAGCCCAATAACTGGACCAAACTGGAGTTCATGGTATGTCACATCTGAGCCAAGTACAAGGCCTATATTTTCAACCACTCAAAGCCATTCAGGAAACCTTAGTGCCAAGAGCGAATGGGAACTGACGGAGGGGTGGGTTTCCTCGATCGGTTTCAGGGGGCTGGGGCAGAATACAGAATTCTATGCCAGTTTTTACAGATACCATGACCCCAATAAAACAGAGGGGGTTATCAATTACAAACTGACATTTACCTGGCCAGAGGGAGGGGGAGGGCCTCAACTAATGACCGGGGCGGTAAATAGCAATGGTTCATGGTCCTGGAATCTCCAAAATGGAGGTCTTACTGCTACTCCCTGGGATTCATATTGGCAAAGGGTAAATGGGGCAACTTTATTACAGGGCAATTATATTTGTGAAGGATATAGTTATCCGCAGGATATTTGGAAGCCTGATGGCTATTCCTGCCCGAGAATTACTTATGCAAATGACCTGTATGACTGGCATAGGTGGGAACTTTATTACGATTTTGATGACCCTGGCGCAAATAATGCACATATACTTACCGCATACGATAATACTGCTTTTTGGGAAGTAATTAACGCCAACCTGTGGAATGTGGGACAGGGCAATGGCAATGCCGGAGAATTTTGGCTGGGACATAATATGGAACGCAGGGCAGATTATTTTACGCAGCCAGGGGATTATTTCAGAACTTATTGGGATGATGTTTATGTGGCCACTTCAAGAGCAAGAATTGAGATTGGCAACTCCCCAAATTTTGAAAATTCAAACCATACTGAAATCCAAATCCCATCCTCCTGGAGCAGTGGTTCAATCGGATTCACGGCAAACCAGGGCTCTTTTTCCAGCGGGCAAACTTATTACTTATTCGTAATTGATTCCGAGGGAACTGTAAGCAATAGTTATCCGATTAGTTTTTCATAAGTCCGCTCTTTTAAAATTAAATATTCTTGAAACAGATCTTAGGATTCTTGAGGACGTTCTTGTCACAATCTATAACTCCGAATACAAGTATTGGTTTTTCCTGAGGCAAGGCAAATAGTTCCACACACATATTTTATATTGCTTTTGCTTTTACATTATTTCATGGCTCCGAGGAAAAAAAGAGATGAGAATCACTCTCCTGTGAAGAGAACTGTCAAAAAAAGAGAAGAACCTGTCTAGCCAACATTTACGAAGCCTGAACCTACTCTGTCGTTTACTCACTTTCCTGACAATGTTTATTCCGGTGGCAAAGCCATTTATTATTACGAGAATAAAAGGAAAAAGCAATTAAAGGATAAACCCAAAAGAAGATTGTCTGATAAAAAATACTAATTCCTAGAAAAGACTATTTTTTCCTGTTTCTCATAAAAATGAAAAACTTAACGCAGAGGGAGGGATTCGAACCCCCGCTTCCCGAAGGAAACACGGTTTCCAGCCGTGCGCGTTAGACCACTCCGCCACCTCTGCACAACTGCTATCACAGTTGACATGACCATCCCTGCTCCGCACCCTGTTGGGCACTCGCAGGGATATTGCTCGCCTTTTGGGCTCGCAAAACTAAGATAGCACTTACGATAGAAATTAGATTGGTTTTCTTAAAGAATCTATCGCTTTGGCATAATCGTCTGAACCATAGATATAACTGCCTGCAACAAGGATATCTACTCCTGAATCCCTTGCAGGGGTTGCGGTTTCTGCATTAATTCCGCCATCAATCTCAATATTGCAGTCCAGCCCTTCCTTATCAATTCTTCCCCTCAAAAACTTCACTTTTTCCAGGGCCTCAGGAATGAATGATTGTCCCCCTTGCCCTGCCTCAACACTCATAACCAAAATCAAATCAATATTCTCTAAGAAAGGAACCGCAAGGCTTGCATCAATCTGGTTGTTTATGCAAATTCCAACCCTCAGCCCCAAATCCCTGATTGCCTTTATCGCCCTTTTTGGGTTATTGATGGTTTCAATATGGAATGTGATGGAATTTACATCCGCATCTGCAAAAGGCTCAAGGTGCTTTTCAGGATCCTCGACCATCAAATGGCAGTCAAACGAAAGATCA
>JAFCCJ010000004.1 GCA_017610305.1 Candidatus Iainarchaeum sp.
ATTTGCGACTAATGTGGCTGAAGATGAATCCATCAGGATGACAACAAAGATTATTGTCCGGGGTCGGGAAGAGGGCAAATGCTCTGTTAAGTTCAAGATTGAGAAGGTTGAAACCTTGGGTGAGGTTGATGATCTTGCGGCTTTCATGGTTTCGATGCTGCAGGGCCAGGAAATGGTATGCCTTTTGGACACAGGAAATGTCTCTGAAATAAAAAACCTGGATTTTGACCAAATTATTGACAACTGCTCAGGTAGCCTTGTGGACACAATGAATGCAATCAGTGGCGTGTAATTAAAGTAGAATCGTTCTGTTTTCCTTTTTTCTTACTAATAATTCGCCTTTTTCCTAAGCAAGAGGATATGTTTAAATAGAACAACAACGAATTATAAATGTATGAAGAAAGGCTATTTGTTAATTATCGCTCTGTTTGCATCCAGCATTTTTTTAGCAGGCTGTAATGGCCCTGCTACTCCCTTAGGGGATGAAACAGGCTGGACGTCGGGAGGTGTCAATGATGTCGTTAATGCAAACAACCAATTTGCGTTGGATCTTTATTCCGAATTCAGGGACAATCCTGGAAATGTTTTCTTCTCCCCGTGGAGCATTTCAACCGCAGTTACAATGACTTATGAAGGTGCAAAAGGCCAAACAGCTGATGAGATTAAAGATGTTTTCCACTTTTCAGATAATGATGCTGTGCGTAGGCCTTCCTTTGCGCGGGTGCAGAATAAAATAAATGCCGCCCAGAGCGAATACCTGCTCCGTTCGGCAAACGCATTATGGGCAGAACAAACATATCCTTTTTTGGAAGAATATACTGATTTGGTTGAGAAATATTATTCTGCCAGAGTGGAAAATATGGATTTTATTAATGATCCGGAAGGATCTACTGAAACCATAAATATCTGGGTTGAAAATCAAACAAATAACAAGATTCAGGATTTGCTTCCTCAGGGAGTTATCAACTCAGATACTGGATTGGTGCTTACAAATGCGATTTATTTCAAGGGAACCTGGGTTAATGAATTTGATAAAGCAGATACAAAAGAAGGGGACTTTTATATCGCGCCAAATAATACAGTTAGTGCTGAGATGATGAATCTTTCAGATGAAGAATTTAATTATGCGGAGAACGACGAGCTCCAGATTTTGGAACTCCCCTACAAGGGCGAGAATCTCTCAATGCTGGTTCTTTTGCCAAGAGGAAATGATATAATTTCTCTGGAAAATTCCCTTACTGCCGAAAAATTATCTGAATTAAGAAATGAGATGGTGATGCAGGAAGTTATTATTGCGCTTCCTAAATTCAAAGTTGAAACCAAATATTCTATGCGTCAGACTCTTAAGGACATGGGTATGCCGACAGCATTTAAAGAAGGGGGAGCTGATTTCTCAGGAATGGACGGCACAAGAAATCTTTTCATAAGCAATGTTATCCACCAGGCATTTGTTGAGGTTAATGAGGAGGGGACAGAGGCGGCGGCGGCAACAGCTGTTGTTATGGAAATACTATCATCTGGCCCTATGACTATTTTCAATGCCGACCATCCATTCATCTTCATAATCCAGGAGAAGGAAACCAGAAATATCTTATTCTTAGGAAGGGTTTCTGATCCGACAAAGCAGTGAAAACTGGCCCTGATTTATCAACCAAATTTTAATATACAAGTTATGCCTATAATTCTACAAATGAGAAAGATATTTGCATTGATTTTGGTTCTTGCCCTGCTTTTCGGATGCTTTGAGCCGCCGGCCCCGAACAATAATGGGGGGGTAATTTTTCCGCCTGAAAAGGCGAAATGGACAATAATGGTCTACCTCGATTCCGACAACAACCTTGAGCCCGCGGCAGTAATGGATATTGATGAGATGGAGCTGGCGGGCTCGGACGACAATGTAATGATAGTAATACAATGGGACAGGGCAGAGGGTTATGATGAAAGCAATGGTGACTGGACAGGAACAAAAAGGTTCCTGATTAAAAAAGACAGCCAGGAGAGCATTGTGGCATCCCAAGAAATCATGGACCTGGGTGAGGTTGACATGGCCAATCCAGAATCTCTTGCGGGTTTCATAAAATGGGGCATGGAGAATTACCCTGCGGAGAGATACGCGCTTTTCCTCTGGGATCACGGCGGGGGCTGGACTTCACATTCACAGGATGAAGATAATGGCACTGAGGCAAACCTCCTTGTAACCAAAGAGGCATTTGAGCTAGCTGAGCTTGGTGAGGGCAAGAGAAAACTTGATTTGCTCATGTTTGACCAGTGCCTGATGGGGCAGATAGATGTTGCCTATGCGATTGCCCCTTATGCCAAAGTGCTTGTGGCCTCTGAAGATGTCATCCCTTTTTTCAGCATAAATTACAACGACTTCCTCATGAAACTTAAAGACAATCCGGGTATGGATGACAAGGAATTTGCAGGAGTAATTGTAAACAGCTATGCCGATTTCTATACGAATGATGTTCCTAATCCCTACACTACTCTTACGGCAATTGACCTCGCTAAGATGGGCAGCATAAACCAGGCATTCAGCAGATTTACCCTCAGCCTGAAAGCCAACCTGCAACAGCACTGGCCGGAGATAGGCAAGAGCCTTTTCTTTTCCGAATCCTTTGCAACACCTGAGGGAATAGCTGTTGTTAAAGCATTTAGTGTCAACGATTTGGCAGATTTTGCTGACATTGTCAGGCAGAAAATAGATTCCCAAGAATTGGAACAGTCTGCACAGGCTTTAAAGTTGGCAATTGAGGATGCGATTGTTGCAGAATATCACGGTTCTGAGCACCCTTATGCAACAGGCCTGACAATGTATTTTCCTGAGGATGAGATACTTTACAATGAGCACTATCCGCAGCTTTCGGAATTCGGGAAAAATTCGGGCTGGGATGAGTTCATCAGGAATTACATTGCACTTGAGAACACAGACACAATTGCGCCTGAGGCAAAAATCAATGAAGTTTCCTCGACTACTGCTAACTTCAACAACCCGGTTGAGATTTCAGGGGAGGTTAGGGGAAACAACATTGTTGAGGTTTATAGGGTTATGGGAACAATTCAGGGAGACAATATCTTACTTTTCAGTTCATGGCCTTTAGAGTATACGACAAAGACATATGAGGGGGATAGAAGATTGCCGGATTTTGTTGACGGAACAAACCCCATAATATATGCCTGGGCCACAAGCGGCAGGATACTTACAAACGGGACAGACACAACAATAGCTCCTATTCAGTCATTTGGAAACAGCACTTTTTTCTATTCTTCCCGGGGCGAATACCTTGTGGCAGGCGAGCAGCAGCCTTTCGATGCACTTCTCATATTTGACCTAAGGCATGGTGAACTTTTAGGTGCGTTGCAGGTCGTGCAGATGGGTGAGGGATCAACAATGAAGGAATTCATTCCGCAGTCTGGTGATATGTTCACACCATACCTTGAAACATACAACACAAATACTGGCGAGTATGGTTTTGCTAAGGCAGACCCTATCTCACTTGGGGAAGGGGGCATATGGGTGGATTTTTCGCTTGTGCCTGATGGGAAATATGTTATTGGAATTTTTGTGCAGGATGTTACAGGAAATACAGGCATAATTATGAGTGTCATTGACGTTGAGGACCAGAAGGCAAATGACTTCTCAGTCACGGAAGACAAAATTGTGGGAAAGTGGATTGAAGAAGGGGTTGTGCTTGAGATTAATGAGGACGACAGCTGCAAAACTATTGCCGGTGTGAACGAAAAGCCCTGTACTTACTGGTTCAGAAACAACGGTCTGCCCCTGCTCAGCCTTTTCTCTAGTGCTGATGAAACAATGTTCATACATTTCGTTGTTGCAGAGGCAAATCAGGATTTTATTGTGCTTGCGGAAGCGCTCGATGGCGAAAGGCACACTTTTTACAGGGAAGGAATCGAACCGCCCCATTCAGGTGGCACAATTGACCTTGCCCTGGTAGGAAAATGGGAAAACCAAGTGAGCAGTATTGAGTTCAAACAAGACGGTGATTATATTTGGACCCTTGCAGAAACATCAGAAACAGGAACATTTGAGGCCTCAAATGGCACACTTTCAATGGCAAGTGGTGGCAAAACAACTAATTATGCCTATAATATTTCTGGCGGGGCCCTTACAATTACGGATTCTGGGGGAAGTTCACTTGTTTACGCCAAATCTACAGGGATTGTTGTGCCCCCGCAGGGAAATTCCATTGTCGGCAGCTGGTATAATGCAGGGTTTGATGATACTGTAAACTTCAGGGAAGATGGCACATACACCTCCCATGTTTCCGGCACCCTTTTCACAAGGGGAACTTACCGGGTTGAAGGCAATAGCCTTACAATTTCCAGCGCATACGGCATATTCTATTACACCTTCCAGATTAGCGGCAACGCACTTACCCTTTACGATCAGTTCTATGGCACCACCGTAACTTATGTACGAGCTGGTTAGATTAAGCCTTAAACCACTTCAATATGCTCCGAAATTCCTTGTCCAATAAAAACCAATAAAAAACCATTCCAACGAATTTCTTAGTATGGAAACAAAAAAATCAGGAAACACAATACTTGTTAGGCTGGATAAGGGTGATGAACTTGTATCATCGCTGGAAAAAGCCTGTGAGGGGAATGGGGTTGAGGGAGGCATGGTTTTCGGTCTTGGTGCATTGAGCTCAATGAAAATCATCACTGCCGCCAGCACCAATAAACTCGCGCCTGAATTCGAGGAAATAAAGGGCCCGATAGAAATCGCCTCCGCAATGGGAAATGTCTCAAAAAAAGAGGGCAAAATATTTGTCCATCTGCATGCCTCCTTGGGTTTGATGAGGGATGTTGATTCCGGAAATTCTGAGCCGCAATCCTACAACACTCATATCTCGGAGGGGATTATATCCCTAACAGGGGAATTTTTCATAATTCCTTCAGGAAAACTGGAAAGGAAACTGAATAAGGAAACGGATATGTTTATATGGGATTTGAAGTAGAATTGGTGAGATACTATGCCTGTTGATTTAATTTTAATTTTTGGAAGCATTTTCCTTGTAAGTATTGTATCGATAGTAGGAATACTGCTCCTTAGTTTAAAGGAAAATTTGCTGAATAAAATTCTGCTTTATCTGGTCAGCTTTTCTGCGGGTGCTTTGCTTGGCGATGCTTTCATCCATCTTCTTCCACACACCGTCGAGCATATGGGTTTTGGACTGGAGGTTTCCCTTCTGGTGCTCTCAGGAATAGTCCTTTTCTTTTTCATTGAAAAGGTAATCAAATGGCACCATTGCCACGGAATTCCTGGCGGAAAGTGTGAACACACCTTCACCTACATGAATCTTATAGGTGATGCCGTCCACAACTTCATTGACGGGATGATAGTTGCCGGAAGTTATATGGTAAGCGTTCCATTGGGGATTGCGACAACCCTGGCGGTACTTTTCCACGAAATTCCCCAGGAGATTGGGGATTTCGGGGTTTTAATTCACGGGGGCTTTTCAAAGAAAAAAGCCATTGTATTGAACTTTGTCGTTGCCCTTACCGCATTTTTGGGGGGAGTAGTTGCTATTGTTGCCAGCGGCATAATCGGGGGATTTGAAATGTACCTTCTCCCATTTACCGCGGGGGGGTTTATTTACATCGCCGCCTCTGACCTCATCCCGGAACTGCACAAGGATACCAGCTTGAAGAAAGGGGTTTTCCTAGTGCTTTATTTTATTTTGGGAATTGCTTTCATGGCTCTCCTTCTTTCCGTGGAATGATAAAAACTAAAATTTATTAACCCTTTACAACATCCAATTATAGGTGATTTTATGGATATGGAACTTGTGAAAAGGATTGAAGCCGCGCTTTTTATGAGCCCGGGTAAAATTACCCTTAAAGAACTGATGAAAAACACAAAAGGAAATGTTGCTTCTGTGAGGATAGCGCTTAACCAATTGGTAAATGAATACCATTCAAGGGATTCCGCCCTGGAAATAAAGGAGGATGAGGGCGGCTATAGGATGGCAATAAGGGAAGAATATGCTAAAGATGTTGACCATTTGGCGGTTTCCCCGGCAATCCATAAGGGAATCCTCAAGACCCTTGCATTTATCTCCTATAAGCAGCCGGTAAAGCAGTCGGAGGTAATTAATTTTCGCAACAGCAAGGCATATGACCATATTAAGGTCCTGAAGGAAAAGGGATTTATCCGGAAGGAAAAGACAGGAATTACCTACAACATTTATACCACAAAAAAATTCCACCAGCATTTCAGCGCAAAAAAGGGTTCTGCCGGGGAAGATATGCGAAGTATTGAGGAAAAACCGGAAACTATTTCAGGCGAAATTTAATTTCAACTATCCCGTTATTCAGGGAAATTTTTATCCCTTTGGATTTAACCGGCCTGTCAACCGCAATTCTTTTGTAAAAGCGGACTTTTCCCTCAGTTAAAATTTCAATATCATTTCCATCAACATTTACCTTCAAATCTTTCTTTTCCACCCCTGGCATTTCAGCAGTGACACTAAGATCATCCTCCGAATAAATCAAATCAACAAGCGGTTCACGTGCCTTAAGCACAGCAGGCTTCTTTTTCTTTTTTGTAATATTCCCGAATTCCTGCATTTTGGGATTGCCCTCAGAATCAAGCCTTATTGAAAAGCCCATTATTGCCGGCTTCCCCCTAAGGTTTTCCTCCTCGGACTCAAACAGGGCATCCATTAATTCATCCATCATATCCTCAAGCTTTTCAAAGTCAAAGGGCAAATCCTCCAAATCCTTTCTTTTTTTCCACTTGCTCATCATAACACCTAAATCAATTTCTGCTGGAACCGCTCATCCAGCAATCGTTGGGAAGTTATCCATGCCTTCCTTGCAAAATGCGGCAGCTTATCATTCTCCGCAATGAATTTTTTTATGAAATTAATTGTAATCTCATCATGAGAATAACCAGAACCGATATCTCCATAAATCTTTGCCAGGTTTTTAATCTCCCTATCCCTTTCAACCTTTGCAATGATTGAAGCCGCGGCAACAATCGGATAATTCAAGTCAGCCTTATGCTCTGCCCTGATGACAACATCAAAAGAAAGATATTTTCTCATCCTGTCCGCAAATGCATGGCTGATTACATCAGGGCTGTCCACAAAAACAACCGAAGGTTTCTCCTTTAAATTGTTCAAAAGCCTTGCAACCCTCATTGCCTCAATTTCATTCAGGCTTTTCCTGTCCATAAGCCTGTCCAATTCCTCAACATCAACCTTCTCAACGCCAAATTCATTGACAATGCATTTCAATTCCTTGAATTTGGTCTGCCTTTGTGCGGGGGAAAGTAATTTGCTGTCCTTAACCCCTATGTTGGAAAGCTTTTCCTCCTCCCTAAAATCAATAGTGGTTATGGCAAGAACCATTGGACCCAAACAAGGGCCCCTTCCAGCCTCATCAACCCCAGCAATCAACATTTGAATCGTATAAATTAGAGCATTAGCATTAATAAACTTAATTTGCTTCTGCGAATTTCCTATCTTAACTGAACAATCAGCCTATTGATGCGGTCAATCTCTTTATTGCATCCGTCACACTGGCTAACTGCATCAAGGCAGAGCTTTTTGTTGTCAAAGGCGTCATTAATTTCATCAACCGAAGCATCCTCTTTTCTCAGGGTGTTGTATTGATCCAAAAAGAAGCTGTAAAGGTCATTAACTGCCTCTTTTGCAATTGCCTGGTGCTCGTCCCTCGCACCTAAATAGCGCCTTCCTGAGCAGAGTTTGCAGTTCTTCCTTGCCTCATCAATTAATGCTTCCATAATTAAGGGATTGATGGAAATGTTTAAATAGAAAATCATTCCGAAAAACCAGAAACAGGGAAAAGATAATTTTATATAGTAAGTAATACTTCTATAATTCATGGAAGATGAGATGTCAGGGGGAAGTTCTGGATTCCCTAGCAAATCGCAGAAAGACCTGATTATTTTGGCATTAATTGTAATCGGGGCGGTTACTGTACTGGCAGTTATTATTTTTGCTATTACTTTGTTTGTGGATTTTGATATGCTCCCTGTGGAAAATCCCATGAATATGCTGATTATCGGTTCAACATCCCAGGAAGTAATTAATGTTCTGGATAATAATGATGATTTGCTGGATTACAGGATTAAAACAGCGGAATCACTTGACAGGAATCCTGGTGAGCAATTGAAAGAATATGATGTTGTAATGCTTGACCAATCTGAACAGGTAAGCAAGGAAATTTCCCGCCAGCTTGGGGAAGCCCTCGCAGATTACGTTAACGGTGGCGGGAACTTAATTGTAGTTAAGAATTCAGGAATAAGGAGGCCTGGCGCAAATGATATCCTTGGCTGGGAAGCCAGCATGGAAGATCTTGTTCCCGTTAGGTGCGATTTGCAGCTTGACAACCGCCCTGTTTGTGATGAGGCATCAAAGATAACTGTAAGAGGCAGAATTTTGAGAAAGGATGAAAGCCATCCAATTATGGAGGGCATTGAGCAAGCGCCTGCGGGCCCATATTCGGTTCTGCATCTTTCTACATTTGATGTAGGCCAGGGGGACAATTACAAGGAAATTGCATATATGGAAGATTCGGCAACAGCAAAAACATATCCTGCAATAGTGGAGAGAACCTCCCTATTGGGAAAAAGCATCTACTTCAACTACAACCCTGGTAAAACAAGGGGAATTCTCGAGAATACGCTTGAGTATTTGCGCTAATTAAAAAAATAGAAAAAAAGTGGCTGCTTTACGCAACCACTTCAATATTCAATCTTTTCTTCAATTCCCTATATCTATTCCGAATGGTGACCTCAGTCACTCCTGCAACATTAGCAACCTCTTTCTGGGTTCTCCTTTCCCCTTTCAAAAGGCCTGCAATGTAAACCGCTGCAGCCGCAACACCTGTAGGGCCCCTTCCTGAAATAAGGCCGTTTCCGATTGCTTCCTCGAGGATTTTTCTTCCCTCTTCCTGGACCTCTCCTGAGAGATTCAGTTCTGAAGCAAACCTAGGAATATAGTGAATAGGGTTGGTGAGTGGAACATCTAACTTAAGCTCCCTAACCAGGAACCTGTAAGTTCTTCCAATCTCCTTCTTTGTAAGGCCTGAAGCCTCTGCCATCTCATTCAAAGTTCTGGGAACATTATAGGTCCTACAAACTGTGTAGAGAACTGCGGCAACAACTGCCTCAATCAACCTTCCCCTAATCAGGCCTTTCTTCACAGTCTTCCTGTAAAGAAGTGCCGCAGCCTCAATAAGCTGCTCAGGAATATTCAAGTATGAGGCAACCCTTCTAAGCTCGGTTAAAGCAATTGAAAGATTTCTCTGCATTGAGGAGCTAATTGAAGCCCTCTTATGCCACTTGATAAGCCTGTACATTTGGGCTCTGCTTTTTGAGGAAAGCTTATTTCCCCTCAAGTCAGTGCCTCTCCTGTCAATCATTGTGACAAGGCCTTTGTTGAGCTTAACATATTTCATTGGAGACCCGGTTCTAGCTCTTTCCTCCATCTGGTCAGAATCAAAACTTCTCCATTCCTTGCCTAAATCTACGATATCCTCTGAAAGAACCAGTCCACATTGGTTGCAAACTATTTCTCCCTTCTCTTCATCCTTTGTAATTTTAGTACTTTTACACTCAGGACATTCTGCGCTCATTTCTCCACCACCTTCTTTTTTAAAAAAAGTTAAATTTTTTGCATTCAGATATCAAGCAATCAAACATGTAATTGCATGAAAATAGCGAAAATGCATTAGAACTATATAAATAGCTGCGGGTGTTATATATAAAGCTTTTGCAAGCTCAAAAATTATGCGAGAATAAGGCGATTATTGCTTCTTTTCTTCTTTGGAATCAGCTGTTTTTGCCGTTTTTTCGGCTTTTTTCTTCTTTTCTACCTTGTGCTTTTTTACCTTCTTTGTTTTTACTTCTTCCTTAAATTCCTCAAAAACAGCATTAATATTGCCACTTTGCCCTGGCCTTGAGGTGACTCTTGCGGTTTTTTCCTCATTTCCAACCTTAACCCTGATAATTGCCCCTTTTGTAAGGACATTTCTCCTTGTGTACTGCCTGTCGGCGTCATTGGCCAAAACATTTAGAATTTCGCCCTTAATCGCCTTATTGCTTTTTGGTTCGGTCAGGGTGGCAAATTTAACATATTGGAGCAATATCTTTGATTTTTTGCCCTGTCCCTTCTTTATCTTTCGGGTTTCCGCTTCAGCAATGGTTGTTGAGGCAAATCTCCCTCCCCTCCATGCCTTTCTCTTATCACTCCTTCGATGAGTAGTGAGAAGCCCGCCGGTGGGCTTTTTTCCGGATTTCATATGCCATTCTGTCATTTTAATTCACCAAAAAATAAAATAGAAATATTTTACTTCAGTTGAAATTAATTGGACATGGAATAGTTAATAAACCTTATCTATGGCTTTTTTCGATTTATTCAGCTCTGGAATTTGGATTTTTGTAGTAAGTTTAAATACAAGGGATGCGTTTTGTCTTATGTAACAGGTGATAATATTGCGGCCAAAGAAACCAAAAGGACCAAAAAAAGTTCAGGATATACGCCCTCCGGAGGGGTGGAGTAAGGGCCGTGAAGGGGCAAGCGCCGAAGAAATTCGTGCCATGGTGAATGCTATAGCCCATATGCGAAGACATGTCCATGCTAAAAAAAAGGCGCCAGGACCGGAGAATGTCTAAAATGCAGCGCAAATAGTTTTAATAAAAACCTGCCCTAATTATTAAATGCCTGAAAAATTCGACACAAAAAATTTGCGGATTGTTGCAGGGTCAGCTGACATAAAAGATTCAGATTCGGCCATAAAAAAACTCCTTGCTGAATCCAAAAAACTGAATTCTTTCGCCCAGCTCATTTCCCTGAAGCCAATTGCGTCTGAAGAGCAGATTACCTTCGCCCTGGAGCAATCAATGGACTCATTTGCTAAAAAGACTAACTTCTCAAAATCCCTCGAATTGGAATTCCTGACTAGGCTTTCAGGGCAAAGGCAGATAAATAAGGCGATGGATTTGTTCGCACTTGAGAAAGGGAAGAATGAAGTGGCCCTTATCCTCTATTCTGAAAATAAAAAAAATATTCAGGAATTAATTAAGTTTGTTGAGAAAGAGATTGATTTTAAGGTGAAAAAGGATTTCATTAAACAGAACGCGAAAAAGAACGGGAAATTCATTGCGGAAATTTACGGAATCGGGGAAGAGGAACTGAAAATCCTCCCGCTTGAGGAATCTGTCCTCGAAAGGATTGCGATGGTCGCACTTTCGTGATGGCAAGGTTTATATATTATAAAGTACTTTTCTAATTCATGCCGCAAAGAAAAAGGAGAGCAATGAGTAGGACTCAAGATATTACTGCTAGGCGAGATGGCAGAAAAATTGTAAAAACAGTAACTCCTACAAGTGGGCCTGAGAAAGGAGTAAGAAGAATTGAACGGAGAAAACTAAGAAAAGGAGTTGGGGGAGAATTTGGCCAGGTGGGGCGCCCTTACAAAAGAGACGGATTGGGTGGAATAGAAGAGACGATTAATGAGAAAACTATTAGCGGCACTACTGAAAAATTGTTTGAAAACAAAGGCATTGGCTCTAGAGGTAAGGGGAAAAAGGGCAAACCTAAAGACAAGCATAGCCATATTCGCGACGATAAAAATATACGATAGTCTTTATTCAATCTTTCTCCCATTTTGAACGGAGAACATCAATAATCTTCTTTGCCTTTTTTGGGCCCATTTTTTCGACTTCGCGGAGTTTTTTCTCGTCAGCTTCAACTATTGATTTTATAGAGCCAAACTTTCCAAGCAAGGCTTTCGCAAGTGTCGGGCCAATTGAGGGGAATGACTCAACAATAAAGCGCTGCTGTTCGGCAAGTGTCAGCCCCTTTCTCCCCACGCGAAGGCGAATGTCCTTGTCCTTTGCAAGCTGCTCCCGTTTCGCAATGGTAATCAAATACTGGGCAGTTTCATTTATATCGCGGGTGAAAATAATGGGCACCCTGTAATTGGTCGCGATGGAAATCAGCGCGCCGCGGATTGCATTCTCATGGATATCGCGTAACGCAAACAAATCCTCAATGCTCCCTTCAAGCAAAAGAAGGGGGGAATTGCAGTTGGAGGAAAGCAAAACCAATTGGTTAAACAATCTCCCATCAACCATTGAACTCAAAAAATCCTCAACAGTTTTCCTTTCAACTATAACATCATCACTTAGCATAAAATCCCCAACTTCCAATGTGCGAACCTTTACCATGGCATTCTTTTCCTCTAAAATCGAGGCAATTGAGGATTTGCCTTCGCGGGAATCCACCCATACAAGAACCCGTTCTTCAGGCGCCATGTATTTCCCCAAAGTTGTCTGGGAATCCAGTTTCTGGCCATTGAATGTTTTCTGAATTACCTTAATCGTGTTATGCATTTTCTTCTCCTTTGCGCGTGCCGCCCAATAAAAACCCTCATCCCTAGTGTCTTTCGCAATAAGAACTATCACCCTTCCTTTTCCAAACCTTCCTGTCCTGCCCCTTCTCTGGATCATCCTGATTTCACTCGGGACTGGCTCATAAAAAACAACCAAATCAACGGCAGGAATATCCAGCCCTTCCTCAGCAACTGAAGATGCGAGCAATGTGTTATACTTCCCATCCTTAAGATCCTTAATTGTCGCAATCTGCTCCTTTTGGGTCATGCCCTTTTCATGGCTTTTTGCGGCCTGGCCCACAAACCTTTTTGCCTTTACCCCTTTCACATTTTTTAGATATTTTGCCATATGGCGAATTGAATCCCTGTAATGGTTGAAAACAATAACTTTGCCATCAGAATTGGCCTTAAATTGCTGAACCAGAATCTTTTCCAGCTCAAGGAGTTTTGGATGAATCACATTTGCATCATTTAGTTTTTTGGTTATTATAATTGCCTCACCTATTCCTTCATCCCTGAGCAGGCTTTTGGCGGCTTTTGTGGTTGCTGTTTTCATCCGTTCAAAATAATCGTTCAATGAACTAACTCCCTGTGTTTCAAGAAGGGTGTTGGCATGTGTAATCTTGATAAGTGCCGCAATTTTTGAGGCGGCGGTGAAAAGCGAAGGCCGTGTTCTTGCCTGCGTGGGGATGTCCCTTCTTATCTGCCTCTGGATTTCCAACAAGTCCTTCATATTCATGTACTTGCTTTTTGGGGCAAAACCAATTCTTTTCAGGGAAATCAACTGCTCTTTCATAAATATTTCAAGATTCTTTTTCACAACAAGAAACTTTTCAGGCAGATTTACGCGAATCCATTCGGTCTTAATCTCCTGCACATATGGCTTTACATCCTCATCAGAATCCTTCTTGATTTCAAGGTTTTTTATGAAAAGGTTTTTGCAGACATCCTGGATTTTCTCCTCGCCGCTGCCTGGGGAGGCGGTAATTGCGAGAATGAGCGGCTTTTTGTTTTGCTTCATATATCTTTTCGCAATAAACACATAAGCATAATCCCCCACAGCCCTATGGCTTTCATCGAAAATGAGAAGTGATACCTCCTCCAAATCAATTCTCCCCCTCAGCAAATCATTCTCAATAGTCTGTGGCGTGGCAGTAATTATTTGTGAATTGTCCCAAATCTCCGTTCTTTTTTTCGGGGTAATTGTTCCTGTGAGGAGTTCAATTTTCTCCTCATCAATTTTCAGGAATTTTTTAAAGCTCTTTTGATGCTGCACAGCAAGCGGTTTTGTCGGGGCAAGAAACAGGATCTTCTTTTTAGGGTGTTTTTGCAGCAATTCTGCCGAAAGAAGCAATGCAACTATTGTTTTCCCCAGTGCAGTGGGGGCAACAACCAATGAATTCCCCCTTTCCAAAACCCTGGCGGCAAGAACCTGCTGATAAACGCGCGCCTCAACAGATTTCTCCTTAATCAGGGGGTGTTTTACATAAGGCATTAGAATCAAATCAAATGAATGTTAAAATAGTTTTAAACCTATTCATCCGCGAATTCCAAAATAAAGCCCAAAATGGAATTATTTGCCTGATTTAACCGCATTCTTTATATTTTTGTCTATTTAGGGATTAATTAGGAGGACATTTCAAATGGGAGACAATATACTGCCTTTTGCTGCCGTTGACAGGCTTATCAGGAAAGCGGGAGCTGGAAGGGTTAGTGAAGATGCCGCAGTTGCATTGGCCGAAGTGCTGGAGGAAAAAGGAATTGAGGTTTCCCAGCAGGCGATTCAGTTTGCAAAGCACGCAAACAGGAAAACAGTGACCGCTTCAGATGTAAGGCTGGCAGTAAAATCCGGCCGCTGATTATTCTATTCTTACAACCTTGTCAAAGAACAGGGAAAGGTTTTCCACAATCAATTCATTTGCCCGAGTTTCCACTGTAATAAAAATTCCCTTTGTCTTCCAGTGATAAATCCTTTCTAAAAGCGCGTGAATAAATTTCTCCACAGTCTTTTCCTCATTATACACCAAAAGGGTGGAAATTGAATCCATGAAAATAAACTCCGCCCCCCTTTTCTTGCTTTTTATTGCCTTATCGAGGAGAACATTGATTTCGGTCACATTTTGCGAGGAAAATACCTTTACTCCCCCAACAGATTCCTCGGGCGCCTCCTTTGTGACACAGTCGATGAAAAATAAATTGTCTGCCTTAATTCCCTTCTCAAGGAATTTGGCAAGTATCTTTCGAAAAGGCTTGTTGGTTGTGATATAGGTCCCAAAAAGTTTCTGGTCATTAAGGAAAATATCCATAAATGCCAGGATAGTTGACTCATAATTTTTGGGCTTAACAATAACAAGCATTACATATTCTTTTGGGAGCGCCCTAAGCTCGTCCATAACTATCTGCTTTATTCCGTAATTTACGTCTATAATATCTATTTCGCCGGGCATGCCTACACCTTTGAATATGAAATTACTTAATTGCTTCCCACATGATTTCGTCTTTAGGATGAATTGTTACGCCCTCTCCAGAAATGTCGAAGGGGTGAATTGTTTTCGAGTGGTCAGTTCCCCTCATCTTCCGTATAAAAATACTTCTGTGCGGAGGCGTGAAATACAGTGCAATTACCGCGTCCGCAATGAACTCCTCAACACCAAAGGCACTAAAGTCGGTTTTTCCACCCTTTGTTTCGGAAATCAGGATAGTTGTGCATCCCAGTTCTTTCAGGCCATCAGTGAAATTGTACAAAGTGCTCCTTATCTGGCCCTGATCTTTTAGCCAGACAGTGAATGCGGTGGTTGAATCAACCACCAATCTTTTGGCGCCCATTTCCTTTACAATTTTGGCAATTGCTTTCAATTCTGCCTCAATCTGCATATCCACATTTTCATTAGGATTAATCTTCAGCCTGTAAACCTTGAACAGGTTCTTGTCCTGTAAGGGCTTTATGTCCCAGCCAAAATTCTCCATATTCCAGGTTATATTCTTTACATTGGTCTCTAAAGTAACATAAAGTCCCGCCTCATTGAACTCCTTGGCACCGCGATAGAGATAGGTTGTCCCCATAATTGTTTTGCAGGTTCCGGCTCCCCCCGCAAGCAGTACTGTGCTCCCTTCAGGAATTCCTCCCTGAATCAGCTCATCAAGGCCTGTTATTCCTGTCTTTATTCTATCCATATAGGAAAACCTCCGTTAGTTTTTAATTTCATAAAATTCATAAACTTTATTTTTAACCGTATCAAAAACTTGTTCTGCATTTAGAGAAGTGGTATCTAGTATAAAATGGTATGGGGTAAGGTCTTCGCCGTATTTTATGCCATAAAGCTCCTGGAAAATCTTTTTTGTTTTTTCCTCCTTTTCCCTCACTGTTTTAATCAATTCCTCCGAATCAGTGCCATCCCTTTTCATCACCCGCTTAAACCTGACCTCTTCCTCAGCACTGAGCCATATCTTAAACCCGTCTTTGCTGAGCCAGGGCATTGTCCAGGAATCAAGGACTATATTTCCCTTTGCAATAAGTTTTAGCAGTTCCTTATCCAGTTTCTTATCAAAACTCTTGTCCTTTTCCCTTTCCTCAATGAATTTCTTTCCCTCTTCACTCTCCCACCAACCGTCATTTTTGCTCAGATCCGCCTTATTAACCTCACTAAATTCCTTCTCCTTTAGCTGCCTCAAAAGGGAGGATGTGGGATAGTACTCCAGGCCATATTCTTCCGCAAGCCTTTCGCAAAGGACACTTTTCCCTGTCCCGCTAAGGCCATTTACCAGAATTACCATTTTTTTCATTTCCATGATAAAAAGAGGGAATAAGCCTTTTTAATCCCTTTAGTTAAATTCTTTCCACAAGGATATTGTCAAAATAGCTGCCCTTATTTCCCCAGTTGTAAAGCCCGATAGCACCTGAGGCAATTCCTGGGTCACTTTCATCAAAAATCTTCTCCCCATCGAGAAAGACCTTGATATTGGTTCCTATAGCTTCAATCTTAAGCAGATAATCCTGATTCAGTTTATATTTCACAGTATCTTCAGACAGTACCGTAAAATTCCCATTAACATTCTTCACCAATCTCCTGTATTTCCTCTGCCGATCCATTGAAAAGCGGTAATAATTATCGGCATTTTTGTACCTAAACATGACACCAATGGCATCATCATCTGTTGACCTCAAAGTAAGGTAAATTGTGTAATCCCTCCAGTCACTTTCCCCAGCCCATGCATAGGTCCCGTGCATTTCTATCGACTTTCCGCCGTCCCTAATGTTGGAGTATTGCTGCAGTTCACCATTCAAAACCCGCCATTTTGATGGGGCTCCTTTGTTCCCCTCATCAACAACAGCCCATGAATCCATCGTCCCTGATTCAAAATCATCCATCAGGAGGATTTTATCCCCTCCCTTATCGCCACCCATCTCCTCATAAAGCTCATCAATCGACCGTTGGGCATTTTCCTTGGCGGTATTTGCCATATAGAACATAAGCCCTGCAACCGTACTTACAACCAACAATGCCCCGGCAATCAGCATCAGATACTCCAATGAACTTTGCCCCTTTGTTCTGAACTTCATTTGAACCATTCTAATAACCACTTTATACAATAAAAAGGTTTTTATCCTGCGTTAGAAATGGGTCCGAGCAGTAAAGCATTAAATACTTCGAGAGTTTTAATATTCTTATGCCTGCAAAAAAACCCTACAACTACAGGGTAGTTAATTCCCATAAAGGCAAATTTAAACAAGATCGAAGGGAATTAAACCCGAAAGCAAGGGAAAAAATGTCGGGTGTGCAAAAAGGAAAAGACATTGGCGGATCTGCCAGGGATTTATATGAGAACAGGGGGCCAAAATTTAGGGAAGAATCAAAAAGAAATCCTGAAAGAAAGTTAGGAAAAGCATATGTCTTAAAAAAGAAATAATTTAGTTTTTTGCAAAGCTTTTTATATAACCAAGTACATTAATTCCTGACATGGGAAAGGAATTCAAGAAATCAAAATTTTACCAAATGTCGGCATATCTCTGGATAGGGTTTGCAATAATCCTTCTTGTGATTCAGGTCGTCCCTTTTGCGATGGGAATAATTGAAGAGCCAAACATTTTCTTCACTATTCTGACTTCCCTTGCATTAATTATGTTTGGAATCTCACTGGTTCTGGCTAAATTATATGAGTGATTAGCGGTAGCTGAATTCTTCAGAGGGGAATTTTCCGCCTTTAACTTCATCCCTGAAACTTTTCACCGCATTTTTAATCTCATTCCCTAAATCAGCATACTGCTTTGCGAACTTTGGATTTTTGCCATTGGTTAAACCAAGGACATCACTCAGCACCAAAACCTGCCCGTCGCAATATTTTCCAGCACCAATTCCGATTGTGGGAATTTTCACCGATTCAGTAATTTCCTTCGCGAGCGAGGAAGGAATACATTCAAGCACAAGAGAAAAACACCCTGCCTTTTCCAGCGCGCTGGCTTCATCTTTCAATCGCTCAGCGTCTCCGCTTTCCTTACCCTGCACTTTGTACTGCTCCGCAGTTTGCGGGGTTAACCCAATATGGCCCATAACCTCAATCCCCTTCTCGTGCAATGCCTCAACAACTTCAATCTTCGCTCCCTCAATTTTCACCCCATGCGCACCTGTCCCAAGAAATTTCTTTGCATTAATTACTGCAAGCGAGGGATTTGTGTAGGTGTTTATTGGCATATCTCCAATGATTGGGGTATTGGCTGCCCCCCTTGCAACCGCGCGGGTGTGGTGAAGCATCTCCTCAAGGGAAATTGATTTAGTATCGGTATAACCCAAAACACAATTTGCCAAACTATCTCCGACAAGAATCAGTTCAATTCCTGCTTCCTCGAGAAAGTGCGCAGTGGTAGCATCATAAGCGGTGAGCACTGCAAATTTTTCGCCTTTTTTCAGCTGGATTTCAACCATAGATATGATTAGAAATAATTCGCTTTAAATAATAATTCATGGATGCAAAAAAAGAAAAGTCATTTGACGAATTAGTGTGGGGAAATACTCAATATAAGAGAGCAGCTATTACAATATACAAAAGTATGAGAAAAACTGCTTCATGCTTCTTTATGTCAAACTTGTTCGGGATTCTGAAAAGGAAAGGGTCGAACCAAATTATTATCATAAAAAAGATTACAAGGAGTGCGACAATGGGGAGCAGAAGATTTATCACATGCTGGCTTATGTTGAGTGGATAAAAAATAGCTATAAGGCCCACAATAAACGGCACTGACACACGCGTATCCCCTATTAGATTGCTGAAGGAAAGTCCGATATTCCCCCTTCTGCTGGCCAAAACCATTACACTGGTTTCAGGTAGAATTGCTGCAAGGCCAACTATGATTACCCCTGCAAAGGTTTCTGTAAGAGAAAACTGATTCATTATGCCTTTTGCACCAGTAACAACAAGCTCGGCCCCAAAAAACATGACAACAAGAGATATTATGGCAATTAAAGCTATTTTTGCTAGATCGACATTTTCTGGTTTTATTTTTTTGGTTTCTTCCCTGTGCAGGTTGAATGCATAGAATCCAAAAACAAGTATCAGAATCAAACCATCAACATTGCTCAACAGACCATCCGCCATCAAAAGAACCGTGATAAGTGAGGAGACACACAAAAACAAGGCATCCCTTTTCACCAATGCAGTTTTCCTTATGATAAATTTCCTCCCAAGCAAGACAGTTATGCCCAGAGCAAGTGTAAGATTGCCAATGGTATTGCCCAGATTGTTCAAATAAACAAAAGATTCTAATCCATTTAAGATTGAGCTTATGGAAATAAACAGATTTGGCAGGCCGGTAATCAAAGGCAGCAGAAGCACACCAACAACAGGAATAGGAATTTTGTTTCCTCTAATAAGCTTACTTGCATACTGAACAAGAATGTCAGCTGTTTTGAATATCAGCAAAGAGCCTATTATGAGCATTGCCACCGAAACAAAGAAGTCAAACAGCATACTTCAATTATATTTATTTCTTATTAATAATCTTTGTCTCAATTAGAGACAAAATAGACCGAGAGCAAACGATTTATATACTTTTTAATACTCCCAATTAATACTGTTTAAGGTGCTTTTATGGAAGAGGTTGAATTTATCTGGATGGACGGGGAGTTTGTAAAGTGGAAGGACGCAACCACTCATATACTTACCCACAGCCTCCACTACGGAACTGCTGTTTTTGAGGGTGTTCGAGCTTATGAAACCCCTAAAGGCCCGGCAATATTTCGGCTTAAGGACCACACAAAAAGGCTGCTGAAATCTGCAAAGATTATGCAGATGGAAGTGCCAAATACTTATGATGAAATTTTTGAGGCATGCAAGCAAATTGTCACCAAAAACAACCTGAAAGAATGTTATATCCGCCCGCTTATTTACTACGGCTATGGGAAGATGGGTCTGGATACTGTAAATGCAAAAGTCAATGTTTCAGTCGCGGCTTGGCCATGGGGCGCATATTTGGGGGAAGAGGGAATAAAGAACGGCATAAGTGTGAGGATGTCCTCTTACAAAAGGCATTTTGTAAAGGAGGAGCTTGCGCATAGCAAAACCACAGGGCATTACACAATCTCCACCATTGCAAAAATGGAGGCATTGAACACAGGCTATGAAGAGGCGATTATGGAGGATTTGGAGGGAAATATTTGTGAATGCACAGGGGAGAACCTATTCATAGTAAAAGATTCCAAACTTATAACCCCCACAACTAAATCTGCTTTGGTTGGAATTACAAGGGATTCGGTAATGAAGATTGCAAAGGATGAGGGAATTGAAGTTAGTGAGGAAACTTTTGACAAAGAAACTTTGTATGCTGCTGATGAGGCATTTATGACAGGCACCGCCGCTGAAATGACTCCAATTCGCAAGATTGACGGCAAGGATATTGACGATGGAAAGCCAGGACCAATCACAAAAAAACTGCGGGAAAAATACTTCGATATAATCCATGGCGAGGATTTGAAGTACGAGGAATGGCTGGACTATTGTTAGGTGCTTACTTGAAACCCGGAACTAAAAGGCCAGTATTTAATATTGTTCATTTACGAAAACCGAGGTTAACCCTTAAGAGATTTACTGGAAAAACCTATAGGCAAAGAACCAGTGCCAGAAATGCACTTAGGGCTATTGCAGATATTGAAAACGAGCTTAAAGAAAGGTCTGGAAGTTTATTGGCGATGGGAAAAGAATATTCTGGATTGAAAGAGGCTACAAACGACATCTTAGAAATGAGAGATCTTGTGCCAGAACAAAAGATTGAATTGATAATAGATTTGGAAGAACTTTCAAAAAAAGCCAAGACATTAACCTCCCAACAAATAAAGGCTTTTGAAGCGAGAATATTGCAATTTTTTCTAGAGAATTTAGAATCCGGTAAAATATCAATAAGAAAATAGGCTTTAATATAGTTTTTATTCTGTAGGAACCTGCGGGCCCTGTGTTAGGGGTTCAATATCCAATGCATAAAGGAAATCCCATGCATCAGTATCCTCTGCCAAAAAATCCAGAATTTCTTTAGGGGTTGTGCTAATCAACATCTCTTCCCCATCATCAAAATCACATTGTATGGATAAGGTTTCAATATTCCGGTAAATTTCAGGAACTGCCGAGGCTTTATTTAGTGAGGTTCCAAAAACATATGCCCAAGTCCCATAAACTTCCTTTTCGGATGCTGAAACAGGCTGTGAATAGGTCACCCTGATTTCATCTTCCGTAACCTCAACCAAGGTTACATCAATGCCTTCACTGTTAAGTTGTTCACTGATTGATTCCGCAATGTCAAAATAAGGGTCGTTATCATCAGGGCAGCCTGAAAGCAGGAGCAGTAAAAGAACAAAGCAAAACAATATCTTGAATTTCATTCCACATCACCAAACCCTTTTATGTATTCAGTATCCGGCGCGCTTGTTGCCCATAGCAAGCCAGGCTCACCATAATAAACCCCGCCTTCCCTAATCACCTGATCTGCAAATGCTTCAAATCCCTCATCTGCTGAGTGACATGTATGGTTGTAATAAATATCAAGCGCGATACTGACCTCGGAGTTTGCCTTTAATCTTGCATCCTTTTCGCTCATCCCTTGCCGCATATACCATGCCTTTCTTGCTCTTGCAAGATGGATAGCAACATCATCAGCTCCCTGGTCCTCAATTGAAGGTTCACTTGCATGCGAGAAATAGGAAACAGCCCCCACATCAGGGTCTGTTATTGCCGAAAAAATTGCATCAGACCTTGTTTCATCTGGCTCATCAAGCTTATAGCCCTGATCAAGCATAGTTACCTCATAACCAAGGGCTTTGTAAAATGCAACAGAATAATGCACTTTCTTAAGAATCCAAATCCTTTCCCTGCCACTTGTAATTGTCCCATTTATCAAAACATATGCCTTCTTGCCCTGCCCAATGTCGCTGGTAAATTCGTCAACATCAAGTCCAAGCCAGAATTTAATCTTTGCCTTGGTTTTTTCATCAATTTCCGGAATATTAGGATTTTCAGGATGCATTTCATCCCCAAACCTATCTTGTAATTCCTCCAAATCCGGAATTCGTATATCTGCCTCCATACACACTCCGTCAAAGCAAACCTTGCCTTCACCGCAACCAGAATCAACAACGCATTCGCCAGTTATTTCAGGAAGGCAGAGCCCCTCTAAACATGTTTCCCCTTCATCACAGTCAGAATCATTAACACAATCGGTTGCAACTTCACAATAGCCCTTAACACATTGAAAGCCACTGCTGCACGCATCATCCATTTTGCACTCCGGGCCCCAACACCAACCAAAGTAACAACTCTCTCCTGCTGAACAACTGCCATCTTCTGAACAATCGGTCCCTGTCTTGTAACACGCATCCTCAAAGCATTCAAATCCTTCCCTGCACATTGTGTGCGGACAGCCCTGCAATCGGCTGCACATGCCATATTTACATTCATAATGCGCAGGGCATTGGCTGTTTCCCTCACAAATAATTTCTATCGGTTGGCAGTATCCTTTAATACAATCAAATGTATGAACCTCATACATAGCCTTCCTCTTGCAGTGGGCAGATTCATCACAAATCCAAAGGTTCATCTTACATTTCCCAGATTGAAGACTTTGATCCCAAACACACCTTTCTGTACTTGGACAGTCCCCAAGATCCCTACATTCCTTATTTGATGGATTGCAATTAAGGCTATCTGCACAGTCTGGGTCATCACAATCATTCAACCCATCACTGTCCTCATCAACACTGCTGTGGCACATTTCATAATAATGCACTCCTACTACGCACAAAGTTTTTCCCAAGCAGTAAGTTTTTTCCTCTGACCAGTCAAAGGAAATTCCCGGTCTCGGTTCTTGGGCGTCAAGCCTGCAATCAACCTGCTTGGAACAATCGGAAGCAGATGCCGATGCAGAAATAAATATCAGAAAAAGAAGGGAAATAATTATCGCTGTTAATTTCCTATTCATGAGTTTTTATAAGTGCAAAGAGCTATTTAATTCTTGCTGAATTGAAATTTTGATTAATTTATGCGATTAATTAGCAATCGACACAATCAAAAAAATTAGCAAATTAGGCAGTATATAAACATTTATAAATGATTTAAGCTACTATATATATTGTTGATTCAGATGAGTAAGGATAATTTTTTGAATAAATTGCTTGTTTTGCTAGTCCTTGGTCTGATTTTGGTACTGTAAAGTGCCCTCTGAATCACAAACGAATTTTAGAGGGCGTTAAAAAAAGAAGAGATATCTATATAGTGGAAGAAAAGAGGTTTTGAGGATGAAGAAGGAAAAAATAGTGATTTTTGACACAACCCTCCGTGATGGGGAACAGAGTCCTGGTGCAACGCTAAACCATCAGGAGAAGATGATAATTGCCAACCAGCTGGCAAAGCTGGGGGTTGATGTAATTGAGGCAGGGTTTCCTGTTGCTTCGCCGGGGGATTTTAAGGCGATTAAGGAAATAGGTGAAACTATTAAGGGTCCGAGAGTTGCGGCACTGGCAAGGTGTTTGGAGAAGGATATTGATTCCGCAGCTGCAGCGCTGAAGAACGCGAAAAACCCAAGAATGCATGTTTTCCTCGCAACTTCCCCAATCCATATGAAGTACAAGCTCAAAAAGAGCCCAAAAGAGATAATTGCCCTCGGCGTGCAGGGAGTGAAAATGGCAAAGGATAATTTTGATGATATTGAGTTCTCCCCTGAAGATGCCTCGCGCACAAAGCCAAAATTCCTTTTTGAGATTCTGGAAAAGGTAATTGATGCAGGCGCAACAACTGTGAACATTCCTGACACTGTGGGATATGCACAGCCATATGAATTTGCAATGCTTATAAAATCCATAAAGGAGAATGTACCAAACATCGATGATGCAACAATTAGTGTCCATTGCCACAATGATTTGGGGCTTGCGGTTGCAAATTCCCTGGAGGCAGTAAGGAATGGGGCAAGGCAGGTTGAGTGCACCATCAATGGAATAGGTGAAAGGGCAGGCAATGCCTCTTTGGAGGAAATTGTGATGAGCCTTAAAACCAGGAAAGACCATTTTGGTTTTTCGACAGGGATAAAAACAAGGGAAATTTATAACGCCAGCAAAATGGTTTCCGATTTCACAGGTTTAATAGTTCAGCCAAATAAAGCAGTTGTTGGGAGGAATGCCTTTGCACATGAGGCAGGAATACACCAGCATGGCATGCTGAGCAGCAGGGAGTGCTATGAGATAATGGACCCAAAAATGATAGGCCTTAAGACTGAATTAGTTATAGGAAAGCATTCCGGGAAGCACGCCGTAAAAAAAGTGCTTAACAACCTGGGTTACAGGCTCACAAAAGAACAGCTGAAGCAGATTTCAGCAAAGATAAAATCGCTTGCAGACAAGCAGAAGCATGTTATGAGGGAGGACATAATTGCAATAGCAAATGATGTCACCCAGCAGCTTTCCAAAGAGGAAAGGATTATTGAACTGGATGAGATTGTGGTGATGACCGGAAACAGGATAATGCCAACCGCAACAGTCAGCCTGATAGTTGACGGCAAGATGGTCGGGGGTTTAGGAAAGGGTGTGGGGCCTGTTGATGCTGTGAGCAGGGCAATTTTCTCAGTAGTTGGCAGCGGGGTCTCCTTAAAAGAATATAATCTCAAGGCAATAACTGGCGGGACTGATGCATTGGCTGAAGTGGCAATAAAGGTGGAGGACAAGAAGAAGAACACATATTCGGCAGGAGCCATAAACGAAGACGTTATAATGGCTTCTGCAAAGGCATTAATAAAAGGTGCAAACAAGGTTTTGAACTTTGAAAGAAGCAAAAAAAAGAAAAGGGGCAAAGGAAAATGAATGGTGCTGAAGCAATAGTCAAAACCCTAATTGGCGAAAAGACAAAGCATGTTTTTGGCTTTCCCGGCGGGTCTGTAATCCCACTTTATGACGAATTCCTGAATTACACCAAAGAGATTAAACATGTTCTTGTCAGGCATGAGCAGGGAGCCGCACATGCTGCTGAAGGCTATGCAAGAGCTTCAGGAAAGGCGGGGGTTTGCATTGCAACATCAGGGCCAGGGGCGACAAATTTAGTTACGGGAATAATGGATGCTTATATGGATTCTGTCCCCATAATCGCCTTTGCCGGGCAGGTTCCCACAACCCTAATTGGGAATGATGCATTTCAGGAATCAGACATGATGGGAATAACCGCACCCATTACAAAGCACAATTTTCAGATAAGGGACAGCAATCAGATAGAGGCGACCATAAAGAAGGCATTTACCATCGCCATGAATGGGCGGCCAGGCCCTGTCTTCATAGACCTTCCCAAAGATGCGCAAACCAATAAGGTGACAAAAAAAGTCAATCATGTGATGATTCGCGGATTTAAGCCTAACTTAAAAGGCCATCCAAAGCAGATAAAGGCCGCGGCAGAAATGATATTGAAGGCAGAAAGACCGGTTATCCTTGCGGGAGGTGGAATATTGCATTCCTCGGCTTACAATGAATTGCTGTCTTTGGCTGAGAAGTTTGGGATTCCTGTGACAACAACCTTTATGGGCAAAAGCGTATTCCCTGAAAGCCATCCCCTTTCATTGGGTGTTTTGGGTATGCACGGGAGAAAGGTCGCAAACTATGCAATTGTAAATGCAGATGTGCTAATAGCAGTTGGGTGCAGGTTCTCGGACAGGATAACAGGAAACCTGGACACATTTTTGCAGGATTCAAAAGTGATTCACATCGACATTGATTCAGCGGAAATAGGGAAGAATGTTGCTGTTGATTTGCCGATTCAGGGAGATGCCAAGCTTGTGCTCGGGGATTTGCTTAAGATGATGAAAAAGAAGGCACTAAAAAGCAAGGAATGGAACAATAAAATCAAAAATCTTATCAGGGAATGCCAGTGCGACCAGGATATTGATGACAATCCCCCTGACCCGAGAAGGGTTTTGTTTGAATTGCAAAAACTTATTTCAGATAAGGATATAGTCACAACCGGGGTTGGGCAGCAGCAGATGTTTGCCTCACATTTCTTAAAAAGGGAAAAACCAAGGACCTTTATCTCAAGCGGGGGCGCGGGCACTATGGGCTTTGGGCTTCCTGCGGCAATGGGCGCAAAAACGGCAAAGCCCGATGTAAATGTTATTGATTTTGATGGTGACGGGAGTTTTGCAATGACCCAGCAGGAACTGGCAACCTGCAAAGAAGAGGGGATAAATGTTAAGGCAGTTATAATGAACAACGCTTATCTTGGAATGGTGAGGCAATGGCTGGAACTTTTCTACGATAAAAGATATTCTCAGGTCTACCTAAATAGGAACCCTGACTTTGAGAAAATTGCGCAGGCACACAGCTTAAATGGCCATACCGTAACAAGGTCAAGCCAGATTTATCCCGCATTAAAAGAGGCGTTTAAGGAAGACGAAGCTTCGGTCATAGATATTCAGGTAGCTGAGGAATCAAACATCCTCCCGATGTTTGCCGCGGGAAAAAATGTGGATGATATGTTTGGATGGTGTATCCCAAAGAAATATTTCAGGTGATTAAATGATAGAGGGACGAAAAAAGATAACGAAAAAGCGCAGGCATATAGTCGGTTTGCTTGTGGAGGACCAGCCAGGGGTAATGGCAAAAGTTTCAGGCCTGTTTGCAAGAAGGGGCTTTAACATAGACACTTTAGTTGTTGGGAAAGCCACCCAGAAAGGGGTATCCCATATTGTTGTTAGCTTAATAGCTGATGACAAAACAGTGGAGCAATTGGAAAAGCAGGTGAGCAAGCTTGTGGATGTGTTTAAGGTTATTGATTTAAATGAAAAACATTCGGTTGTCAGGGAGCATTGCCTGCTTAAGGTGAGTTCAACAGCAAAAACCAGAAAGGATTTGGTAAATATTGCAAAGCTGCACCATGCAGAGGTACTGAACATGAATTCCGATTCCATAATTATTGAAATTTTAGGTGACCCTGAGAAGATAAACAACTTCCTAAAACTTGCGCAAAAGTATGGCATAAAAGAGGTAAGCAGGACAGGGATTAACGCAATGCAGTGGGGAAATAATAAAAAATAATTTTTATTCAATTTATTTTTGGAGGGATTTGAATGGAACTGTATTATGACAAAGATGTTGATGAAAAGGTTTTGGAAGGAAAAACGATTGCAATAATCGGCTATGGTTCCCAAGGGAAGAACCAGGGTCTTTGCATGAGGGATTCCGGGCTTAATGTGGTTTATGGTTTGAGAGAGGGTGGAAAGAGCTGGGAGGCCGCAAAAAAAGACGGCTTTGAGGTTTTGCCAATTGCAGAAGCCACAAAAAAGGCAGATGTTATTCACATACTCATACCTGATGAGATTCAGGGGGATGTTTACAAGGAGCATATTGGCCCGAATTTAAGTGAGGGGAAGGTGCTAAGCTGCAGCCATGGCTTTAATATTGCATTTAAACGAATAGTCCCGCCTGAAAATGTTGATGTTATAATGGTCGCGCCAAAATCCCCTGGAAGCGAGGAAAGGAAGCGCTATCTTGAGGGCTTCGGGGTTCCTGGGCTTGTTGCGGTTTCGCAGGACGCAAGCGGGAACGCAAAGAACATTGCACTTGCAATGGCAAAGGGCGTTGGCTTAACAAGAGCTGGGGTTTTGGAATGCACTTTTGGGCAGGAAGCATATGAAGACCTCTTTGGCGAACAGGCAGTTCTTTGTGGAGGAGTTGTTGAATTGATGAAGGCCGGGTTTGAAACCTTGGTGAATAAGGGCTATCCGCCCGAACTCGCATACTTTGAATGTTTGCACGAAATGAAACTGATAATTGATTTGGTCTATGAGAAAGGAATTGAGGGCATGTATAATGAGGTCAGCAATACCGCCGAATATGGTGGAAGAATGATTGGCCCGAAAATAATTACTGATTCCACAAGAAAGGTTATGGCTGAGACTTTGGAAAAGGTTGAGAATGGCGAATTTGCTAGGGAATGGATTCAGGAATACAAAGGCGGCATGAAAAACTTCAACAAGATGAAGGAAGAACAGGCAAAGCACCCCATTGAGATTACTGGCGAGAAAATTCGTTCACTGTTCAAGAAGAAATAATCTTTTTTGAGGCAATTTTATGGAAATAGCCAAAATAAAGGACCTTCCCGCAGCTCGGGGCCTGCTTGCAGCCGACGGCATAAAAAGCAAGGACCTAATGAAGCCGTTTATTGCTGTTGTTAACAGCTTTAATGAGATTACTCCGGGGCATATCCACCTTAACCGCTTGGGAAAGAAGGTTAAGGAAGGGATAAAAGCCGCAGGGGGAATTCCATTGGAGTTCCACACTATTGCGATTTGCGATGGCATAGCAATGGGTCATGAAGGGATGAAATATTCTTTGCCCAGCAGGGAAACTATTGCAGATAGCATAGAGGAAATGATTGCAGGTCATGGTGTTTTCGCAGGGGCTGTGTTTATTGCAGGGTGCGACAAAAATCTCCCCGGGCATTTGAAGGCAGCCGCAAGGCTGAATATACCAAGCATTTTTGTAACCTCCGGACCAATGATGCCTGGCAAGGTTAATGGGAAGGATGCGGATGTTAAAAACTGCTTTGAGGCACTTGCACAGCTTGAAAGGGGAAAAATAACAAGAGAAGAGTATGAGAACATTACGGATAATTCCTGTCCAGGTGCGGGGAGTTGCGCTGGGTTGTTTACTGCAAATTCAATGGCGGCAGTCACTGAGGCATTGGGATTAAGCCTTCCATATTGCGCAACAACCCATGCGATCGATAAAAAGAAGGATGAAATCGCATTTGAATCAGGGGAGAAGATAATGGAATTGGTGGAAAAAGGAGTCAGGGCAAGGGATATAATGACAGAAAAGGCATTTGAAAATGCATTGCGTTTGGATATGGCAATAGGTGCATCAACAAACACAATATTGCACGTGCCTGATGTTGCAAAAGAGGCAGGATTTGAATTTGACCTGAAAAGAATTAATGAAATAAGTGAAACCACGCCAAATTTGGTTAAACTTTCCCCAAATTCAGATTATCATTTAATTGATTTTCACAAGGCGGGGGGAGTTCCTGCGGTTTTGAATGAGCTGAATAAGAAGAAACTTCTACATAATGAGAATACGGTGGAGGGAAAACTATTTGATAGATTAAATGACGCCTCAATAAAGGATGAGAAAGTGATAAGGCCGATTGATAATCCTTATTCAGAAGATGGCGGGATTGCCATACTTTATGGAAACCTTGCTGAAGAGGGGTCTGTGGTGAAAGAAAGCGGAATTTCCATCGAATTTCCAAAAGTGTTTGAGGGAAATGCATTGGTATTTGATTCTGAGGATGAAATCAATGAATACATTGAGAAACAAGAGCCCCCAAAAGGCACTGTGATAGTGATAAGATATGAGGGAAAGATAGGTGGGCCTGGAATGAGGGAAATGCTTTACCCCACAGCTTCAGTTTCAGGATTGGGGCTGGATTTGGATGTTGCATTGATTACTGACGGAAGATTTTCAGGGGCAACGCATGGCGCCTGCATAGGGCATGTTGAACCAGAGGCTGCGCGCAGAGGGACAATTGCGGTTGTGAAAAACGGGGATAAGATTAAGATAGATTTTGAGAAGAAGAGAATTGATTTATTGGTTGATGATAAGGAAATCGCTGCGCGGAAAAAGAATCTAAAAATAAAATTGAAGGAACCGCATGGAAAGGTTTTGGAAAATTACCGGAAGAGGTTTTTGTGATGGCTGCTAAAAAGAGTACTAAAAGGAGGACGACTCCAAATTTCATTGTTAGAACTCCCAGTACTGGCAAGTCAGTTCTTGAATCAGTCGGCCTTACAAAATTGCAAGTAAATGAGCTTAGGGCAATTGCAAAAAAACATAAAGTTGACTTAAACGAGATTCCCGCAAGTGTTTTTTTAAAAGGACATAATAGAATTGCTTTAGAAATTCGAAATAGATCAAAAACAAAACAATAATGAGGTAATTATAATGCCACAAACAATAACTGAAAAAATAATCGCAAAGCATTGCGGAAAGGAGGAGGTTTCACCAGGGGAATTGGTTAACATCGATTTGGATGTTATTCTTGCACATGAAGTAACCACGCCCCCGGCAATTTCTGCTCTTGAGAGAAATGGCATTGACCAAGTGTTTGATCCCGATAAAATAGTGGTTACCCCCGACCATTTTGTCCCGAATAAGGATGAAAAAACAGCGGAGCTGGCAAAAAGGCTTAGGGATTGGGTAAAGAAGCACAAAATAAAGAATTATTATGAAATTGGCAGGCACGGGATTTGCCATACAATACTCATTGAGAATGGCCATGTCCTCCCGGGAATGACTGTGGTTGCCGGAGATAGCCATACATGTACTCACGGGGTTGTGGGGGCATTTGGGATGGGCATAGGCTCAACAGAATTGGCGGCGGCCATCGCTACAGGAAAAAGCTGGTTTATAGTTCCTGAAACTATTAAGGTGGAGATTAATGGCGAATTGGGCAAGGGAGTTTACAGTAAGGACGTAATGCTGCAGATTCTTTCCAAATTGGGTGTTGATGGAGCGACTGACAAGGTGATAGAATATGTTGGCTCAACAATTGACGCAATGGAAGTTGAGGATAGGGTTGTTCTTACAAATATGGCGGTTGAGGCAGGTGCCACTTTAGGGATAATAAATCCTGACAAGAAGACAATTAAATATGTGGAACAAAGAAGCAATAAAAAATATGATTTAGTGAAGTCTGATGCCGATGCTAAATTTTCTTCCCATAAAAAATTTGACGTTTCTTCACTTGAGCCAATGGTTGCCGTTCCTTCACTCCCCTCAAATGGAAAAACTGTTTCCAAAGTTAAGGATGTGAAAGTGGACCAGGCTGTTGTGGGGAGCTGCACAAATGGGAGAATTGGCGATTTGAGGGAAGCGGCAGCAGTGTTAAAGGGCAATGAAGTGCATAAGGATGTTAGAATGATAGTTATTCCCGCCACCACAAAAATATACAAGCAGGCATTGAGAGAAGGGTTACTGGAACAGTTTATTGATGCAAACGCAACTGTCTCAACCCCGACCTGCGGGCCTTGTTTAGGGGGCCATATGGGAGTTCTTGCAGAAGGAGAAAGGTGCATTGCCTCCACAAACAGGAATTTTGTCGGGAGAATGGGCCATCCAAAGAGCGAGGTATATTTGGCATCGCCTGCAACTGTTGCGGCATCTGCAATAGATGGAAAGGTTGCTGACCCGAGGAAATATTTATAGGTGAGATGATGAAAGGACGGGCGATTGTTTACAAAAAGAATGATATTGATACAGACCTGATAATTCCCGCAAAGTACCTGAATACAGATGACCCTAAAGAACTTGCAGAGCATGCAATGGAATTTTTGGATGTAGAATTCCCAAAAAAGGTAAAGGAAGGGGATATTTTAGTTGCAGGAAGGAATTTCGGATGCGGGAGTAGTAGAGAGCATGCAATATGGTGCCTAACCGGAAATGGGGTACAGGCAGTAATCGCGGAAAGTTTTGCAAGGATTTTTTTCCGTAATGGCATAAATTATGGTTTGCTTCCAGTTGTATTGGAGGGGGCGACCAAAAAGATTTCAGATGGTGATGAACTGGAGATTGATGTGAAGAAGGGAACTGTGAAAAATATTACTAGTGGCAAGGAATTTGAAATCAAGCCATATCCTGAATTTGCGATGAAAATAATTAATGCTGGCGGGCTTATGAATTATGTGAAGAAGGAGATGAATAAATGAGTAAAAAGATTGCAGTTTTAGCTGGAGACGGAATAGGTCCTGAGGTAATTGCCGAAACCCTTAAGGTTTTGCATGCGGTTGAAGAAAAGTTTGGCGCAAAATTTGAATTTAATGAGGCATTGATAGGCGGTGCCGCAATAGATGAAAAAGGAAAGGCCCTTCCTGATGAAACTCTGGAATTGTGCAAAAACTGCGATGCAATTCTTTTGGGCGCAGTTGGCGGGGACAAGTGGGATAAACTTCCGCCTGAAGAGAGGCCTGAAAGGGCTGCACTCCTTCCATTGCGGAAAGAATTTGATTTATTTGCAAACTTAAGGCCGGTGAAAGTATTTCCTGCTCTGGCAAATGCATCCACACTGAAAGCTGAAATAATTGAGGGCGGATTTGACATAATGATAGTGCGGGAATTAACCGGGGGAATTTATTTCGGGAAGAAGGGAAAAGGAAATGACTGGGCAAGTGATGAGCTCAAATATTCAGTCCCTGAAATCGAAAGGGTTGCAAAAGTAGCTTTTGAGATTGCAATGAAGCGCGGAAAGAAAGTTTGTTCTGTTGACAAGGCAAATGTCCTTTCTTCAATGGTTTTGTGGAGGGAGACCGTTGAAAAACTGGCGAAAGAGTTTCCTGAGATTGAACTTTCGCATATGTATGTTGATAATGCGGCAATGCAGTTGGTGAGAAACCCAAAGCAGTTTGATGTTATTGTAACTGGGAATATGTTTGGAGATATTTTAAGCGATGAGGCATCTATGATAAGCGGAAGCATAGGAATGCTTGCATCAGCATCCCTGCGGGAGGACTCTTTCGGTTTATATGAACCAATCCACGGCTCAGCTCCTGATATTGCAGGCCAGAATAAGGCAAACCCAATGGCGACCATTTTAAGCGCCGCAATGATGCTTCGCCATTCTTTTGGAATGGAAAAAGAGGCAAAAGCGGTGGAAACTGCAGTAAATGCAGTTCTTGAAGAGGGGTTTCGCACAGGGGACATAATGCAGAAAAACTGCAAACAACTGGGAACCAAGGAAATTGGGGATGAAATTGCCAAAAGAGTGTAAAAAATCCCGAGTTTCCACCAACATGCTTTTTAATAACTAACTTCCCCTATAATTAATTATGACATACATCAGCCTGCATAATAGGCCGTCGCTTGTGGTGATGTTAGTGGATGCTCTTTCTTCTATCCCATATTTTTTCTTTTATTGGTAATTTAGGCAGTACCATTTATGGCGACTGTCTTCTCAAAAAAGATTAGATAAGGGAATAGAGGAAGAAAAGGAGGGGAAATTATGAAAATTTTTATTGATACCGCAAATGTTGAGGAAATTAAGGAGGCCGCTTCCTGGGGAATAGTGGATGGTGTAACCACGAACCCTACTCTCATTTCAAGGGAAGGAAGGGACTTCAAGGAAGTTGTTAAGGAAATTTGCTCCATTGTTGATGGCCCAATCAGCGCAGAGGCTGTTAGTGAGGATGCTGCAGGAATGGTTAAAGAGGCTGAAGAACTCAGCAAAATCCACAAAAATATTGTTGTGAAGATTCCGATGACTGCTGAGGGGTTAAAGGCAACAAAAGAGTGCACTGGGAAGGGAATTAAGACCAATGTAACACTTATTTTCTCCGCAAACCAGGCATTGCTTGCCGCAAAAGCAGGCGCAACTTATGTAAGCCCTTTTGTGGGGAGATTGGATGATATCGGGGAAAGCGGAATGCAGCTGGTTGAGGATATTGTTGAAATCTTTAAGAATTATGGTGTTCTGAAAACAGAGATTATTGTCGCAAGCATAAGGCACCCGATGCATGTAATTGATGCAGGAATAATCGGCGCCCATATTTCAACAGTTCCATTTGGTGTTTTGGGGAAGATGATTAAGCACCCGCTAACTGATAAGGGAATAAATGCATTTTTGGAGGACTGGAAAAAAGTTCCTAAAAAGTGATTTTGAATGAGTCTGGCAGAAAAAAGAAAGGAAATCGATAAGGTCGATTTGAAGATTCTGGAATTGCTGAAGGCGAGGGTAAATCTTGCAAAGGATATTGGCAAGGTCAAGGCAAAGGGCAAGGGAGATATTTTCGTCCCTTCTCGGGAAAAGGAAATTATCAACAATCTGCTGAAGAAAAACAAGGGCTCTGTCCCTGAGGAATGCATCAGCGGAGTTTATGGGGAAATATTCAGCGCATGCAGGAATATTGAAAGCCCGCTGAAAATCGCATATCTCGGACCTAAAGCAACATTTACACACATAGCTGCAATAAAGCAGTTTGGCTCATCCCCGGAATTCATTGCAAAGGATTCAATAAGTGAAGTGTTCTCAGATGTTGAAAAGAAAGTGGTGAGCTATGGGGTTGTGCCTATTGAGAATTCCCAGGAAGGAACCGTCACCCACACCCTGGACATGTTCCTGAAATATGATATTGACATTGTTTCAGAAAGAATGCTGGAGGTTAAGCACCATCTCCTTTCAAATCATGGGGTGAAGGAAATAAAGAAGATTTACACCCACCCGCATGCAATGGCGCAGTGCAGGAACTGGATTGCAAAAAACCTGCCAAAGGCAGAGCTTATTGAGGTTTCCTCAACAACAAAGGGGGCGGAATCCGCATCCCTTTACCACAGCTCGGCCGCAATAGCCTCTGAACTGGCTGCAAAGGAATATGCTCTCGGCATAATTGCAAGAAACATAGAGGACAGCGGAAAAAACCATACCCGTTTCCTTATTATCGGGGAATCAAAGCCAAAAAATACCGGAAAAGACAAAACATCCATGGTTTTTTCTGTGAAGCATGAGTCAGGCGCACTTTTCAGTGCCCTTAAATCATTTCAGGATTATGGTGTCAATATGACAAAGATTGAGAGCAGGCCCACCAAATTAAAAAACTGGAATTATGTTTTCTTTGTTGATGTGCAGGGATATATTGACGATGAAAAAATCAAGAAAGCCCTCAAGGATATGGAAAAATCAACAGGGTTTATAAAAATCCTGGGCAGTTACCCGGAAGAAAATAACAAGTGATATTATGAAACTGGATTCACACAAGGATTTGGAGCAGAAGGCAAGAGAGATCAGGAGAGAAATCATTAAAATGCTCTCAATTTCGGGGAGCGGCCATCCCGGGGGAAGCCTTAGCGCAACTGACCTAATGGTTGCATTGTTCTACCATGAGATGAATTACAATCCCAATGAACCACTATGGCCTGACAGGGACAGGTTTGTGTTAAGCAAAGGCCATTGCTGCCCTGCACTTTATGCGATACTTGCAGATTTAGGTTATTTCCCAAAAGAAAAGCTGAAAACTTTAAGAAAATTGAATTCGCCATTGCAGGGGCATCCATCTTACACACATATTCCCGCGGTTGAGGCAAGCACCGGCCCATTAGGGCAGGGATTGAGTGTGGGAAATGGAATTGCGCTTGCAGGAAAACTGGACAAGAAAGATTATCATGTTTATGTTATGCTCGGCGACGGGGAGATGCAGGAAGGAAATGTCTGGGAAGCAATGATGACCTCGAGCCATTACAAGACTGATAATTTAACCGCAATAGTGGATTACAATAATTTGCAGATTGACGGAAAGGTTAGTGAGGTTAAGGAAGTTATGCCCCTGAAGGACAAATTCAAGTCATTTGGCTGGGAAGTGTTTGAGGTTAATGGCCATAAAATGAAGGATATTGTCAAGGTTTTGGGAAAAGCCAGGAAGAAGAAGGGAAAACCTAGTGTGATTATTGCAAAAACCATTAAGGGCAAGGGGGTTTCTTTTATGGAGAATATTGTTGATTTCCATGGAGTGACACCAAATGAAGAGGAAACTGCAAAGGCACTAAAGGAGCTGGAATGATGGACGCAAAGGCGACAAGGGAAGGATATGGAGATGGCCTTGCAGAGCTGGGCGAATCCAGGCCTGAAGTTGTGGCACTTGATGCGGATTTGGCAAAATCAACCAAATCAATTAATTTTAAGGAAAAATTCCCTGAAAGGTTTTTCGAGATGGGAATCAGCGAGCAGGATATGGTGGCGACTGCTGCAGGATTTGCCTTAAGCGGAAAAATTGCATATGCATCAAGCTTTGCCTGCTTCATTACAGGGCGAGCTTATGATCAAGTAAGGACCTCAGTATGTTACTCAAATGTTAATGTGAAACTTGTCGGGAGCCATGCAGGATTAATGACTGGGGAAGACGGAGCAACCCACCAGGCTTTGGAGGATATTTCATTGATGAGGTCACTTCCTAATATGAAGGTAATTGTCCCGGGAGATTATTTCGAGGCAAAGATTGCGACAAAAAAGGCAGCCGAAATTCCAGGGCCGGTTTATCTTCGAATGGCAAGGGCAAAAACCCCTATTTATTTCAATGATGATTACAATTTCACCTTAGGAAAGGGGGTTGTGATGGAATCAGGCTCAGATGTGGCCATAATTGCCTGTGGTGCGCCATTGCAGTATGCCATTGAGGCCGCTGAAAGGCTTAAAAAGGATAAAATTGACGCAGCAGTGGTCAACATGCCATCTATTAAACCTTTAGACGCAAAACTTGTTTCTAAGATGGCCACTCAGGCAGGCGCGATAGTAACTGTTGAGGACCATTCAATCTATGGCGGGTTAGGAAGCGCTGTTTCAGAGGTAATGGCTGAGGAAGGCCTTGCACCTGTTGAAAGGGTTGGAACAAAGGATGTGTTTGGGGAAAGCGGAAAAGGGCCAGAGCTTTACAAAAAATATGGCCTGGATTCTGATGGAATAATTAATGCAGTTAAAATTGTAATGGGAAAACGGAAGTGATAGAATGATAATAGTGATGGGGAAAGAAGCTGATGCAAACAACGTTAAAGCAGTTATTGAGAAAATAAAATCCGCAGGGTTAAAGGCATTTATTTCAGAAGGTGAATTTGTCACAATTATCGGGGTTGTGGGAGATGTCACAAAACTAAAGAAGGGCGAATTTGAAAGAATGGACGGCGTTGACAGAATAGTTGCCGTAATGAAACCCTATAAACAGGCATCAAGGGATTTCCACCCGAAAAATTCTGTTATTGAAGTAGATGGCGTAAAAATTGGCGGGGAAAAGATTACAATTGCCGCAGGGCCTTGTGCAATTGAGTCAGAAGAGTTTCTCTTTTCTATTGCAGAATCTGTTAAAAAATCAGGGGCGGAAATTTTCAGGGCTTCGGCTTATAAACCAAGGAGCTCACCCTATGATTTTCAGGGCATGGGTGAGAAGGGCCTGAAAATGCTGAAGAAAGTTAAGGAAGAGACAGGTTTAGTTGTGGAAACAGAGGTAATGGACACGAGAAATGTTGAACTGGTCGCAAAATATGTTGATATTTTAAGGGTTGGCGCAAGGAATATGCAGAACTTCGACCTGCTTAAGGAAGTGGGAAAGGTGAGCAAGCCAGTTATTCTTAAAAATGGAATTTCCGCAACGATTAGTGAATTTCTAATGGCGGCAGAATATATTATGAGTGAGGGAAATCACGAGGTAATCCTTTGTTATAGGGGGATAAGAACACATGAGCCTGCTGTAAGAAACAGCATGGACATACTTGCAATTCCTCTCCTCAAAGCTAACACACATCTGCCGGTTATAGTTGACCCAAGCCATGCTGCCGGGAATTTCAGGTTTATTGAGGCAACTAGCAGGGCCGCAATTGCCGCAGGTGCTGATGGCTTGTTGGTTGAGGTGCACTGCAATCCTGAGAAAGCTATGTGCGATGGCAAACAAAGCCTTACAACACAAAAATTCGACTCCCTGATGAAAAACTTGAAAGCTGTGGCTGCAGCTGTTGATAGAAAAATGTGAGCCAGATGAAAATCTTCCTTGTGCGCCATGGCGAAACTGAAATGAATATGGAAAGGCGCCTTTTGGGAAAGATTGATTCCCCTTTAGTTTCCGAGGGAATAGCGCATGCTGAAAAGTTAGGGAATTATCTCAAGGATAAGGGGATGGAGATTGCCTTTTCCAGCACTCTGGGAAGGGTTGTGAAAACCACTGAAATAATCTCCGAGAAAACCGGCCTGGTTTTTGAAAGACGGCATGAGCTTGATGAAATTTCATATGGGCTTCTCGAGGGCCTTACAAGAGCTGAGGCGGATGAAAAATTCCCGGGAATCTGGGAAACTCGACTTAAGGACAGGTTTAATTTCGAATTGGAGGGTGCGGAAGATTATTCTGATGTGGCGAAAAGGATGGTGCCATTTGTTGATGAATTAAAGGAAAAATATCCTGACAAAACAATACTTATTGCAGGGCATTTCAATACTCACAGGGTTTTGCTTGGGATTCTTTTAGGCCTGAGCCATGAGGAAATTGTGGCAATTGATGTCCCGCACCAAATAGTTCATGAAATTGAAATAAACGGCGAAACAAAAGTAAAGCATCATTCCATAGACACAGGAAAAGAGAGCGAAGGTTTGTTGCATTCTTAACACTTAAGCGATACCCATTTCTATTATCTAGACTCTGAAGGAAAGCGGGGTGCTTTGGTTCTCCTGCCTTCAGGTCTTGCGAATATATATTGCCTAGAATAATTATGATAGGTATTCATAAGGTTCTCAGCCCTCTTCTTTTCTAACCCTAACTCCTTCGCTATTTGGCCAATATTTTTCTTTTCTCCCAAGCGTTTCAGTATTCGCTGCAAAATTCTGCTATCCCCATCAGTAATCCCCAAATCTTGCTTCATCCTATCCTTAGCGTATTCTCTACGGGCATAACGTGCCCTCATCGAAACATAAGTGCTGAAGACTAGTTTCTTCTTTCCTTCTTCAGGAACGTGCTGTAACCAGCTTTTAATCCACAAAGGGAGTCTCTCTGCTGCGTACTGCTTAAATTCTTCTATGTACTCCTTTTTATTTTCCCAAGGAATGAGCGGGTCTGTAGTAGCCGCAATTATTTCTAAAGTTCTGAGTCCCTCGGGCAGGTATTTAGCCTCTTTTTTTGTAAGAGCCCTAGATTTTCTCTTCATTGGCGGCATTTTTGCTTTTGGCAACTCCTCTCCCTTAGATCTGAACTCTTTCCTGACTACTTGTCTGACATGGTTTATTCTAGCTAGACTAACCCTAATTCTTTTGTTTCTTAGAATCTTATCGAGAGATACCCCGCCTAATTCAGGGTTTTCAAGAACTATTTTTCTAATTTTTAAATTTACGAGATCTTTTTGTAACTTCACTACAGGAAGCTCCGCTCCGGCATTACGTAATCTTTGTCTACTATGGCGGACTGAATGAAGAGTAGTATCAATATCTTTTCTTGCTAGCAATTCAACTATCTGTGCAGCAGTCTTGTCAGGATTTATTTGTATTGCGGCCATAACCTGCCCGGTTTTGCTTACTTTCTTAATGCCTAATGTTTTCTCAATATTTATTCTTCTATATTTCAGCATAATGAACTAGAAGCATTAACCCTATTTATGAGTTTGGATTGCTTTTCAGAACTAGCATTACTAATTCTGGTTCTCAAACATAAGGTTTATATACAAAATGCGCCAATAATATTTTGTGATAACATGATTAGAAGGGATTCACTTTGGCTACTCTCATTCTGTTTTGAATAGTCTTCGACATAGCTACTTTTATCAATTTTCATCCGGATTTGAATGGCACTGGCAGCCATCAGCATAAATTATGGGGGTCATAGCATAACCTGGCAGTGCAGCTGGCTCCAGACCAGCTGATCAGGGTTCGAATCCCTGTGACCCCATTTGTGATAAAATGAGTGATGAAATTAAAAAAATGGAAAAGGCAGGAATTGGCTCAATAATGCCAATCTATAGAGCCATGGCCATAGACCAGTGTGCTGTTGAATACTTTTCAAAGCTCTCAGATTACGGGAGAATGGAAAATGCAATGCTTCTGGAATCTGCCGATATTGTGAAGAAATATGGTGAGCAGAGCATCGGTTCTGTAAATCCCTGCCTTAAGATAATCGGCAAAAACGAAAATTTTGAGATAAATGCCCTGAACAAATTGGGAGAAAGATTCATTTCCTTCATCAATGAAAGGATGGATTTCTGTGATGATGTTGAGTATGGGGAGAAAAAAATTAAGGGAACCTTAAAGCCAGTTAGGGGGGATTTTTCCGAGGAGGAGAGGCTGAACCTTAAAACACACGTCGATATTTTAAGGACCATTGCCTTCGCTTTCCAGCCTACTGAAAAACCAATTGTCCCTTATGGGGGCCTATTTGGGAATATCTC
>JAFCCJ010000040.1 GCA_017610305.1 Candidatus Iainarchaeum sp.
CGATATTAATTAAATCAAACTACTATAAATTCTTGTTGTTTTCCCCTAGAATCAAATGCAGCTATGGATTTCAGATCATATGGGTATGCCGCAATAAGATGAAAATCCCCGAATTTTGTAAAACTACTCAAATCAGCCATTGAGGGATATGCGTTAGGGGATGGGTGAGAATGCACACTCCCAATAACTCGGGAATCTATTGGAATAAGCCAGCTCTTTACTGCAGTGTAATTTCTCCCATAAGTTGCAGGAACAACAACCAATTCATCAATAATTCCAGTTTTCTTATCCCCCCCGAGAAGGGAAAAAAACTCATTTGGATAGGTGTTATTAGAAGCGAGAATTATTGATTCCATTGTTTCCCTTTTAATCCTGTACATCAGAGCCCCAAATAATAAAGGGTGGAAAAATTAAAATACTGCAACAAATCAGCAATTTTCCAATTGGGCGGGAATTCCGTTGGGGTATTTCTTGGCAAGGCAGATTTCGTCCTCAATATTCCAACAGCAGCTAATGTCTGCTAGTGATCCACCAAAATTTTCCAATTTTTCAACATTGGCCTTGCAACTGGATTCACTAGATCCGTATGTCTGTAAGCAAGTTACTTTTCCATTGGCAAGCATATGTTGAACATCTCCTCCAGGGCCGGTACTTGAAGTTAAAACCGCAATAACCAACGCCGATAAAATAGCCGCAACAATTATGGTTACCAATACAGCAGCCCCGACAATCAAAATAACCTTCTTATTCATGGCAACAAATAAGTCCAAACTGATATTTATTTATTCCTGATTCAAAAACCCAGGTAAAAAAGAATAACCGGTACCATCAAAAATGCCATGCAGTTTGTTCTTTTCGTTCCTGTGGAAATTGTAAGCAACCCAACAGCTGCTGAAACTATCAGCAAAAGAATTCCAACAGCCCCACTAAACCAGTAAGTGAGAAGGAACAACAATCCAATTATTATCTTGTTAAGTAAAGCGTAATTTAATTTCGACAACCACTTTGCGGCGATTATTGCCATTACTTCGGCAGCAATTGCTCCAACCCCGATCGCAATCAAAATAACCGCAATAAAAATCAGCAAAGTATTCCCGTCCAAAACAACCAATTCCTTTACAGCAACAGCTGCCCCAGTTCTTGTTTTCCCAAGCAGGAAAAGTATAAAGAAGCTGAAAATTATATTGGTTGTGTTAATCCCGCCCAGCATTACAAGATATCCCTTGCTGCTCATCTTCCCCTTTAATTTTCCCGCCATGAATGCGGCCTGGCTTGCCCCAACCCCTGGAAGTATGGAGACAAAGCCCCCGGCCAATGTGCTCAAAAGGGAATATTTTACGACCGGATTTAAGGGATATGAATCCCTTTTCACCAATTGCCTCCTCATTTTCGTCTTCACCCTTAAGGAATTGAGAAGTGTGGACAATCCAAAGAAACCGGTGACCAATGGGAATATCGGATTGCTTATCGCAAGGAAGCGCAATGAAACCAGTCCAATTATTGACGAAAGCACAACAACAGCAAAACCCCACAGGATTTTCTTTTGCTTTTTCTGCCAGAAAACCATAACGAGAAGAATCAGGATAAGAATAAACGGGACAAATTGGTAAATTATTTTTCCCCATTCCTCAATAAAGAGAAAATAAACAGGGGAAATCAGCACCGCAACAACCCCCCCAAAAACCCCGCCAATGATTGTGAATTTTATTGCCGAAACCCCCTCACCCCTGAGAAGGAGTTTGTGCCCGGGAAGAATTGAAAGAAAGGTGCTTTCTTCCCCCGCACCCAAAAAAATGCTCGGGATAAAATCAACAAATGACTGCACTGTGCTCATGGCAACAATCATCACGGCAACCGCCAAGCCAGATTCCCCAAAAAGGCTGACCGCAACAAGGGCAACGGTGTTTGCATGAATTCCGGGAATCAGGCCAGTGGCAATTCCAAAAAAACACCCTGCCAAAATAAAAAACAGAATCTCAGCCAATAGTTTCCACTTCCTCGGCGATGATTTCCAGCTGCCCCTTATATTTCTTAACCACTCCCCTAACCTTCACCAATTCATTATCCCTTATCTCCCCCAATTCCCTGACAGTGGGGGAGAAAACAACAACCTTCAAACCACCTTCCCCCCCAAGTGAAAAGAACAACGTGTCTTTTGAGAAAAATCTTCCCCCAATCACTCCCTCAGAAATAACCCTCTTGTTAAGCCAGCTTTCATCAATTTCCCCGGGAGAAATTTCCAATGGCTCCTCCATAAACACCAGAAACAAAAGCAGGATAATTCCTGCAAGGGAAACCAGGAGAGAAACCTTCTTCACAAGAAAATCATTGAATTCCATGGATTATTTGGAGAAGAAAAGAAGATAAATAATTCGTCAATTGCCGAATATTAGATTTTCTCTATTTCAATAGGTTTAGGCCCAAAAAGGCCCCTTTTAAGCCTAAGTTTAACCCTTTCCCCTTTGCTGAATTTCACGCCTGATTTTATCTCGTGCTTTTTAGCAACAGTCCAGGAGCGCAAATCAAATTCTGTTTCCACAAGGCAGTTCTCCCCATCACTCATGACAACCTTCCCAAAACCATAGTTCCTCCTGAAAACTATCCAAAAAACCGCCATGAAAATAAAGAGCAGAATAATAAGCGCAAAAAAGAAAAAACTCATGCCTGAAAGGTCAATGGCAAAAACCGGTCCAAGCCAGCTTAGCTGGGCAATAATAATCAGACCAACAAAGAAATAGAGATATGCGGAAAAGTCCTCTCTGAATTCCTCCCGTCCCTCTGTTGCAAGCTCATAAAGGAGAACAACAATAAGGATTAATTCCGCAATCAAAAATAATTCGTAGGGAATCAAAAACTTGAGAAAGACCCCCGCAATAATAAGGAGCAGCAGAAGCTGCATCTTGTAAACAAGATAGGTGCGGTGGCTGAAATTACTGACATTTTTCTCAAGAAATTTTTCAATCAAAGCAATCAACTCGGGCAACCCAGGCCAGTGATGGCGACATCATTGCCGTTAACGCAGACACTAACAATCTCGTATTTACTCCTCAAACTAATTTCATTCTGGAGATCTTCTTTGAATGGATCCTCACCATTCAAACTAGTTCCTGAAAGAATTAAATCCAGTTTAATTGTATCGTCGCCCACAGTTTCAAAAAGTATTTCCTCAATGTATTCCATAGACTCAATCTGGCTCAGTTTGTCGATTGTTTTTCCCTTTGCAATTATCAGGGCATTTGTTGAATCCTTTATGATTATGTAATTGGCGAGAATCATTGTGACCAAACCAATTACTGCCGCGAAAACGACAATCAGCTCAAAACTGACCTGGCCGAAATTACTAAGACAACGTGACTCTGGTTCCTGAAGCATCCTTCTCAACCCCAACAGTTACCGGAATTCCGGTATAATTGTCCATATTGTCTATTACGACACCTGCACAGACAACGTTAGCACCATCCAATAAGTCAAACGCTTTGGCACATTTATCATCATCGCCATCAATGTCACCAACGCAGGCAGACGGTGCTGAGGCAACATTTAGCAAAGTATCATCCAACGCAACCTGAAAGCAGATCTCTTCATTGCAAGCAGCTGGGTCTGGACCTGGAACGGTTGCCGCAATCTCATCCGACTTGCAGGTTATAATGGTATTCCCCGGCACAAAAAGAGTTATTGTCCTTTTATTTTCCCCGGGAGCAACGCTCACTGCGTCAATTGTATTTGCAAGCTTCTCTGCGGCAAATCTTGCCTGGCCTACTTTTGCGGTTTCCTTAGCGCTTGCGGCGGCAATTGTAAGTGAAGGGTTGATGACTGTTTGAATGAACAGGGCAATAATCATCACAAGCATAATTATTTCAATAGAGGCCTGCCCTCTTCTGCCTAAATTTTGAAAAAAGGAAATAGAACCCATAAAACATCCCCTACCAATTGAAGCAGCAAATAACCAATCAATATTCCTGGCACAAATGCTGTTGTTCCCTTCACCTCTATCTTTTTCGGAATTAAACCTTTGTTTGCAAGTTCCTTAATTTCCTTTAGTTGCTCTTCTGTAAGGCCGCCCGCGCTCGAGGAACTTGCAATAACCCTTGTCCCTGGTTTAATCACCTGGTTAAGGGCATCCAAATTATTATCCATTAACTGCTTTATAAGTGTTCCTATAGAGGCCCCTTCCAGAACCTCTATTTTCCCTTCCCTTTCAACAATGGTTTTTAGGGGAATCTCCCCCTCTTCCAGATTGTTCACCATTTTTTCCATTCCAAGAAGTCTTGCCAAGGCCTTTTTTGGCCTGTGGTGCACAACAGTTTCGATTGCAATAGTAATGGCAAGGATGATGGCAAAAATTATGGCAAAACTAATTATTGCGCCGGTCACAGAAAGATAGAGTGCAAATGCCAATAAAATGACTGCGAGAAATTTCTGTATTAAATAAGTTATTTTATGCATTCCAAGCAGGCCAATCACAAACAAAAAAGGAAAATGTATAACGCCCGGAATTCCAAATAGGGTGTCGGGAATTCCAACAAAGAAAAGGACCGCCTGCAATCCAACAACCGCGGCGGTTGTTATAACAACGCCGGTAATCTTATTTCTAATCAGTCCACTAAGCGTCCCCCACAAATCCATTTCCTTAACCATTTCACGCCTATCAATCACGCGTTTTAATGTTATGGCAGTAACCCATGGAACCATTGAGAAAATGCTGAAAATGAAAAGCGAAAAAGGAAAGATTGGCTCTGAAACAGACGCGAAATTAAAAGTAATCCCTAAAAGTGAAAGGCTTTCCAAACCGATTAAATCCCTGAGAACGCCATGGTTTACTGTGTTGATTGTGGCAATTCCAGTCATCAACTTAACATCGCCCCCTGCCCAGCCCCCTGCCTTGTAAAGGAGTAGTGAACCAACAGCTGTTGCAAAGGTAACAGCACCAGTCACAATAATTATGGAAGGGTCATTTGCAAGCAGTGATCTAACCCCCTGCAGAATCAGCCCGCCAAAAATAAGTGAGAATGTAAGTTTATTGGAAACAATCCTTTCCTTTAAATCGGTGAATGTGGCAATGCCCAAGGCGATTACTGAAATTATGAAGAAGAAAATAGGAAATGTGATGGGCATATAATCAGCCCATCAGAGATTCAATAGTTTCCGACCTGAATGAAAGAATATTTGCCTGCGCAACATTTGCGATTGATGCCAGGTTCATAGTTACAACTGAAGCCACCAAAACTAGCACCAGAACAAAGCCAATACTTATTAGATATTCTAATGAAACCTGAGCCCTGTTATCCATTTTAATCAACTCACAAAAATAAAAAAAAATGGGCACAATTGTGCCCTACTTGTTCTAAAATCTGAATGTTATGTGTCACAGCTTGCCTGGGTTGTTCCATCATAACCTGTGCCTGTGCCTACTCCTGCAGCTATACAAGCGTCGCAAGTTTGGTTTGGAGCGGCCCCCACAAGATAACAGTCAGATGTGGTCCATGCCGAATCTATCTCTGCAGCTGCGCAAGCAGTAGAGCCTTTGCCGATACAAAACGCATGTCTTGTATCCTGCCTTGCTTGGGTGTCTCCCTGACCGCTAAGTTGTGTCAGTAATACTATAACCACTACCGCAACAAGCACCGCACCACCAATCAGCAGCAGATACTCAAGTGCACCTTGTCCTTTTCTATCCATTTAGTCAACCTCCTTTTGTTGGTTATAAATACAATATAATCTATCTAAACATATTCATTCTAGTATTTAAACCTTTTTCCGGCCTTTCTAAGTACTTTCCTCAAGTGCTTCTCCGGAAGTATCCTGGAGTTCCTGGCCAAGGGTTTTTAAGTAGAAACCAACAGCTGCCGCAACCGCCAAAACCCCCCCTAAAATAAGGAGCATTTCAAGCGAACTTTGCGCCCTTTCCTCAAAAATCAATCCTTTCATGATACTCCACTCATCATTGACCTTGAACCAACCAATACAACTGTAAAACAGATGTAAGCCACTAATAAGAGGAGTGGGAAGTATATAATACTTTTGCTCATTCTTCCTTCCCTCATCAGGGAAATCATTATGCTTGCCGCAAGGGTTTCTATAAGGACATATAGCTGTATAAGTAGGATTATCTGGTTTTTTGCTACTCCGGCAATTGCAAGGTCGGCATCCGTGGCAACACCCCCCGCGGCAAGTATCAGAAAGCTTACAACTGTTGAAATAAAGCCAAAGATTGCGGGAGCAACCAATGAACCCGCAGTTACCATGAAGATTACCTGCAGCCCTGTTTTTGACCTTCTCTCCTTGTTTATCCGGTGGGTGGACCTGACATCTTCAGCTATCTGCTCGAGGATATCGGCTAATCCGGCACCTGCCTTGACAGAGTCAACAATTATTGTGACAGTCCTTTGTATAAGCCGTGAATCAATCTTGTTAAGAACTTTCAGCGAATTCTCGAAGTTTTCCCCCTCTTCAAGTTTCCTCAGGACATAGCCCATCTCCATTTTAAGTGGCCCATATTCGGATGCGGCAACTTCCCTCAGGGCATATTCATAGGTTCCTCCTGCCCTCAATGTGTCGGCCATTTGCCTTAGTGCATCAGGCAGATTTTCCTCAATCTCATCAATCCTTTTAAGTGCATTCAGTATCGGAAAGCCGATTGTAAGGTCAATTACAACAATAAAAATTATTAGTGGGAGGCTTGCAAGCACGCTCGTAAGATCATTCGCCCCAAGATAGCTTATCAGGAATCCGGAACCTGCCCAGGAACCAACAGCTAAAAAAATCGACAAAAAAACCGAAAACAAAATCCAAAGAAGAGGGTCAAACCGAAAGCCACTCCATGCAAGCATTTTTGAGTAGTACCTCAAAAAACCTATGCTATTTAGGACAGGGGCCCTTTCCATCAATCTCAATGCCATAACATCACACCGTCGGTTGCGCTATTTTTAGATAGTAAACAAGTAAAACCATAATCCCTGGCATAAGCACCAGATAGAATATTCCCATCATTGTGGGGGTAAGGCCAAGGCCACCAACATTTGGCAGCGGCGAGTTTGTTATTCCCCCAATAACCGCAACAAACACAGGAATAACAATCGCCATAAATATGAATATCACTCCGAAGAAATTCATCTTCTCCCCAAAATCCCTCATAGCAATCCTGAGTTCAAAGGAAACATCCTCGGCAATCTTGTTCATTATATCTGAAAGGTTTCCCCCTGTCTTAAGCGCACGAATTATGTGCAGCAGTGCGCTCCTTAATGATTTGGATTCCGACCTCAGTGCAAAGTGCCTTAGGGCAACTTTAGTGTCTGTTCCCTCCTCAACTTCAGAAATGGTCCTTGAGAATTCCTCAGAAAGGACGCCATAATCTGAAACAGCAATTGCCTGCAGTGTTTTGTAAAGCCCGATTCCTGCCCTTAGTTCTGTTGACATATGCCTAAGGGCAAATGGAAGTTCAACACTGATTTCCTTGCCCCTTTTTGCAGCTATATTTTTTGGGTAAAGGAATGCCATAATGGCAACAAATAAGAACACGAAAACCGCAATAATTGGCGAAAGCAGCAAAATAAAGTTGTTACCAAGAAACCAGCCAGCTCCCGCAAACAAAAGCAGAACAAAGAATGCCGCAATCACCGAAACAGAGGTCGCAATCGCAAGATACTGCTGAATGCTGTATTTCATGTTTGCGCTGTAGAGGTAATAGCCCAATTGCCCGGTTCCAGGCATTCTTATCAGAATCTTCGAAAGGAACTTTAAGGGAAGCTCAAACAGCAAATAAATCTTGCCCAAGTTCCTGATTGCGGGAGAGCTAAATTCAGTTAAATCCTCAACTCCCTGCACCCTTATTTTTGACATCTGGCTTTCGGCAATTATTCCCCGCAGTTCACTTAATCTGCCGCCAACTTCCTCAAATTCAACTCCCTGCTCCCGGTATTTCTTTTTCATCCTGGTTACAATACTATCCACTGCCATAAGGTCGATTGATTCCTCAGCCTTGTCAATCCCACCGAACTTTTTGGGCTTTTTCTTCTTTTCCTCAACCCGCGTTTTCAAATCATCAAGTTTAGGCATAGTTATCCACTCTTCTTAATCAGATAGTCCTGGCAGGCTTTGGATACCTCTGCAATGGACCGTATATTCTTGTCAACAAGGCCCTTAAGGAACCTTTCCCTATCCTTTAGTTCGGCATCAATCTGCTTCTTCGATAAGCCAGTATATTTTTCAAGTGTTCTAAGATAATTGCTGGAGAAATTGGACCGCATCAGTTGATCGGTCACCGCATCCCTTTCGAAAACGGTCTGGGTGGTTGATTTGCCTTCCAGAACCCCGCCAACTTCCGCTATCTCAGTAATTCTCCTAATAGTTCCCTTTTTCTTGTCATGGAGCCTGTGCTCTATAAGGACGAAATCAAGCCCTGAAAGCATTACCTCAGGGACATTCATTGGAGGGCTTGTGACCCTTACTATTGCCTCTCGAGGAGAATTTGCATGGACTGTGCCCATACATCCCTCATGGCCTGTGTTCATAGCTGTAAAAAGCGAGAATGCCTCATCATGCCTTATCTCCCCAACTATAATCCTGTCAGGCCTCATTCTAAGGGAATTTTTAGTTAAAATATCCATTGTTATTTCCCCTGTGCCCTCCATTCCTGGAGGCCTTGACTCCATTCTTATCCAGTGTTTTAGGGGAAGATTTAGTTCTGCAGTGTCCTCAATTGAAACAATTCTTTCGGCAGCAGGAATAAATGAGGCAAGAACATTCAAGGTTGTTGTTTTACCTGAACCGGTTCCTCCCGCAATCAAAATGTTTGCAGGCTTTACCCCCAATCCCTCAACACAGAGCCACAAGAATGCCGCGGTTTCCAGGTTTACGGTATTGAGATTTAGCAAATCAACTATTGATAAGGGGTCTTCCCGGAATTTTCTTATGGTGAGGGTTGAACCGCTTACTGATGCAGGGGGGATAGTTGCATTAACTCTGCTCCCGTCTGGAAGCCTTGCATCCAGCAAAGGGGCGGAAATATCAACCCTTCTCCCCACTTGTCTTGCAATCCTGTTTATAAGGTCCTCTATTTCCTGTTCAGAAAAGAATTCGATATTGGTTTTCATCATTTCATATTCCCTGTGGAAAACATAAACCGGGCGTTTTGCGCCAATAATCATAATCTCCTCAAGCTTGTCATCCTTTATCAGGGAATCAATAAGCCCATATCCGACCATCTCCCTCACAACAGCATCCGCATAAAAATCAAATCGCCTGTGCGGAATCCTTAATTCAGATGAGCTTTGCAGGATTTCCATTATTTTCTGGTGGTAAACATTTCTTTTCTGTTCAGGGTCGCGGATTTTGTAAGGTATTATGCTGATGATTCTTGTCGCGGCCTCCTTTATTGTGTTGATTATTGTCTTCTCGCCCTTAGTCGGCCTTGGTACAGGGGTAAAGTAGTACATCAGGGGCTGGCCGGGAATGTTGTATATTGTTGTATCCCCATAGGATGCGACCTTAACTTTTTTGACCTTCTCCATCTCTTTTTCAATTGTGGATTTATCCGGTGCTTCCTTTCCCCCGGTTTCTGCGGAAATTTTTTCCGCCGGAGCCGGTTCTTTGGGCACTTTTGGGGATTTCTTCCGCTCAAAAATTTTCATAATCCCCTCCTTCTTAACCGCAAATTCAGGAATTTCCTCGGTCTTGGGAGTGGCAACTGGCTTTGGTTTGGCCAAAACCTCTTCAGCAGAAGGAACCTTTGCCTTAGGCTGCGGAGCTGCGGGGGCATTTTCCACGGGGGCTTCCTCTACCTTAATCCCCTTTTTTTCCTTCGCCTTCTTAATTAGTTCATCCAATGGGCTGGCCATGTCTATCCCATTAATCAATTACCTTTCTTTTATTTAATAGTTTTGTAACGGCTATCTCCGTTAACACGATAGCGAATTCCTATGGAATTCACTTTGCTCGCTAACGCTCGCCAGATTAAAATTCTAAAATTAGTTTATTCCTTAGATTCAATCTCTTTTTTCAGTTTTTTTATGAATTCGCCAAGTTTCAATGCCTTCAATACTTTCTCATCCCGTGTTCTGGGAGTAACTGTTTTCCCTTTCATCTCCCTTTCCCCGACAACAACCATATAATTAATTTTTTTCATCTGCGCATCCCTTATTTTGTAGGAAAGTGTTTCAGTCCTCAAATCCAATTCCGCCCTAATTCCCTCGGCCTTTAATCCACTCTCAACACTTTTAGCATAATCCATAAACTTCTCGCCAATAGGAATGATCTTAACCTGGACAGGGCTCAACCAAAGAGGGAATGCGCCTGCATAGTGCTCAACAAGAATCCCCAAGAATCTCTCAATAGAACCATAACAGGTCCTGTGAAGCATGGTGGGTCTGTGCTCATTATCATCCTT
>JAFCCJ010000041.1 GCA_017610305.1 Candidatus Iainarchaeum sp.
AGGATCTCCGAAGTATATTATTTTAGTTTCCCTAGACGACAGCGAAAGGATTGAGCTCCATGATCAAAGAGGCTATCCTTACGATCCTGATGACTTTGTCGGGATATATGATTATTCTGTCTCAATCACAACAAATGTTGATGATCTCCAAAGATTTTCTATAAGGAATTCCCGGGACACCTGGAACAACACTTCCTCAGGAAATGGACCCCTATATCCAACCACTCCAGGACAATCATTAACTGGAATAATCGGCCAGCCAGCAGTATTTGGACAGGCCTTGCCGACAGGAACCCCTGGAAAGGGATATCTCTCAGTGGAATTTATAGGCTTCAATTAGGGAAATTCCGTGCCAATCGGTTATCCTTTAAAACAATTGTCCACATTCTTCTAAAGGTAATGATATGAAGAGAACACATAATTGCGGTGAATTAACCGGGAAAAACACCGGAAAAGAGGCTATTTTGAATGGCTGGGTCTCAAACAGGAGAGATCATGGTGGCCTTATTTTTATCGATTTAAGGGACAGATATGGGATTACGCAGATTACATTTAACCCCAAAGTTTCAAAGGAAATTCACGCAAAAGCAGAGAAATTGCGTTCTGAATTTGTTGTTGCAGTTAAGGGAAACGTGAGCAAAAGGCCAAAGGGAACTCACAATAAGAAAATTCCCACAGGGGAAATTGAAATAGTTGCAAAGGAATTAGAAATCATTTCTGAATCAGAAACCCCCCCATTAGAGGTTGATGAGCATATCAACGCAAATGAGGATTCAAGGTTAAAGTGGAGATACCTAGACTTGAGAAGGGGGCCGATGCAGAAGAACATAATCCTCCGCCACAAAATGGTGAAAGCAGTCAGGGATTATTATGATTCAAGGGGATTTTTGGAAATTGAAACCCCGATTTTGGCAAAATCAACACCTGAGGGAGCAAGGGATTATCTTGTGCCTTCCAGAGTAAACCCTGGAAAGTTCTTCGCCCTTCCGCAGTCACCACAAATTTTCAAGCAATTGCTGATGGTTAGCGGGTTTGACAAGTATATGCAAATCATAAAATGTTTCAGGGATGAGGACCTGCGAGCGGATAGACAGCCGGAATTCACGCAGATTGATGTTGAAATGTCTTTCGTTGATGAAGAGGATATTTATGAGATTCATGAGGGACTGATGAAATATGTTCTGGATAAAGTTTTCAAAATTAAACTCAAAACCCCTTTCCCGCGAATGAATTGGCAGGAAGCAATGGATAGATATGGAGTTGACAAGCCAGACACAAGGTTTGGGATGGAAATTTTTGATGTAAGTGATGAGGCAAAGGAAAGCGAATTCAATGTTTTCAAGGGAATTATTGCAAAAGGTGGAAAGGTAAGGGGAATTTCAGTCCCTAAAGGAATAGAATTCTCCAAAAAGGAACTGGAAGAATTAACTGAATTTGTGAAAGTTTACAAGGCAAAGGGCCTGGCCTGGATGAAAGTGGGGAAGGGTGGAAAGGTGGATAGCCCTATTGCGAAATTCTTTTCCGAGAAATTAATTAAAGAAATTCTGAAAAAAATGGATGTGAAAGAAAATGATTTATTGCTGTTTGTTGCAGATGACTGGAGAATTGTCTGTGATTCACTCGGAAATTTGAGAAACCATTTAGCGAAAAAACTGAAGATTATTGACCCAAAGAAATTCAACTTCCTCTGGGTTGTTGATTTCCCTATGTTTGAGATGGATGAGGAAGACCAAAGGCCTAAGGCAATGCACCACCCATTCACCTCCCCGAGAAAAGAGGATTTGGATCTGCTGGAAAAAGAACCACTGAAAGTGAGGAGTGTTGCATATGACCTAACCCTGAATGGAGTTGAACTGGGAGGAGGGAGCATAAGAATCCACAAAAAGGATTTGCAAAAAAGGGTGTTTAAGGCAATGGGGATTTCAGATGAGGAAGCGGAAAATAAATTCGGCTTTATGATGAATGCATTCAGGTATGGTGCCCCTCCACATGGAGGAATTGCATTTGGAATGGACAGATTTGTTATGGTTATGGTTGGTGCGGATTCAATTAGGGATGTAATCGCCTTCCCCAAGAACAAGGCAGCGATTTCACTGATGGATGAATCCCCGAGCGAAGTGAGCGAGGAGCAATTAAAAGAGCTGCGCATAAAACTGGATATTGAAAAACCGAACAAAGAATAATTGTGGTTTTATGAAAGTGAAGGTTGATAAGGAACTGCTTTTAAGGGTCGCCAAAAACGCAAGGCTTGAACTTACTGATAAGGAGATTAAAAAATTCCTTCCTGAACTGAAAGAGATTCTGGAATCATTCTCAAAATTAGATGAAATAGATGTTTCAACGGAGAAACCCAGCTTTCAGCCGATTGAACTCAAAAATGTGATGCGCGAGGATAAGGTTGAGGAATGCCTCTCGCAAGAGGAGGCGCTTTCACTCACCCAACACAAAAAAGACGGTTACTTTAAGGGCCCGAAGGTGTTGTAAGTGGGGCTTAAGAAATTTGTGCAGGAAGTTAAGAACGGAAATATTTCTGTCGAGGAACACACCAATAAAATAATTAGCGAGGCAGAAAAAACCAACAAACAATTCAACCACTTTAATGCAATCTCAAAAGAGCTTGCGCTTTCACAGGCAAAAGAACTGGATAAAAAAATAAAGAAGAATGAGGCGGATGGAAAATTGTTGGGAGTGGCCCTTTCCTTAAAAGACGCAATCTGCGTTAAGGGAGTGGAAACAAGAGGGGGATCAAAAATTCTTTCCTCCTATCGCCCACTATATGATGCAACTGTTACTGAAAGGTCAGTGCAAGAGGGAGCGGTAGTTATTGGAAAAACCGCTCAGGATGAATTTGGCTTCGGCTCCTTCGCAGTTAATGTCGGGGTTGATATGAAAATCCCAAAAAACCCTCATGATGATGAAAGGGCCTGCGGAGGAAGCAGCGGAGGAAGCGGTGGCTTCTCAGCACTCACTGACAACACACATGTTTCTTTGGGGGAGAGCACAGGGGGAAGCATAGCGACGCCTGCTTCTTTTTGCGGAGTGGCCGGCTTATGCCCCACCTATGGAAGGGTTTCCCGTTATGGTTTGCTGGATTATGCCTGCTCCCTGGACAAGATAGGCCCTATGGGGAAGACTGTGGAGGATGTTGCCCTGCTTTTGGAGGCGATTTCTGGTTTGGATAAGAGGGAATCCACAACACTCCCAAACCCCCTAGGAGAATACTCAAAATCCGTTGGAAAAGGCGTAAAAGGGCTCAAAATAGGCATAATAAAGGAATTTTTCGGCGAAGGAACCGATAAAAATGTAGATAAATTGGTGCAAAATGCCATTATTGAGCTCGAAAAGGAGGGTGTGAAAACAAAAGAAATCTCCCTACCTGCCAATGACAAATATGCAATCCCTGTCTATTACTTAATTTCCACAGCAGAGGCCTCCACAAACCTTGCAAAATATTGCGGGATGCGATATGGGATTGAGGATAAACTGGAGGGGACTTTTGATGAATATTTCACCAAAGTAAGGAGCAAAAATTTTGGTGAGGAGGCAAAAAGAAGAATCATTTTGGGAACTTTTGCAAGGATGTCGGGTTTCAGGGACGCCTACTATCTCCGTGCAATGAAAATCCGCACACTTTTGATTAATGAATACAAAAAACTGTTCAAAGAATTTGATGCATTGGTTTCCCCAACAATGCCATTCATCGCCCCCAAGTTCAAGGAGATTGACAAGCTCACCCCATTGCAGCATTACATGTCGGACCTAATGGTTTGCCCGCCAAATGTTGCAGGAATGCCTCATATTTCTGTGAATGCGGGCAGCTCAAGAGGAATGCCTGTTGGAATTTTATTCACCGCAGACCATCTGCAGGAATCAAAACTGATTCAGTTGGGAAGCGCTGTGGAAAAGGTGGTTAAATGAACAACAAAGAGATTGCAGTGAACGCAGCACTCAAGGCAGGGAAAATAGCTATGGACTACTACCAAAAACCAAAAACAATTGAGCACAAGGGAATTGTTGATTTGGTAACTGCGGCAGACAAACTTTCCGAGAAGAAAATAATTTCTGAAATCAAGAAGGAATTCCCTGACCATGGTTTTATGGGGGAGGAAGGGGAGGCAATAGAATCAGGCTCTGATTACAAATGGATTATTGACCCAATTGACGGGACAACAAATTTCGCCCACAACATTCCATTCTTCTGTGTTTCAATAGCCCTGCAGAAAAAGGATGAAATTATTTTGGGCGTGATTCTGAATCCAGTCACCAATGATTTATATGTTGCAGAAAAAGGAAGGGGCGCCACCCTCAACAATAAAAAAATTAAAGTTTCAGACACAGAAAAATTAATTGATTCTGTAGTTGTTTTTGGTTTCCCCTATGTTGGGGAGGAAAAAATCCGCAAAATAATTGACAGCCAGCACAAACTCCACGGGAAAATTCAGGCAGGAAGGAGATTTGGTGCCGCAGCCTTGGACCTATGCTATGTTGCCTCAGGTCTGGCTGAGGGATTTTATGAATACTCCCTCAAGCAATGGGATGTTGCCGCAGGTTCTCTTATTTTGCGAGAGGCCGGAGGAAAGATTACGGATTTCAAGGGAGAGAGAAAGGAAATTGCAACAGACATTATTGCTTCAAATGGAAAAATCCATGAGCAATTGTTAGAGATAATTGGTGATAAGGAATGAAGAAAGGAAACTGGGTAAAGGATTATCTGGAAAAGAAAGGAATTAAGTTTAAATTCCTTGAGCACGATGTTGCTAGAACCTGTAATGATTCTGCCAAGTTGCGCGAATTGGAATTGAATCAGATAGCAAAGGCCCTTCTCTACCTGCTTGATTCTGAACCTGTGTTGATTGTGCTTTCCGGGGACAGGGAAGTTGATAACAGGAAATTAAAAAAAGAATTAAATGTGAAAAAAATCAGGCTGGCCTCGCCTGAAGAGGTTGAAAAATACACTGATTGCGTTGTTGGGGTTGTACCTCCCTGTATTGATGGAGTGAAAAAAGTATTGGATAAGAAACTGCTCGAAAACAAGGAAGTTTCATTCAATGCCGGAACGTTTAATGCGGGAGTAATCATTTCCTCCACAGACCTTAAAAAAATTCTTGGTGATTACTCAGAATCAGATATTTCTATTCCTGCCGCCCAGATGGGAATCGAAATTCACGCCCAATTACATACTGCCAGTAAGCTCTTTTGTGGCTGTACCACAACTGCCGAAAAACCAAATTCGGCAACCTGCGAGGTTTGTTTGGGAATGCCTGGAAGTAAACCAGTTCTGAACAGAAAAGCGGTTGATTATGCAATAAAATTAGCACTTGCATTAGGTTGTGAATTGAACAAGGAATTCTTTTTCTCCAGAAAAACTTATTTCTACCCGGATATGGCTAAAAATTACCAGATTACTCAATATGAGAGTCCTGTTGGGAAGAATGGAAACCTGAAGCTCTCAAACGGAAAAAATATTGGAATTACGAGAGTTCATTTGGAGGAAGACCCTGCGGCATTAGTTCATGCTGAAGGAATGAGCGCATCTGCCTACTCCCTTGTTGATTACAACCGTTCAGGAATTCCTTTGGTTGAAATTGTCACTGAACCGGATTTCTCCTCACCTAAAGAGGCTCGCGAATTCTTGGACAACTTGCTCAATCTTATTAATTATCTGGATATTTTTGAGCATGGGAAGGATGTTTTAAAAGTGGATTCCAATGTTTCAATCCGGGGAAGCGAAAGGGTGGAAGTTAAGAATATCACCGGCTTTAAGGCGGTTGAAACAGCTTTGGCTTATGAAATTAAGAGACAAAGAGAAGTTCTTGAGGAAGGAGGTAAAGTAATAAGGGAAACCCGCGGATTTGATGAACCAACTGGTTCAACGCTCTCATTGCGCACAAAGGAAACTGAAGATGATTATGGTTATATCAGCGATCCGGATTTGACAAAAATCGAACTCGATGACAAGTGGATTGCCGCAATCAAAAAACAATTGCCTGAGCTCCCTGCCGAAAAGGCAAAGCGATTCCAGAAAGAATTTAATTTGAGTGATTATGATGCAAAAGTTATTTCCTCAGACCTTTTACTTTCACAAATTTTCGAATATGCCGCCAAAGAACTTGACCCTTCACTTGCTGCAAAATTCCTTTCTCGCGAGCTCTTGGCAATTCTCAATTACAATAATTTAAATTTGAGGAATTTGAATTTGGATTCAAATGAAATAATTAAGCTCCTGAAATTGTTGGATGGGGGAAAAGTCTCAGAAAAGAACGCAAAGGAAGCAATGATAAAATACTGCAATGAGAAAATCACGCCCGAGAAATTCCTGAAAGAAGAGAATTTGCTGATTGATTTGAAAAGCGCGGATGTTGAAAAAGCAGTGAAAGATGTCATGGATAAGAATCCAAAAGCTGTTGAAGAACTGAAGCAGGGAAAGGAGAAAGCACTGAACTTTTTGATAGGTTCTGCAATGCGCGAACTGAAGGGGAAAGCAAACGCAAGGGAGATTGAGAAGATAATTAAAGGGTTAATCTGATAATTGTTTTAGGTAGTTATATGGCAGTATTGAGAAAAACGAGAAAAGGTCCGGGCAATAAAAAAAAGAAAAACCCAGATAAACAACCAGGAAGAAGGAAGGGGAGACGCCATAATTCGGATATTTTAATAAAGCCAGAACTCAAGTCCAGCGGAATCACTTCGAGAAAAGCAGAAATTATAAAAAAAAGTGCCCATGAACTCCTTTTGAACCAATTCCACCAAGGAAAGATAAAGGATGCGAGACTTGATGCCGTGGAGGAGGCAATATCCAAATCCTTACAGGAAGCAATGCACAATTCCCACATGAGTTTTTTTGCAGTCCCAATTTCGGATAAAAAAGGAAATACAATTAAGACCATTATCATTGACATTCGCGAGCGCAATCCAAAGGTATACATTGCGGAGGATTCTTTAGAAGCGTCGAAAGGAAAGAAAAAGGAGGACAAAGTAATAAGGGCCCCTACAACCCAACCGAGGGCATTTGATATCTAATTGTTTTTATAAAAACTTCCTCCTAAATTGGATTATGGTATCTGAAATTCCAGTAAGTTCCGGAAGGAGAAATGAACTGATTGACCTCACCTCAAAAGTGGAAAAAATAGTAAATGAGAGTGGCGTAAAGAACGGATTCTGTTTGGTTTATGCTCCGCACACAACTGCTGCAATCACAATAAATGAGAACGCCGATCCCTCTGTGAAAAATGACATTCTGAATTACCTCTCTAAACTGATTCCTGAAAACTCGAATTTTTCCCATAGTGAAGGGAATTCAGATGCCCACATAAAATCCTCCCTCATCGGCTGCAGCGAAGTGATTCCAATTAAGGACGGAAAATTAACCTTGGGAACCTGGCAAGGGGTAATGTTTGCCGAATTCGACGGCCCAAGGAGCAGGAAGGCAATTGTGAATGTGGTGGGGGGATTGAATGGATTTTTTCGAAGCAGTTGAGAAAAGGCATTCTGTAAGAAATTATTCCGATAAGGAAGTGGGCGAGGAAAAACTGCAAAAAATTCTTGCCGCAATTGAAAGAACCCCCTCAGCTGGGGGGTTGCGTTCTTTCCATGTTGAAGTTGTAAAGGATAAGGAAACTAAAGATAAATTGAGTGAGCAAACTTTCGGGAGAGCAGGATTTGAAGCGCCAGTTCTATTAATTTTCCTCGCAGATTTGGAAATTTCCGCCTCAAAATATGAGGAAAGGGGAAGGGAGCTTTACTGCGTTCAGGATGCAACAATTGCAGCAGCCTACTCCCAATTGGCAGCAACCGCTCTCGGCCTCTCAACAGTCTGGGTTGGGGCATTTCATGAGAAAGAAGTGAGAGAAATCCTGGGCGCAAAGGAAAACGAAAAACCGGTTGCAATAATAGTTTTAGGTTATGGGAAATAATCACTTCAATTCTTTCGCTATCAAACCACTTAAATCAATCTTATTTGTTTGAGAAGGAATAGTATTGCAGGAGACAACCGTTTTCGCCCCTGCCCTTTTCAATTTCTTTAACGCACCCTCGGCCAAAATCCCATGGACGCAAATGCAATGAACTGCCTTCACCTTTCTCCTGCGCAATTCCTTAACAGTCTCAACCATCGTATGCCCTGTGCTGATAATATCATCAATAATAACAATTCTCTTCCCCTTCCAGTCAAATCCCTTTTTGATTTTTATCTTCACCTTTCTTGAACTGCTCCTTCTTTTGTTGAAAATAATCGATTTGTGCTTTATTATTGCGGCAACAGTCATCGCCCATTGGAAACTTTCCTCATCAGGCCCAATTATTATTGAATCCTTTGAAAATTTCTTATCAATAAATTTTGCAATCTCTTTTACCGCACTCAATTTCTTAGCAGGAACTGAAAATAATTCCGAAAGTGAATTATAGCGATGTAAGTGAGGGTCAACAGTAATCAGTTCATCCAAACTCCTTTCCAGTAGCAATGCCATATGCCTGCTGGAAATGCATTCTCCTTCCTTAAACCTCTTGTCCTGCCTCATGTAAGCCAAATAAGGGACAACACCCACAATTTTACTTGCCCCCTGTGCTCTCGCACTCCTAGCGGCAAAAACCAATTCAATCAATGAATCATTTGGGTCAGGATGCAGTGACTGAACAAGGTAAACAGTATTTCCCTTAACCGGCTTCTTAAAACGCAAATAGCTTTCTCCGTCAGGGAAATTCCCTGATTCAAGCGGGGAATATGAAGCCCCTGCCTTTTTGGCAATCTTTCCTGCCAGATCACCAGAATTTCTTAATCCAATAACCATCTTCATTTTAACCGATAATAATAGGCTCCATTGGAATTTAAACCTATCCAACTTAATATTCCCTGGATGAATCCTGTTGAATTGGTGAAAAAATACAAGGCAACTATCCTGCTTTCAGTCCTCCTTATCGGAATCTATTTCATACTTTCAGCAGGGGAAATTTACATTCCTGATGCAATCCTCTCAACATTTTCCTTCTCCCTCGACCAGCCACTCAACATCATTTTTTACAATTTCATCCACACAGGCCTTTTCCACCTCCTTGTTAACCTAATCTCGCTGATAATTTTCGCCCTGATTGTTGAGTCAGTGCTTGGCTCCAAGGATGTTCTTGCAATTTTCTTCTTTGCCTCAATCTTATCTGCAATAACCTTTGCCGCAATCAACCCCTCAACCTCATTAATCGGTTCCAGTGCAGGGATAAGCGGCCTATTGGGAGCGGGAATGATTCTCAAAACCAAAAGGGCCTTTGCCGCGGCAATTGTTGTCTCAATATTCCTTGGGATTATTATTGCTCCCACACTCCATTCTTTCATTGACCTATATGCTGATGAATTAAAGAAAAGCAAACAGGATGCACAAATAGACCTCAATAGGGCAATTGATGCGGGAGATATTGACAAGATTCCTGACCTTAATAAAACAGTCGAACAGAAGGCAAATACTGAGAAAAAATTCAAAAAGGGAAGGGAGAATGAACTGGAAATAAAAACCGACCCATTCATCCATGGCTATGCCGCAGGATTTGGAATAATTTTCATATGGCTTTTCCGCAGGGAAAAATTCCGTGCAGGCATAAAGGAATTCCACAAATTTTTGGATAAGTGGAGAAGAAAGATTAGAAAATAAAAAATTTTGCCGGTAAATTCAAATTAATTCTTCCTGAAATAGTTCTGCATTGTCGCACAAACAGGCTTCTGCTTTGAGGTGCTCCAGTCAGTTAACTTCGCAATTATGTCCACAACCTCCAGGGCATCTTTAGTAAGTTCATATTCAACCTCAGGAACAGGCATTTCAGAAATCACATTCTTTTTAACCAAATCAGTTTCCTCGAACTCCCTCAATCTAGTAGACAGAACTTTCGGGGTGATTGGATAAAGCCTTGCCTGTAGTTTGTTGAACCTGATGCTTTTGTTAACCAGTTTCATTTCAAGTAGAATAGGCATTGCCCATTTCTTCCCGAAAATTGAAAGAACCCTATTAATTGCGCAGGAATCAACAGAATATTTTGAGGACTCGGAACATTTCGTACAATGCATAGCACTACCCCCTTGGTTAGTGTTAGTATATATA
>JAFCCJ010000042.1 GCA_017610305.1 Candidatus Iainarchaeum sp.
AGGTGATTCCGCAGAAACTAAAAGAGAAAAGCAGGGAATCATTCCACTCCTTTTACAAAAACCTTCCCTCGAAAGGGAAACTCCTTGTTTCATTTGTGCTTTCATTCCTTGCCTGGTTTTTTCTCATTGCCCAGAGCTGGCTTATCTCGCAGGCATATGGCTTCAACGTGGATTTCTTCCCATTTATTTTCGTGCTTCCGATCGCAACAGTTGTTGCAATGATTCCAATAACTGTAAATGGTCTTGGGACAAGGGAAGCAACCTTGATTTTCATTTTTTCTGTTTTTGGTGTTTCAGCTGAGACAGTTATCGCCTTTTCAATACTGAATTTTTTGTATACTGAAGGAATAGGCCTTTTTGGCTGGTTTATCTCCCTTGGCGGCGGAGGCACTAAGAAAGCTATTTAAAATGGCTTAAGGCAACTATTTAGGAGGAGACATTATGGCTAAGAAAATTTCCGGAAAAAAATTGGAAAGAAATGATGAGCAGAAAGGCGTTCTCTTTGAGGATGTGAAGAGATTTACCGACGATAGGGGGGAATTCACTAACCTTGCGTTCGAAACAGCGAATGATGTGACTTTCAAGAGAAGTTACATAATTTCCAACAACCGACCAGGAGTTGTTAGGGCATTCCATGGCCATAAAAAGGAGGGAAAATTGTTTTATGTTCCGCAGGGGGCATTCAAATTCATAGTAATGGATATGGAAAGCAATGAATGGAAGGAATATGCCCTTTCCTCAGCAACCCCAAAACGCCTTTATGTCCCGCCAGGCTATTACAATGGTTTTGTTTCCCTTACGCAGGATGCACTTTTGGTAACATATTCCACCTCAAAAATGGAGGATTCTGTAAATGATGATTTCCGGCTGCCCTATGACGCCTTGGGAACTGAAGTCTGGGAGATAATGAGCAGGTGAAATAATGAAAGTTATCGTAACCGGTGGATTGGGCTATGTTGGAAGGGTCCTCATTGAGGAACTGGAGAAGGCAAAGGTTGAACCAATAGTGATAGACGGCAATTTGTTCAATCTCGCCACCCCCAAGGACAAGTACATAAACTGCGATATCCTTGATAAGGGAAGGATGGGTGAGATTTTTGATGAAAATGCAAAGCCCGCAAAGGCAGTAATCCATCTTGCCGCGATTGTGGGGGACCATGCCTGCCTTGCAGATACAAGGAAGGCGATAGAGGTTAACTGCGCAGGGACAAGGAATGTTGTTGAGCTGGCCAACAAGCACAATATGAAAGTTTTTCTTGCAAGCACCTGTTCACTGTATGGTGCGGAGAAATGCTCGACGGATTCACCGCTTACTGAGGAATCGCACACCTTCCCGGTTGATTTTTACGGCCAAACCAAATACCAGCAGGAAAGATTCGTTACCGAGCTTGCGAAAGATTTCTGCGTTTTGAGATTGGGAACCGCTTATGGACTTTCGCCAAGAATGCGATATGATTTGGTGATAAATATGTTCTCTGCAAAGGCCGCAAATAAGGAATTAATTACTGTTTACGGCGGAACCCAGTACAGGCCCTTCACCCATATAAGGGACATTGCAAGGGCATTTGTCCATGCGCTTAAGAAGGACTTAAGTGGAGTTTACAACCTTTCAGGGGAGAATGTCGCATTAAAGGATGTTGCCCAAGACATAAGCAAGAGATATGGGATTAAGGCAGAGATTACGGAACTGATTCAGGACCCGAGGAATTACATTGTCGATAATAAGAAATTGCGCAGCACAGGATTTGAGTTCAAGTGGAATCTTGAGAAGGGGATTGATGAGATGGTCAAATTCTCAAAGGACATTGACTACAGGGAGGATATTTATAACAACCGGAAATTAATGCAGGCGTTTCAGCTTGATGAAAGCAAAATCCTGATTACCGGCGGGGATGGCGGGCTGGGAAATGCCTGCAGAAAAATAATGCCCAATGCGCAGTACACAGGGAGAAAGGAACTGGATTTGCAGGACGGGAGGAGCATTGATAATTATTTCAAGAACCATAAAGTGGAAACAGTAATCCATCTTGCCGCATTTACAGGAATACCTCCCTGTGAAAATGATCCGGAAAAGGCATATGATGTTAATGTCGAGGGCACGAGGAGAATTCTGGAATCTGCAAAAAGCCATGGGGTGAGGCATTTCATCTATATGAGCACTGCCTGTGTTTTTCCGGGAACTGATGGGGGGAGAATGGAGGATGAGGATTCAATTCCCTATCCAAAGCATTTCTATGGCCTTAGCAAGTTGATGGGGGAGGAAATAACAAAAAGCTATAACTCCCCTGAAATGCAGACAACGGTTGCAAGAACCAACTTTACCACAATGCCCTGGGAGTATCCAAAGGCATTTACCGACAGGTTTGGAACATATCTTTTTGCCCAGGGGGTCGCAAAAGGCCTGAAGGATTTAGTGGTTTACAGGCCAAAGAACCAGGTTATTCATGTCTGTGGCGACAGGAAAATTTCGATGTATGAATATGCAAAGGCCGGCGGGAGCAAGGTGGAACCAATGACAATGGCGGATTACAACGGCCCGCCACTCACAAAAAACATGTGCCTTACAAGCAAATGCTGGAAGCTCTATCGTTTGGAAGACAGCGATTATAATGATTCCTGACTCGTGAAATATTTCTTATTTAAAAAATGAATTTCGCAAATATGCTTATGGGCTTGAAAGAAAGCGACAGAATTGAACTTCTCAAAAATCTGGGAACTAAGGCGAAAAAGCTAGAGGGTCGGATTTTAGACGAAATGACAAGCATTGAGAAACTCGCACCAACTACCCATATTAAGGGCGGTGGCACCCCTGAAGTCAGGGTCGCCATCGATCATTTTACTGCCTTTCCTTTAAATGTTGGTTCTTTTGTGAATCATAGTTTTTCCGGAAGCGCACTCAGATTAATGCGGTCGGTTGAAACAATTAAATCCGCACTTTTGGGGATTCATGACAAGTTAGATTACGAGGATACGTCTATAGAATCTACTCTGAAAAAAATTAAAGGAATAGAGGAATTATTAAATGAATATTCGGCGATAAGGAAATTAATTAGGGCAAATACAAGAAAAATTAGAGTACGAAAGCCAACAGGAATAGGTAATGGAAAAGTGCGCAAAAGAACAGGCAGGCGGGGATGATGAAAATATTGATAACAGGCGGGACAGGCATGTTGGGGAATGCGTTGATGCGGTTTGCGTCGCAGAAGCATGAGGTTGTGGGAACTTATCTGAAAGATTTGGTTGAGTTCGGGGATTATGATTTAAGGGAGCTGAACATCACTGACAGGAAGAAAACAATTGAATTGGTTAAGGGGATTGCACCAGAAACTGTGATTCACACAGCGGCTTTTACAAATGTTGATGCCTGCGAAACCGAAAAGGAAACCGCATACAATGTAAATGTTCTTGGTGTGCAGAATGTTGCGTTTGCGTGCAAGGAAGCGAAATGCAGGATGATTTACATTTCCACCGATTATGTTTTTGACGGGGAAAAAGGAAATTATGTAGAAACTGACAAGCCAAATCCTGTGAATTACTATGCCGAAACTAAATTATTGGGGGAGCAAATGGTGAAAGGCTCGCTCCCTGAAAAGCAGTTTGCGATTGCGAGAATTAACTTATATGGCTGGAATGTTCTCCCGAAAAATGATTTGGTGACTTGGATAATCGACAAGAACAAAAAGAAGGAGGAAATAACCGCTTTCACAGACTGGATAAACAGCCCGTTTTTGGCAGATAACTGCGCAGAGGCATTGGTTGAAATGGCGAAAAAAGGGCTCCTTGGAATCTATCATTTGGTTGGAGATGAGGCCATAAACCGCCATGATTTTGCCTTAAGAGTGGCTGAAATCTTCGATTTGGACCCAAAATTCATCAAACCCGGCACATCAGCGGAGTTAAATCTGCCGGCGAAAAGGCCAAAAGATATCTCTCTCCGCATAGATAAGGCTAAAAAGGATTTGGACACAAAATTGCTGAATGTTGGGGAAGGGTTGAAAAAAATGAAGGAAATAGAAGCTGGTTTGGAATAATAATCTAATTTGCTGGGATTCAAATGTCTGAAGAAATTGAAGTAATTCCCCTGGAGAAAAAAGAGGACGAAAGGGGCTGGCTGGCAGAAGTTCTGAAAAAGAGCCAGCTTTCGAAAAAGGAGTTTGGCCAGTTTTTTGTTACAACTGCAAAACCAGGGAAAGTGAAAGGAAACCACTATCACCTTGAGCATGATGAATATTTTTGTGTCATCAAAGGAAAAGCAAAACTTGTCCTAAAGCATATTGAAACCGGCGAAACTAAAGAACTGGAAATCGGCGAGAACAATTTAGTAACTGTTAAAATCACGCCCAAATGGAGCCATGGAATCAAAAATATTGGGGAAGAGGAAATGTTCCTTCTTGCCTATTCTGACACTGAATTTGATGAAAAGAAGCCTGACACTTTTAGGGAAATAGTTATTGAGTAATTCCTGCTGATTGTGCTATATTGGGATACTGAACAGGATTACCACAAAGACTGAAAGCACGATATTTATTACCAATGCCATTAGGTAGATTTTGAAGAAATCCCAACGGGTTATTTTTGCCTTTCCCCATTTGAGCAGTTTATTGGAATTGTCCCAAACCAAAAACTTGAATAAGGTTAATGTGCCCCCAAGGCCTAAAAGAAGCATTATCAAAAATACGCCAAACATAAACAAGGCGATTATTAAATATAGTGTGGAGTCAATGCCCGCAATAATCCATCCAAGCGAACCGGCAACAATTGCCACAACAGAAAACACCACTATTAGAATTATTAAGAAAATCAACAAAAATCCTAAATTGATAATTGTCCAAATTATCGGCAGAATAATTCCATAAATAATCCCTTCCTTTAAACCGAATTTCTTTGAAAGTGTTGAATACGCCAATGAGGCAACAATCCATGAAAGGAAGATTAAAACTATTGCAATAAGCCATGAAGGAATAATATCCAAAACAAACATTCCTGCAGGGACTGATTTCTTCTCCTCTGTGAATTCCAAAACTAAGTCTTTATTGAATAATTCCTGCCCCTGGGAATGTGGCATATACGTATCCTGATAAAAATTATAGTAATAATTATCTTCCCAGGGTGAAAAAACAAAATACTGGTTTTTTTGATCATAGGTTTCAACTGCTGGCTCAATATTTGGTGTAAATTTATAATCCAGAGGAGCCCTTATTTTTATCACATAATCCCTGGGAAGTTCCTTGTAAAGATGGGTTGTGGATGAGGGGTAAAATATTTTCCCATTGTTTTCGAATTTAAAAGTCACCAATGTTTTCAGTTCCTCTTTAGTTTTGTTTATCCTGAAAACAACAATTGTTTTGTCAAGGAATTCATAGAGTTCTTCAGGTGGATCTTTACCATTAATCTCGAAAAACCTTCTAAGGGTTTGCGTGTCTGAAATTTTATAAACATCAGCTCTTCCGATATTTCCAAAGTAATAATGATCGGTCCCATAAAGCCCTTTATTTCTCATATCAGCAACGCCGCTCAGGGCCATTGAACCTCCAAGAACCGCAAACAAAAATAAGGGGGACAAAAGCCCAAACACCGGAAATGGAACAAACGCCAGCCCTGAAACTGTGATAAGCGACCAGGGCAGTTCTTCCTGTTTTTTGTTCAATTCCTCAGCATGGTCAATTTCTGAATCAAAATCAGAGAATTTTTCCTCGAAAAAATATTCTGTTGTCTCCTGCAGCTGAACATCGGTTGGAGATTCCTCAAAAGGAACAATCCAGTTCATCTCATCCCCATCATAACTGCTGAAGTCAAAGGTCACAAACAGGTTTGTGGTGTATTCATCCTTCTCCACGTCGATATATACTAATTGGTCCCCCTGCCCGACATCCGCAATAGTGTAATCATAGGGCCTGATTGGCATTCCATCAGCAATAACAATAGGCAGAATAAGGAGAAGTAAAATCAAAAATGACGTTTTTCTCATGCCAATAATAGGCTTTTTTAGAATAAAAAACTAACTATTTACTTAGTTTCCCTTAATTGCGCTTTCCACCACTTTCAGCATATATTCCCCTATTTTCTCATCGGTGAATTCTGATTTGTATTTCAGAAGCGCGTTTTTGGAAAGCTTTTCCCTCAGCGCAGAATCCTTTTTTAGGGTCAGGATTGCATTCACAAGCGCGATTTCACTCCCTTTTTCGATAAGCATTGCTTCCTTTCCGTTTTCCACCAGCTCTCTGATACCTTTTCCATCCCCTGTAATAAATGGCTTTCCCATTGCAAGGCACTCAAATGCCTTTGTTGCAATAACCCTGTCGATTTTTTCCAGTTTTGAAAACTGCCCCAAACAAATATCCGCATCCGCAATAACTGACGCCAGTTTTTCCTTTGCAATCCAGCCGGTTAATTCAACATTGGAAAGGGTTTTCACTGATTCCTTTATCTCATCCAGCATTGGCCCTGAACCAGCAAGCACAAATTTAATTTCTTTCGATTTTGAAAGCAGGCGAGCAGCCTGAGTTATAATCTCCAGCCCCTGCCCAGGGCGAAAGGAGCCGTAAAACAAAACATTGAACTTAACCGATTTCTTTTTCTTCACCATCTCCCGAAGAATGAAATTCTCATCAACCCCGACAAAAACCCGCGAAAACTTTTCCATTGGAATTCCAAATGTTTTCGAAAACCACGCGGAATTGGCATCTGTATCTGTAATAATCCTGTCAGCAAGCAGCAGCGGAAACTTATCCAGCCAAAAAAACAACATGGACAAAAAACTTTTCTCAGTTACATATTTCCTCTGAAAAACAATAGACTCATATGCGGAAATAAAAGGGTTGTAAATCAATGGCTTCCCCCTTACAATGCAGAGGAATTTTGCAAGAACCATGTCGAAGTTTCCGGGATAGGAAACGACAACGGCATCGAAATTACTGTGCCTGAAGAATTTTATAATTAATTTGGGAATTGAGAGCAAATACAAAAAGGAAAGTATTATTATTGATTTAATTCCAACAAGATTCTTCTTTTTATTCCTGTCAAAATTCCACATTTCCTCATGGCATTCGGAAACCTCAACACCAACCTGTTTCAGGCCGTTTATTTTACCCTTGTTGAACTGCCACTGCCTGTCGTAAGTGCCAAAAAACAGAACCTTCATTCCAAAACCTGCTTCTCAAACCTTTTCTTCCGCATTTCATACAAAATCTCTTCCTGAATCCTTCTCTGCCTGTAGTTCATGTCTGCGATCAGTGCAAGCACAAGAAGTATGAACCCGCCCAGAATGAAAAGAACTGAAACAAGAATTAGGGAAGTAAATGGAAAGGTCTGCCCAATGCTCAGCCACCTTAAGAAAAGCCAGAGCAAGAGAACAGAACCAAAAACAGCACTCGCCACTCCCATTGAACCAAAAAATTTCAATGGTTTGTAATCTCGAATTGTCCTCACAATAATTATCAATGCCCTTGTGCTGTAACTTAACCAATTTTTCACCATTCTTGATTGCCCTTCCCTCTCCCCCTTCACTTTGCACGGAACTTCAACAATTCTCATGCCCTTGAAAACCAAATCTAAAAATGTTTCCTGCGTGTATGTGAACTTCCCAAAAAGGTTCATTCTTAGTGCAGCCTCCCTCGAATAGGCGCGAAAACCACACTGCGTATCTGTAAATTTACTTCTAGTCAACCAATTAATCAGCGAGGTAAAAATCCCGTTCCCGAACTTTTTAAGCGCGGGCATTTCAGGAATAAATTCCCTTTTCCCGAAGCGTGTGCAGGTTACCATCTCCGCCTCATCGTCAACAATGGGCTTAATCAGTTTAGGAATGTCATTGGAATCAAATTGCCCGTCGGCATCAATATTCACAATAATATCCGCACCCATCTCAAGTGCAGAATTAATCCCTGTGCGGAATGCAACACCCAAACCCTTATTGCTGCTGTGCCTCACAACCCTGTCGGCACCCGCCTTCTCAGCAGTTAGCTTTGTCTTATCAGTGCTCCCGTCATCAATTACAAGAACCCTGACTTCCTTAGCTCCCTGAACCTTCCTCGGAATTCCCTGAACCACCTTTCCAATGGTTTTTTCCTCATTCAGGGCAGGAACCATCACAACTAAAACTGGATTTTTCAATAAAGTCACCTGAATTAAAATACATTTAGCGGTATTTAAACCTATTTAGAAATTCCCCTAATTAGCCTAAATAATTGCGTTTTCTGGGCTTTAAAGTCTTTTGGTTCAATCCTCGCCATAATCGTACCAACATATATATAATAGATTGAATTACCAATTTATTGCATGGATACTCAACGAAAAATCCTTATACTAATACTTGTAATCGGGCTTATTGCGCGCATTTTATCACTTGCACTGCTCCCTGATGCGGCATATAATGATTCCCTTTACCATTTAACGATTGCAAAGGAGGCAATTGAAAAACAGTCCCTTTCCCTTGAAAATTATGAGGTTCCTCCTCCACTTTACTACTTAATCAATTCTTCAACATTTATCCTAACTGGTTTTGATTTCGCATATCCGGCAATAAAATTAATTCCTGCTTTTTTGATGGTAATTGAATTACTTTTGGCATTTATTCTTCTACGAAAATTATTCCCCAACAATTACCTCCCTGGCTTTGCATTCTACACTGTAATCCCCTGGCTAATCAGATTTGGTTCAATAAACCACATCGACACACTTGCGGCGATTGGGGTAATGGCATCATTTTACTTCTACTTAAAAATTCGCGATTCAAAATCCAATATCTTCTTTTACACAATTCCCGCAGCATTTGTCCTTGCTGCCCTTGCCCTGGCGAAAATCAACACAACAATTTTAGTGCCAATTTTCTTTTTCGGCTTCCTCCTCGCCATGAATAAAAAGAATTATTCAAATAAGGCATTAATCTCATTTGCATTAATCGTAATCATCCTCGCCGGATTCTGGTTTGGCCTGAACTTCATTAATTTTGGGAGGCTGGATCAACATATCCGCGTTGGGGACAGCATTGGAAAAGTGGCAATCGGGGTGGGGGAAAATGACCCTCTAACCAACCTTTACCGTTCCTCATTTTACTTCTTTTATTTCTGGGACTTTCCAAATCCCTCAAGCTTTGGTGCGATTCCAATAGTGAGGGACTTGCCAATCTGGATTCCTATGCTTTTGTTTGCGCTCGTTGTACTCCCCATGACCTTCCTGCTGATTAATGCAGTAAAGGATAGGTGGGAGCAGAACGGAAAAAAACTGAAACAAATTGACTGGCTAATCGGCCTGACACTCCTTGCCTGTTTTTCAATTGTTGTAATCGGCTACGGTGCCTTCTCAGCTTACTACCGCTGGTTCATTCCAGTGATGCCGTTTTGTGCGGTCACTTTTGCATATGGGTTCAGCAGAATAAAAACAATAAATTTGAAATCATTTGCCATTGACACAAATAAAATTAAATTACTGGTTATTGGTTCATTATTCCTCT
>JAFCCJ010000043.1 GCA_017610305.1 Candidatus Iainarchaeum sp.
CCTTGTTGATAGGGATGCACAAAAATTTATTAAACTTTTAATAAGTAGGGGAGTTGAAGTAATTGAAACTAATACCTCTCTCTCAAATAATCTTCGCAACAATGGGGGCTTGCGATGTTTTACAAACATAAGCGGCAGTATGGTTAAGCATGTTTTCGGGGAGTAGAACTGCAAAACTCTTTTATAGATGTTAAGCATCTTTATGTGTGATATGGACAAGAAAAGGAAAATACTGATTGACGCAACCAAAAAACTACTTGCATCCAACACATCTGAGGGGGAGGTAATCAAAAGCCTGACTGATGTCGGGGTTGATAAAGGCGAGGCCAATGAAATACTTGAGCAGGCAAAGGTTGCCGAAACCTTAAGTGAGGAAAATGAGGAAACCAAATTGGCAGAATCTGAGGAAGAAATGCCTGATGAATCTATTGGGCCAAAGGAAGAAATTGTTGATGAAGATAGTTCTGAAGCACCTGAAATTTCCCCCAAGGATGATTTTTGGGACAAGCCGGTTGTGAAAAAGGCGTCTGATAAAAAGGGCAAGAAAGGGGGCTTTCTGGACAGGCTTCTTAAGCGCACTTCGCTAAAGGGGAAGGGCCAGGAGGCTGTTGAAGAGCTAAAAGTGGTTGAGAAACCAAAGATAGCGAAGGAATCTGCAACAGGGGAGGCTGAGATTAAGGAATTTCGACCCGCATCATTGATAACTGAAAAGGAAAAGGGCGGGGAAGTTGTTGAGGAAAAGGAAGCCGCAAAACCCAAAAAACCCGGGGCAATAAAATTAGGCGATGATTTCTGGGAAAAGCCATTGGTGCCTGTGAGAAAGAGAAAGGAATCCCCCAAAACTGAAGCGCCATTAATTTCCAAATTCCTTGAGCCAAAGAAAAAACCTGAAGCAAAACATGACGGAAAAGATGCCGAAAAGAAAGGCGAAAAATGGAAAAAGTTAGATTCAGCAACTACCATAAGCAAGGGATCTGTGAAAAAAACCTCAAAGGGTTTTAGAGAAGTGATGCCTATGAGGGTTAGTGATTTCGATAAACTTATCGCAAAAGGCGGGCTAAAAAGGGGCGATACAATACTCCTTTCAGGGGGATGTGGAACAGGCAAAACAACATTTGGCATGCAGAGCCTGTACAACGGCTGCCTCAATGGGGAGAGGGGGGTTTATCTCACTCTGGAAGAGAGTGTCGAAAAGCTCAGGGAGAATATGCATGAAAATTTTGGATGGGATATCGCGGGGCTTGAGGAGAAGGGAGTGCTGGCGGTAATAAAAATTGACCCCTTAACCATTGCAAGGGCGGTTGAGGCAACGCTCACAAAGGAAAAGGGCGGGCTGTACATTGACTTTGAGCAGTTTGATTTGCCCTTCCAGTTTAATCTTCCATTCAAGCCTGATAGGGTTGTGGTTGATTCCCTTTCCGCGCTTTCAATTGCGTTCATGGAAAATGAGCAGGGTTACAGGCAGTATTTAAGGCGCCTTTTTGAAACTTTGGAAAATTATAATTCGGTTAATATTGTGCTGGGTGAAACTGAGCAGGAGCCCGGAGTTTACAGCCGTTCCGGAATCGAGGAGTTTCTTGCTGACGGGGTTGTGGTTTTGTACAACATTAAAATCCATAACATCAGGGAGAAGGCATTGGAGATTCTTAAGTTGAGATCATCCAATCATGAGAAGAAAATTACTCCCTATAAAATTACATCCAAAGGAATGGAAATTTACATCAATCAGGAATTGTTCAGGGAAGAATAAATTTAGTCTATTTCTTCCATTTCTGCGCCTATTGCCGTGACGCGCTGTATTTTTTCCTTTACCCTGTCAATCTTGGTCTTTAGCCTGTCCTTTTGCAGGTCCAATGCCTCTTCCCTTGCAACTAATTTTTGAATCTTTCCCTTAAGGTCAAGTTCCCTGTTTTGGGTTTGCTGGATGTTCTGCGCAAGGGACCTTATTTTGGATTCGGTGGCTATCTTTCCCTTCCTCAAATTGTTAAGTTCCCTCTCAATATCCTTCAGGGCTTCCGAAAGGATATTTGTTTCCTTTTTTCTCGGGGCGGCCCTTCTCTTTGGTTTGGATGTCCTTCTCTTGGGCTTTGCCTTTGTTTTCCTTCTTGGCGTTGCCCTGGCTTTCGCCCTGCCTCTTGAACCTGTTTTTTTCTTCTTTTTAGATGCTGCCATTCAAAACCACTGTTAAATTAGTTAATAAGATATATTTATTCTACTTTAAAAATCTATGCTTTTATTCTATTTTATTTTCTTAGCCTTGCCTCAATCTTGGCCTTGTCCTTTTCATAGGCATCATTGCTAATTACTCCAAGGCTGTAGCTCTTGTTCAGGAGCGTCAATTGCCTTTCAAGCCTTTCAACTTCCCTGGCCGCCTTCTGGTCTGCAAGGATTATCTCTGTGGAGGGCTTTATCTTGGCAATTATTCTTTTCGACGCCTCTGCCTGTTTTTTCTCAAGTTTCTTCTCAAGTTTCCTCTGTTTTTCCATCCCCTTGTTAAGGGATTCAAGCCTTTTGTTTATGAGGCTGATGTTCCTTGAAATGTCTGGTTTTTTCTCCATCCTTTTGAGCCTTGAGCTTAGTTTTAGCAGCTCCTTCTTTACTTCCTTGCCTGGCTTTTTCTTCTCAAATTTCTGAAGCCTTTTTTCAATTTTCTTCATCTTTGAAAATTTTTTGGACAGGGTTGAAAGCTCCTTCTTTACATCTTTTCCAACCTCAATTGAATCAATCTTTTCCTCAAGGCGGTTAATTTCACCGAAACGTTTTCCAAGTTTTATCAATTCTTCCCTTAGTGATTTATCCAATGGCCTTTTCTCAAGAACAGCTATTCTTTTTTCGGCTAAATTAAGGCTGTCCAATTTCATGCCGATGTTTCTGAACTCGTCAACAAGGGCCCCATTAATCTCTGCCCCGCCGGATTTCTTCTCAAGCTGGTTCAGCCTTTTCTCCACCCCCTTTAATTCATCTATCTTTGAGGAAATTAATCTTAGTTCTTCGCCGAGTTTTGGCTGGGTTTTTATCGAATCTATGGACTCCTTTAATGCGCCAAGCTCTTTGGTTAATTCATCAGGTCTGGCCTCTATCTTGTCAAGCTTTTTCTCGAGTAGGTCAAGGTGTTTTTTTGCCTGGGGCTTTATGGGTATTGTGTCAAGTTTGTTTCGCAGCTTTTGCATCTCGCCCTTGATTGCAACCCTGTGCTTTTCTTCCTTTGCGGCAATTTCAACAGCAGGTTTTGGCATGTCTCTTAATTCTTCCTTAATCTGGTCTGCAATAAGGTCCTCTTTTCCAGGAAGGTACTGCATTTCCACTAAACCTGTGGCAAGATTTAGTTCAAACTCACTCATTGTCAGGGAATTATCCACAAACATTCCTAAATCAGAAATTGTCTCATTTTCTGAATCCCCTTCCAGGGCGGTAAGGTAGCAGTCACTGCCAGCAACCTTTATTTTTCCTATGAGGGAATGGACAAATTTTGTGACTGTTGACTCTTTCTCATAAATCAGTAGTGTTGAAATTGAATCCAGTATAAGCACATCAGGATTCTGGTTTTCAAGGCAGTCGGTTATTGCAAGGCTTAATTCAACCAGCGCATTTGGGGAGGAAACAAATATTGCATTGCTTTTCTCGAGAATGTTGGTGTTTGCGGTTTTAGTTATTGCGTCCACAATGAAGAACTTGTCAAAGTCGGCATTAACCTTCTCAAGGTTGGTGCTTAGTGAATCATAAAATTCATTGAGGCTTACATAACAGATTTTTTTGTAATTGTCTGAGAGGTATTTGGAGAGTTTTAGAATGCCTTTAGTATACTGTTTATTGGGGATTAACAGCAAATTAAGCTTCATCAGAGCACCGCTTAAACTATAGGGCTTTATGGTTTATATTAATTTGGATTAATGCATTTTAAAAAATAAGAAAAAGGGAGGGTGCGGGAATAATTCCCGCCCGTCCGGTTAAACAATTTTATTTACGCGCAGGTTCCAACTAATGATGTGGTTCCTGTTTGTGTTTTCCCTGTGAGCTTTGTTGTGTCATAGGTGATTAGAATATTATAGTCGTAAGGATCTCCAGTTGAACAGGTCTGGCATCCACCGGTTATTGCAAGCGCAGATTCCTGCCCTGCTGTCAGCGCAGTATTGCTTATTGTCAATGCAGCACCTTCGGTTTCAACTCCTGTAACTGTTATCTTACCACTTGTCTGGTTCCTTAATACCAAATCACAGCCAGCTGCATCATCGTCAAATTCCCAGTCGGTTATTGCCAACGGTGACGCTGCCCCCCAATAAGCCTTGCTTTGGCTTGCTGTGACTGATGTTCCAAGACCCGGTAAGAACCCCATTACTCCAACAACAACAAGTGCAATTACAATTACCACTGCCAGGATAATAAGGTATTCTGTGGTACCTTGTCCTCTTAATCTCATTCAGCATTACCTCCTTTATCTTTTGTTTTATTTTGTTTAGAATCTTATTATAAAAATTTAACAATTAATGGTTTTCCTCATTTAAATACCTTTGCCTTTGCCAATGTGGCGTTTAACTTTTTTTTGCAGAGGAAATTGGTTACAATGGATGCTGAAAAAAGGCTTGAGAAAATCACCTCAGGAGTGAAGGAATTCTTCGGCAGCTGCGGGAAGAAAAAAGCGGTTATCGGACTTAGTGGGGGGATTGATTCTGCGCTCTCCGCATACCTTGTTGCAAGGGCTTTGGGCAAGGGCAATCTTAAGGCAATTATAATGCCTGAGAACAGGGTGAGTTCCAAAGAGGGGGTTGAGGACGCCAAAAAGCTTGCGGAATTTTTGGGGATTGATTACATTTTGCAGCCGATTAATGCAGTTCTTGAGAAATTTGAGGCTGTTGAATGGGAATTGTCAGATATTGCAAAGGCAAATATCAGGGCAAGGGCAAGGATGGTTTTGCTTTACAGCTATGCAAATTCAGAAAATGCCCTTGTTGTGGGAACTGGCAACAAAAGCGAGCTGCTTTTGGGCTATTTCACCAAATATGGTGATGGGGGGGCTGATTTCCTCCCAATTGGCGGGCTTTACAAGGGGGAGGTTGTTGAGCTGTCAAAGGCTGCCAGGATTTCAAAAGAAATTCTGGACAAAAAACCAAGCGCCGAACTTTGGACGGGTCAGAGTGATGAGAAGGATATTGGAATGAAATATGATGATATTGATGCAATTTTGAAGCTGCTTGTTGATGGAGGGAATAATGTTGGGGAAGCGGCAGAGATTTTTGGAGATAGGGCCGCGGTTGAGGCAATAGCAAAGAGAATTGAAGCCAATAAGCATAAGGGGCGGCAGCCCCCAGTGATTCCTGCAGGATGAAACAGCTTATACATAACTTTTTTTTAAATACTTTTTTTGTTTAATAAGTAATCTTTTTGAATTTTTAAATTGCCTTTTTTGGCTGTTTTTGGCATGAAACCCCCGTACTTGATAGTCAAAGACTGTGAAAGGCAAGAAATGGTTTGAAAATAGTTGGTTTTTTTGCGTTTAAAATAAGCAATTCTAACTATTTTTCAACAAAAAGTTAGTTTATCATTTTGTGTTTTTGATGGTAGAATTTTTCATCTGGATGCTTTGTCCGTTCATTTTTTGGGGGGCCGTGATGAATTTCATGCCGGCTTGTGGATAAACCGGCCTTGGATAAGATATTGGAGGTATATTTTCGGCGATTGGCGAAATTTTTCCATTTGATGATTGCCATTGCCTTCCAGGAAGAATATTGCTGCCAAAAGAGGGGCAATTCTCATGGACCCTAACAGGAAAATGGCTAATCTATGTGGAAAAAATGCTAAAAATGTGCTAAAAAGCAAGTATACATAACTGGCTATTTTGCCTCAAATCAACGATTACTAATGGATTTTGGCTATTTTAGCGATTCAATAGTTATTTAAGCCCTTTCTCGCAGATTATGTTTTATGGGATATGTTTATGACTTCTTTAAAGGAATTGCCGACGGCATTCCTGTACTTGCGCGAAAGATTGGCGCAGTGCTTATTAGCTTTTTTGCATTGGGGATACTTTTGGGATGGTATCTTGCAACCAATGATGCAAATGCCCTTTTTTTCATTCCTGCAATCTTTGTGGCAATTATCTGGATATGGCATGATTTGGATGAGGGGTTTCTCATTTTCCTGCTGTTTCTATTAGTGGCAATATTATTTCCAACAATAATCTAAATCAGCTGATTTTAGCTCCTAAAAGGCGAAGGGGATTAATGATGCCAGAATGGCACCAAAAAGCAGGAAAATTATGAAAGAAACCGCGATTATTAGGCCCACCCATATAATCAGCGATATAATCATTACTGCAATTGCGGAAAATTTTTCTATGGAAAAGTATGCCTGAATCATCCTTACATGGAGCCTCAAGGCTATAAAGGCTATTGCAAGGGCCAGTATGGCAAATATTCCCTGGGCGATCCCAAAACCCAACCCCCCAAAAGTCATGACAAGCCAGGCAACAATAAATCCTGCAAAGAGTATGAGTGGGGAAATTATAACTATTCCAAAGCATATAACTGCCATCATTTTCAAAAACCGGAGATAGTAGGGGATATATTTTCCTTCGCCTCCGAACAGCCTGGCCAGTGCAAAAATTAACAGGGAAAATAATAGCCCTGCAATTAATCCCAGGATAATTGAAATAACTGCACTAACAGCAGCTGAAACCAGCAATCCAACAAGATTTATTACAGTACTTATAATCAGCTGAATTGTTGTGGCCTCATTAAAAAGAAGGGCGAGGAATGGCCCCCCTATAGGCGGATAAAAAATAATCAGGAGTATTGCAACAATTATTGCATATAAGAACCAGGCAAAATTCTGGATGAATGAAACAACCGAAACCACGAGAATTGTGTTAAGCGCATTGGTTTTTTCATCCACAAGGGCTTTGGCAGGCAGTTGTCCTGAAAAAATCATCCAATATCTGCTTAGGAAATCCAGCTTCTTAAAATCAATCTTCTTATCCTCAAGGGCCTCAACTGATGAACTCTTGAAAAGAATATTATCCTCTTTCTTGTACTTGTAATATTCATCAAGGTCGAAAAGTTTTTCCTTTTCTTCTTTCTTCTTTTTGGTGGCCTGTTCCTTATACACTTCACCCATAATTTTCTTTATGTCCATATCGGTGTATTTTGCGCCACTCAGCATCTCCACCAATTCGTCCCTGGATTTGCCCTTCTTTTTCTCATCACCGATGACCTTGACGGCTTCGGTGAATTCTTCTTCAGAAATCATTGCTATTAATAGGGCATAACTATTATAAAAATTTTTTCACGGTAAATAATCTGATGAAATACAATTATTCTGAAAAATGGACCCTGAAAACGAGGGAATTGGTCAGGGATTTGGGCTTTGACCATATAGCGCCAGACAGGGTTTGCTGCATTGAAAGCACAGGAAGCAAAACAAGACGGACTATTGCAAGGATTCATTCACTGGGAAAGGCAATGCAGCTTGGGATGAGTTGTGATGCTTTTTACGTAATTGAACTAATTTCAAAGACTTTCGATAAGGAAAGCGACGACGAGAAGGTAAAAACCCTGATTCATGAATTGCTGCATATCCCCCAGAATTTCGGTGGCGGCTTCAGGCACCATAGGCCTTATGTGAACAGAAGAATTGTGGATGGGCACTATAAAAGACTCAGGGAAGGGACTTCCCCCACTTATTTATAGCATCAATTGTGCCTTTCAGGGCCCTTCCCCTTGCGGTTAGGCGATATTCTATTTTCATGGGCAGGGCCATGGTAATTGATTTTGTAATTATTCCATCTTTCTCCATTTCCTTAAGCCTCGTTGAGAGAATTCTCGGGGTTATTTGGGGGATGTTTTTCAGGAAACTGTTGAATCCCAGTGGATCAGGAGATTTTAACAATTCCCTGGAAATCCTAAGGAAATGCTTTTTTTCCAGGTTTTCTACTGCTGCAGGAAAGCGGTCTTCAGCCATTGTATCAACTATATAAAATATATCTACTATATAAAATATACCTATGTATTTAAATAGTTCAATGCTGCAATAATAAAAGCCTCGCAAACGGAGGTGGGGATTTTATGGATTGGTTGAAGTTCGCAAAGGAAAATGATTCCCAAATTTGGGTTCCTAAGATTAAATCTGGTTCTGGCAGCCTTTTTGCTGCACGAAAGACCAACCTCGCAAACTCAAGCACCTTGGCAGGAATTATTAGGTAATATCACCCTGAAAACTAGCTGCCAAGGGGCCTTATTTTTTAGAATTCAGAGAATAGAATCAAAATTTAGGGGCAATATACGGCAGAATTTTACTTTTTCTTCTTCTTGATTAATGGGCCTTTTCCCCTGTGTTTAATCCCTAAATCTTCGCCCCGCCTATCTATGTTGGCAACCACCTTAATGCGTCCATCAGAAGGGTGTGGCTTTTGCCCTAAAGACAGGGGGGTGATTTGATTAAATTTTCGGGGCATTGCTGTCTTTTTTCCCCCAAACACGGGGATTATTCTATTGGTTTTATGCCTGCTAAAAACTCCAAGCCCAAGTGTTCCCCGGACTCCAACTTGGTTTTTTCTTTGATCTTTGGGGGCTTTCTTTCTCATAAGTATCAATAGAAATTAACGCTTTACTCATATTTAAAGATGCTTTTAATGCAGGTTAGTTTTAAATAATATTAATCTATAACTGTTAACATAATCATCATCAGGAGGTGTGAATTTGATATTGGAACTTGGATTTTTGGTTTTGATAGTTTTAGCTGTAATTGGCGTAGTTATACTGGTTGCTTTTCTATTCCTTTACAACAAGCTGATTGCGCTGCAAAAGAGGGTTAATAATGCATGGGCGCAAATTGATGTCCAGCTAAAGAGGCGTGCGGATTTGATTCCAAATCTCATTGAAACCGTTAAGGGTTATGCGAGGTTTGAGAAAAAAGTTCTTACTGAGGTTACAAACGCAAGGACTGCATTGATGGGGGCAAAAACTCCTGCCGAGGGGGCAAAAGCTGAGAACATGCTTGCAGGTGCGCTGAAAACAATCTTTGCGGTTGCTGAAAATTATCCTCAACTTAAAGCTAGTGATAATTTCGGGAAGCTGCAGGAGGAATTTGCAACGACTGAGAACAAGATTTCCTATGCAAGGCAGTTCTATAATGATAGTGTCATGGTTTTCAATACTGCAATTGCACAAATTCCGGGAAATATTGTTGCAGCAATTTTTGGGTTCAAGGGGAAGGAGTATTTCGAGCTTGAAAACGAGGCCGACAAGAAACCTGTAAAGGCGGACTTTAGTGAATTCAAATAGGCTGTGATTTATTAT
>JAFCCJ010000005.1 GCA_017610305.1 Candidatus Iainarchaeum sp.
AGGCCCTGCAGGCTTTGACGGTGGTGCAGGCCTGGTTATTTTCTTCTCAGTGGATGCCGCAGCCCACTTCCCCGGTTTTGCGGGTTTGGGTTTTGGTGCGGGAAGGGCAAGCCTTCTTTTCTTAATCGGCAACACGGTTTTTGGTTTTGGTACGGGTTTTGCAACAGGCACAGGTTTTGGTGCGGGGGCAATCTTTTTAGGCGTAGGTTTTGAAAAAACAGGGTCCTCAATTTTTGCATGTACTGGTTCTTTGGATTTCGCCGCACCGGGCTTTTCATCCCCGCCAAATATGCCCCTCAATCTCCCGAAAATATCCTCCCCCGCTTTTTCTGCCTTCTCTTCCTTTGGAATGGCGGCGTCTTTTGGTTTGGGAGGCACTGGCTTAACAGCAACTTTTTCCGGAACTTTTTTTGCCTCAACTTTAACCGGCTTTGGTTCAGGCTTTTTCATTTCGGCCTGCACAACTCTTTTTGGAATTATGCCCATTAAACTTTCAATTTTATTTTCAGTCATTTCCCTTTCCGTAGCCTTCTTTGCATCAAGGCTTTTTCTCAGATCATCGAGTTTTTTCTCCCCCTTTTTTGAGATGATGACATCCCCCTTTTTTGGCCTGATTTTTTTGGCGGTTCCTGTAGTTGCGATTTTTATGCCGACGGATTTTGGAACACTAACCGCAACAGCCTTTCCGGTAAACAGTTTCCTTCTTGCGGTGAGAACTCCCATTCCTATGAATGAAAAAACAATCAAATTCAGGAGAAAATAACCGCGAAAGCTGGTGAACGGAAGTAAAACCGAAAGAAGAAAGGACGAAAGTATTATGGTGATGTTAAGCGCAAGTGTGATTACCAGCGCCCAGCCAAGCCTGACCTCTTTGGAAAGAACCCTTATCTTTGGCCAGCCTGTCCGAATAAAAATATACCCTATAGTCGTCAAGCTGAAGAAAACATAGCCTACGAGGAGAATATCTATTGCCAGCTGTGCCCAATCCATCAATAACGCCTTACTAAAGTTATTTATATGAGTTTATAAATATTCTTCCTATGGTATTAGACCTTATTATCAAGATAATTTTCTCAATTGTGGATTTGCTGAAAGGCACCATTATTTTCACAGTTCCCACATTTGTTTTGGTATTGGTTTCCAGTTATGTGAGAAAGAGAATTGCGGAAAGATTCAAACTGAACTGGTTCCTTTCTGCAGCAGTAATCACATATATACTTCTTTTCACCATAATCCTTGTTTTTTACTTTCTCCCCTTTGCCAGCTCCCTGCTTGAAACGCAGATTGGCACAATTCCGCAGCCTTTTGCAGATAGCTTTCTGGAAATGGCTGCCAGCACTCTTTTTGTGCTGATAAGGACTATCCTTGTTGTTGCGGTCCTGACCCTCTTGGTTTTGCCCCTAGAGTTTGTGGGGGTGTTCCTGTTTGAGAAGTTTGAGGAAAAATGGCCGAAGAAAGGGTATCTCAATGTTTTGCTTACAACTTTTTTAATGGTGCTTATTACTGCGGTTATTGTGCTGTTTATAATTCCCTGGTCATGGATAGGTGTTTTTTTCCTCATTTTTTTCAGCCTTTAGCCGGAGGAAACAAATATATAATATAAATAGCATTAGTTTTATTATTGCTGTAACATTGGTGAACGAATGAAAAAAGCCCTTTGCCTTCTGATAATAGTCCTTCTCCTTAACACTACTTATGCAAGCACAATCTCATTTCAGGAGGAGGATGGTGCTGAAGAACCGGAAATATTTGAGGAACCACTTATTAACGAATTTGTCTGCGAGGAACCAAAATCCCTCACTCCTGAGGAGGCCAATAACATCCTTGATGTTGTGAAGGATGGCTTTACAGGTGCCGAATTGGATTCAGGCGCGCCTGCAAATGAGGACAGGGAAGAACTGTTGAATAATGAAGTGATAGTTGTTACAGACGATCCTGATGGGGCTGCCGCAAAGGCGGAGATGCCGAACAAGAAGATGGAGCCCTGGGAGATGTCCCATATACTGAACAACCGCATTGACGGGGCATATGCCTTTGGTGTTGTTCTTGAGGACACATTGAGGGCCGGAAGATGTAATGATATTGATTACAATGTGACTTGTGCCCTCACCGGCGGAAATTTGTTTGTGAGAACCTCCGGGGCGGGAATAGTTAATAATGTGAGGAATGTCGCAACCGATTTTTCAAAGTTCTGGAAGGATGAGGAAGATTTCAAAGTTCTGACCCCTGAGGAGAATGCGGACCTCCGGAGAAAGTTTGAGAGCCAGGATGAGGAGACATTTGAATACACGACATTGAGCAGGAAAAAAGACAGGATGATTGAAAACACCATTCTTGCGGAGGGGTTTGAGGCGGAAATGCAGACCAATTCAGGAAACCCCTCATCAGTAATAAATACCTATTCTGTTTTTGACAAATACTTCAACGCCTATGCCAGCACTGAGATGGTTTTCAGCAGTTTTGGTCCCACGCTTTTGGGTGCAACAAAGAAAACCTTTGGCTGGACCAAAAGAAGGGGTGTTTTTGATGCCATTGGGGTAAAAAAGAAGTGGGATGGCTTCATGGACTTCTTCAGGAGAAGATTGGTTACGCATGAGTCATTCCTCGGGGACCTCAAAATGCACAGGATGCATGACCGCATCGACCATCATGGCTGGAGGCAGTGGTTCCAGGATATGACTACGGGGAAGGACGGCGACACCCATGGATGGACCCTTTCCCAAACACAGGAATTCCAGGACTGGTGGGGCGAAATGAGCAAGAAAGGAGGATTCCTTGACTCAATCAAATCAAAGCAGGCAAAAAAAGATTTCGTTAAAACCCTTACTGAAATGAGGAGCTTTGCAAGGGCAGGTGACGCAAACCTGAGGTCTGCAAAAGTGGCATATCAGGCAGTCGCAGAATCCGGTGGCATGAATACCCCTGCCACAAGAAGTGCATTGGTTGATTATGGGAGGGCAACAGTTGATTGGATGAATGCTATTGATGACGGATTAAGGATGGATATGCCTGAGTATATGGTAAAAAATCATTCCTCGCAGTTCTGGAATAAGGGCGTGAGAAGTACCGCGTCAGGGGAGGTTATTGACCTTTACAAGGAGCACAGGCATATGAGGGTGCTGTTTGAGAAATTCTCCGATTCAGGAAACTGGAAGGGGATGAGTGATGAGATAGCAAAGTATAATTCAGCATACCAAACTGATGAAGCCGGAAACCTGATTCTTTACGGCTTTGACAAGTCAAAGGCAGTGAAAGGCACAGGACTTTCCTATTCAAACCTTGCGGCAGGTACAAAGCAGTTCAGCAATAAATGGATTGAGACCGATTATGGAGAATTTATTCCATATAATCCGGGCACTTATAAGATGGCCCAGGGCAGGCTGAGCACCAATGCCAATTTGTATGATGGGGCTTGGGCGCCTACACAGGTGCTGACCCCGGAGGAGTTTTCCCTGAGAATTACCAATCCCAGGGTTGGAAGAAACATCCATATGATTCCCAATAACATTGACCAGATGCTTGACACTGTAAGGGAGAGGAATTTTGCGGAGAGGGGATATTGGGATGCATTAGGCAGGCTTATGGCTGAGGAAGACCAGCTGATTAAAAGTTATTTCTCATCGGTTAAGGGAGGGGCCAAATGGACCGCAATCCCCTATGGATATTGGTGGGCAAAGAAAGGCGCAGGCTTTGAGAATATTTCATATTACCAGCTTCCTGACACATGGTTTGAGGTTAAGTTCCTGCACCGTTCTGAAACCATTTACAATGATGCGTTTATTGATTTCTTCGCAAATGAGGGCAGCGATCAAGGAGATATTTTTGTTCAGGTCCTTAACAAGCTTCCCTGGAAGTTAGTTCTTGACCAGGTTTCCGATAACTTTGGCCCATTCAAGGATCTGTATAATAAATTGACCAAAAATGAAATCCGTTCTGAAACCGAAAACCTTGCCTATTACCTGTCCCGCCCGAGTGACTGCCCCAACTGCGGGATTACCCTGAAAAGCGATGGCCTGAAGGACTTCTCACCCTACTTTACTTCGACCCAGGAAATCAATTCCTATATTTTGGAGGACACCCGCTCTGGAACCGCAAAGAAAAAGGGGCAGACATTAATTGCCTACGCCCACCACACAAATCTCACAGGCCAGACAGAGGATATTGATTCAGAGGAGAGTGAAACCGGGGACACAATAGATTTGGTTGCGGCCTAAAAGGAGAGAAGAACCTGCTCCCTCGCCCTTGAAGACATTACGCTTGGTGGTGGCTGGCTGAATATCGGGCCTGTCCTGAAAAAGATTGCGCCAACAACCGCGGGAGTGGGGGGAGTTCTTGTCACCCTTGAATCAATTTCTTACGCAGCTTTTGGCATGGGAGGAATGTTTTCAAGTGTCGCAATACAGCTGGCAATTGCGTCCCAGTTGCAGGACTGTGTTGATGATGAGGAAGGCTATTATGTCCATTACTTTGTTGCGGCCAAAAAGGAGGCGGAAAAGAATGCCGATGCCTCCGAACTTTCAACAGAAAAGGTTTCGGAGTTTGTTGACAATTTAGGGGGGCAGTTTGAGGCTGCCTTTGGCGGGGAAAGCGAGTCCTTCACTAAAGATGCCGCCGAGGATTTGGGTGCGGAAATTGACCAGTTTGTGAATAATGCCGAGGATAATGACATAGTGCAGGCAACCCTTAACCTCAAAGGCCAAATCACAGGGGGATTAACCTCAAAAAAACTCTTCTATTTCTGGTGTGGCCCGAATTGTGAAATGAATCCCTCATCCTACAAAAAAGAGGGGAAGATGGTTGTTACCGATACCGACACAGGCCAGTCACTTGAGTTTGACTATGAAAAGGGGGAAATAAGCCTTGATGGCGAGGTTTTGGTCAGCAATGAGGATGCCGTGAGGCTTTCAGCCCCCAATGGCAAAATCCCCGCAATAGAGATTCCGCAAACCCTTTCAAAAGTCTGTGTGGTAGATTCAGATTCCGAAATTTTCGAAATTTCTGCCGATGGAAAAACACGTGTAAAGGATGATGGCCTTTTGGATTGTATCCAGAGCGGTGTTGAGGCACAGACCGGCCTTCCATTGGATTCTGATGAGCTTTCCGAGGCATTTGGCAGGGCAGAATCAATTCGCACTGATTCCCATCCAAGCATATCCCTCCTTAACAACCAGATTGTTGCAGAGGGAACCCCGAGAAGGGTTGCTCCTGGCGAAGATTCAAAGATTATTATAAGGGCAAACAAAAATGTTGAGCTTATCGGTTCAGGGGACGGGTTCCCTGATGTCGGGAGCTTTGAGTCAATTAATTTTAAGAACGGCACAATTGTCGTTAAGGACGATGGCTGCCTTTTGATATGGCTAAAGCACCATGAGGAGGGAATCCTTTTGCAGAATCTGGCGGAGGGATTGAAGGCTAATTTAACAACTTCCACAAATCCTGAAACAGAGTGTGAGGAACCGGCAATAGATTTGCAGGTTAGGGCAGACCCTGACAGTGATTTCGCCCAGGCAAAGGTTGATAATTTCAACCAGTCGCTCGAGCATCTTGGGCCATTCCAGGTTTTCGACACCGAAACAAAAAGATATGTGTTCTATTCAGGTCCCCCTCCGGAGTGTAAACCACATATGAAGATTATTGACAAGGAAACAGGCGAGGTAAAGGACTTTGCAGGGGATATTGTCAACACCCCAACAGGAATAAAATTCACCGATGAGGATGGCAAGGAGCATACAATTGATTTTAGTGCAGAGAATGGAGTTCCTACAGTAACTTACAATGACGGCACCCCTGAAACCCTAACTTCGGCTCAAGGGAGAAATGGCGCGTTCTACTATGACCCTGATAACGGCCTTTGGTATGCTGAAAATGCGCAACTGCTACCATTAATTGATGCCTTTAAGCAGTTAGGGTTTGACACAAGGGTTGGGGAAGATGGTAAAGTAGTAACCACTGCCCATGGAAATGAGTTGACCGTTAACGTGGGTGGAGAGGGAGGAGGCCTCCTAAATCTGCCCTCACTCCCTGAAAGCCTGCTCTTTTTGCTGGTGTTTATGGCTGCCCTATCTGTTGCGTTTGTGATGATAAGGAAGAAATCAGAGAATTAATTTTTTATGGAGGGAGCGGTTCTGCCACTCCTCTAATCGCTTCCTCAATAATATCTTTGTACTTCTTACGAAGTGCTTCATATGGCTCAATATTTTTAGATAATTCCCCTTTGGCAGCATTATATCTTCCCACAGATTCAACCAGGCTTTCCTCCGCCTCATGTTTACCCTGCCCGACAAGCTTCCCGGCTTTTTGAGCAGTCGCAAATAGCCTCTCATTAAGGTTGAATATTCCTAGGACCCAGTTTCTTTTTTTCTGTCTGTCATGGTGTAATTTCCACCCGTTGTTTATTACCTGTCCCTTTTCGTTTAACCTATAACTCCAGAATGCAATCTGCCCTGCCTCATAATTGACCCTTGCATTTAGATTATTTAACTTTAGAAGAGCCTCTAACTCCTCCTTCTTCACATTCTTATTGGTCCTCAGCAGATGTTGCACTACAGTATCCATGGCAATCGGATTTAACATAGGTGCGGTTTTAGTCGGAAGAAAATGAGGGTGGAAATTCCAGAAATCCTCGGGATGAACTTTTCTTGGGTGAATCCCCCCTCTACCGTCCCGCATAATAGGCCTGACCACCTTCAGGTTCACATATGAAATGGGATGAGTTATCTGAGCTCTGCGTTCCTTTGTCAATGCCCTTTGTTCGGCAGGAGTTCTCGGAACTAAAAGCCCCCTCGCAATAATGCTGGGATTAATTCCCGGATGGTTAGTATGCTTGCGCCCAGCCATTTAAATCCCCCTATCCTGATAAAATATCTTCAATGCAAAGTTCCTTCTCTTCCCCCGCCTGTTCGCAAAGGGCAACATTCCCTGTCTCATAAGCAATCCATGCAACACATGAATCCCTCCTTTCGCCCACCTTTTCGCAGAGGGAAACATCCCCTTTGTCCCTTGCAATCTCATAATAGCAATAATCACTGCTTTCCGCATTTGGGCAGAGTGAGGAATTGCCAGTTGTTATTGCAATCTCCCCATAGCAAAATTTGCTCCAGTCATAAACCTTGTCACATTCCCCCGGCATATCCAGGTCAACGGCATCAAAACAAAATCCCATAAACCTCCCTGTGTTTTTGCATAATGAGTTGTTGTCGGTTTCAAGTGCCATCAGGCAGTTGTCATGCTCATAGCTTGCCTCATCGCAGAGGGCGGGGTTATTGGTGCGTAACGCAACATCAACAACACATTCAGACCTGCTGCGCACAACTTTCTCGCAATATGAGGCATCCCCAGTATTGTATGCTATTTCAGTATAGCACAGCTCCCTTTGCTCAAAATCTTCAATCAGTTCACAGGCGTCATCCGAGTTTTTACCTGTACCAACCATATAAAGGCAGTAATCCTTTGAAACAAAATTATTTCCTGACAGGTCATCAATCCCCAAACACTCATCAACAGTAAGCGTGGTTCCAAACTCAATTTCCTCATCAGGCTCAGGTTCCACGTAATTGGGAGAGTCCTTGGTAATTTCCCCCTTAAGATATTCATCCCCCTCATATTCCTCATACCAGTCATCGGTTTCGCTTGGCTGGAAGAGGACATACAGTATTCCTGCAAGTATGATAAGGATTGCCGCAGCAACCAAAAGTTTCTTCTCCATAAAATAAAAATAGCTCATCCACCTTAATAAACTTTGGCAATCTTAAGGAAAAGCTCATGTATCCTCAAATCTTGGCTAAGTTCAGGGTGGAATGAGCAGAGCATAACATTCCCATCCTTTACCAAAACCGGTTTTTTATTGAATTCCGCAAGCACCTCAACACCATTTGTGGGGGGCAAGAATTCCGGTGCGCGGATAAAAACAGCGGGAAATTCCTTCTCTAAACCCTTAATCTTAAGCATGGCCTCAAAACTATCTAATTGGGCCCCATAACTGTTTCTTTTTGCGGTTATCTCCAGGGCAGGAATAAACTCCTTTTCCCCATCAATCTTTTTTGATAGAACTATAGCTCCTGCGCAGGTTCCGAAAAGGGCCATCCCTTGTTTGTGCTCTGCAATGATTTTTTCCCGCAGCCCAAATCTGCCAATTAGTTTCCTTAAAGTGGTGCTTTCCCCGCCGGGAATTATCAGCCCTTTCAATCCATCGAGCTGTTCAGGAGTTCTGACCTCTTTTGCCTCAACACCCAATTTTTTCAGGGCGGACATATGCTCTTCCACCCCTCCCTGAAGCGCAAGTACGCCTATCATTTACCAACCTCTTTTCGCCATCTTGGTTTCCAGTTTGTCAATCTCCAAACCTTTCATCGCATCTCCGATTCCCTCGGAAACCTTTGCAATAGTTTCAGGGGAATTGAACTGCGCAGTTGCCTCAACAATCGCTTTTGCCATCTTTTCAGGGTCTGATGATTTAAAGATTCCTGAACCGACAAAAACACCATCCATTCCCAATTGCATCATCATTGCCGCGTCAGCAGGAGTTGCAATCCCTCCCGCGGCGAAATTAACAACAGGCAGCTTTTTCAGTTTCTTAATCTCTTCAACCAAATTAACAGGAACCCGCATTTCCCCTGCCCTTTTTTTCAATCCTTTTCCATCCATTTTTTGTAGTGCGGCAATTTCCGAGGAGATGTTTTTGCAATGCCTTACGGCCTCAACAACATTTCCTGTCCCTGCCTCGCCCTTTGTCCTTATCATGGCTGCACCTTCGTTAATCCTTCGCAAAGCTTCGCCCAGATTGGTTGCCCCGCAGACAAAAGGAATCTTGAATTTGCCCTTATTAACATGGGAAGATTCATCTGCAGGGGTTAAAACCTCACTCTCATCAATATAATCCACGCCCAATGACTCCAGAATCTGGGCCTCAACAAAATGCCCAATCCTCACCTTTGCCATAACAGGGATGCTTACTGATGCCATAATTTCCTTAATCATTTTAGGGTCTGACATCCTTGCAACCCCGCCATCCTTCCTTATATCCGAGGGTACTCTCTCCAGGGCCATAACCGCAACAGCACCCGCATTTTCCGCAATTTTGGCATGCTCCGCATTAACAACATCCATTATTACCCCGCCCTTAAGCATCTGCGCAAGGCCGGTTTTTAGTTTATATGTCCCTTTTTTAGTTTCTCCCATTAGGCTCACCTAATAGAATGGGTTAGAAAAGATTTTTAATGCAAACTTTTATATCCTAGCCAAGCCTTATTTAATTATGGTGAAAAAGAAATTGATTCCTGGGCTTAAGATAGTTGAAGTTCCTGGGGCAAATAGGCGAACAACCAAATTTGAATTCAAAGTTACTGAGGGAAGTTTTGCAGACCCTATGTTTTATTCCAGCCCGAGATTGAGGGAACAGTTTAAAAAATTTCCTTATTTGAAGGGGAGAAATATCGGTTATATTTCCTATTATTTTTATTCCCGAGAGTCAAAGATGAAGGGCGTGGTTGGGGGAAGATTCTCTGTGAAAAACTATCCTTTTGCAAATCTTAATTCTTATTCGAACCAAAGCGGCGGTGGTTTTAAAGAAGTTGAAGAATTTATGGGAAAATTCATTGCATCTGACCTGGAAAAAAAGACACTGCGAGAAATGGTTAAACGTCATGGGGAAATAGAAGTTATGCCCGCATACCACATGGCGCAACCAGGAAGAAGACAAATGGCCGCAAGGGGGATAGAAATAATAAATAGAAGACACCATACGCTTGCAGGAGATATGATTTCAAAAATTAATATGGTGAAAAGAAGGGGGAGGGCAGGGCGCAGAAGATGATAATAATTTAAATCACTTAAAGCATCTGCGCCAGGTGGTAAACAGCCAAACTAGCAGGCATTAGAAAAGTCGCGTAAATAAGCGCCTTTTTCATGTTATTCTCCTGGTTTGCGATGAAAAGGCTGGCAATTATTGAATATTCTGCGATGTAGAGAATATTCCCAAGCAGGGCGGCATTTATTATCCCAGTTCGCTGTGCGGAATCCATCCCTATAGATAATTCGGCCATGGAGGAAAAATTCAGCCCATTTACCATCCCCACAAGCAACCCCAGAACAAGGGGGACAATAATCCCCCCTGCAAAAAGAAGGGTGTATTTTTCCACAATTAATGTTGACATCCGCTGGCGAAGGATGTTGTTGGTTTCCATCATATCCTCCGCAGTTTCTTTCAGGATGTCGCACAAATCAGCGCCTGAATTATACCCTTGCACAAGCAGCCTTACAGCCCGCCCTATTATTTTTGATTTATTCCGCTTCGAAATATTCCTCAATGCTTCCTCAACAGATGCCCCCCTCTCAATTTCATTTTGGCATTTTTTGAATTCACTGGATAAAGAACCCTGTTTGGTTCCCGCAAGGTAGGAAATTATTTTCATTATCGGCGTGCCCTTTGGAAAAACCGATGCCTGCAACAGCATATCGGGAATGATATTTTCCAACTCCCTTTTCCTGTTCTCATTTATGAATGACTGGATTAAGTAGTTCAGGGGAAATATTAAAGTGGCAACAATAAATGGAACCGCAATTACAATTAATTCGCCAAAATTCAAGTAAAGCAAAATTGCAAGTGAAAGGAGGTAGAAGCCAACTGCCTGCAGGACGACAATTTTCCAGAATCTTTTAATTCCCCCATGAAAACCGTTTTGCTCCAGTACAAGTGAAAAGATTTCTGCCCGCCCCCTGCCGAAAACATAATTTATTGCTTCCATATTAATCCCTCATAAACAATGGCGTTTTATTTTTTATGTAGAAGAGAATGGAAATATCTATCAGCGGAAAAACAATTGCTGAAATTAACAGAACTTCAATTGCGCTGAACCCAATTTCCATAAACATGCTCCCCACAATCATAAATGCCTGAAACATTGCAGGAATTATTGCTGAAACTGCGATAAACATCAGCGAAAACACAACCAACTTCCCTGAAAACTCTTTCGCTTCTGCCTGCTGCCTTGCAAGCTGTTCCATTGCAACCCGTTTCACTGATTCCCCGCACATTCTTCCTGTCCCCTGCTCATAAACATTTGCAAGCTGTGAAAGCGCCCTTTTCAGAATGCTCGAATCATATCTCTCCCCCAAAGAGATAAATGCCTCCTGCAAGGATGCCCCCTTTGCTGAGACCTCAACCCAAACTTTTTGGAATTCCCTTGAAACCAGGCCATAGTCCTCTTTGCAGATATTTTTCAGCGCCTTTTCAAAGCCAATATTCGTGTTAAGTTCTGCACTGATTGCCATAAGTGCAAGGGGAAGGTCCTTTTCAATTTCTGCCGAAAGTTTTTTCTTTTTCAGCACAGGAAGATAGAGGAAGAAGCAAATCGCCGCCGCAAAAAACCCAATTGCAAACGCAAAACCAATAATTATTTCCTTGAAAAAAAGGGCATAAATAAACCAGAAAAAAACCGTTGCAAGAAGGGAATACTTTACTGAATTTAGCAGATATTTATTCAAATCTATATCCATCTGGGCGGCCTTCAGGTTGTTGGCAGTTGCATCAAAAATTTTATCGAGCAATTAAAATTCCCCCAGATTTTTGCAGAATTCCTCCAGGCTAAGGCCCTTCATTGAAAGATTCAGGAGGAATTTCTCCCTTTTTACCAGTTCTTTTTTGATTTTTGCCGCACTGAGATTGAATGTTCGCCCTATTTTTTCCATAAGCCTTTCACTCTTCCCCAGTTCTTGGAGAATTCCTTTTTGGTAATTATAATCAAATAATTTATTTATTCTAATCTGCCCTTTTTTCTCTTTAAGTTCGCTTATCTCAACAACCCTTCTCATTTCTTTTCTTGTTCTTTTCTTCAAATCAATATTGTTCCACCTCCTCTGGACAATCACCAAATCGATGGAAGCAAGGTCCATTTCCATTACATCCATTTTCTTAAGCCTTGTAAGCGCCTCTTCTCCGGATTGCGCATGGAATGTTGCATAACTCCCCCTCCCCTGCCCTGCAAGGAGGGTGTCAATGAATGCATGCACCTCCTCCCTATTTCTTACCTCCCCGACAATAACCCTGTCAGGCCGCATCCTTAAGGTGTCGGTTATCAATGATTGCATCCCGATATCAGATTCCACGACCGTATTGAGGCTTAGCTTATGCCTGTGCGGAATTTTTATTTCCGGAGTTTCCTCGACAACGATAATTCGTTCATCTAGCGGGATAAAGCTGAACAGGGCATTTAGTGTTGTGGTTTTTCCTGAGCTTGTGTTTCCGCAAAGAAGAAGGGAGGAATCTGTCTCCAAAACCATCCAAAGAAAAGCCATAGCTTTTGCACTTATTGTTTTCCCCAAAATGAGATTAAGGGGGGTGAATGGGTTTTTCCTGAATTTGCGGATTGTGAATGCCGGTCCTGAAAATGAAACAGGCTCAATGCATGCGTTGATTCTGCACCCGTCAGGGAGAACCGCATTAATCCTCGGGGTCTGAACACTCAATCTCCTCCCAATCTTCCTTGCCATTCTATTGACCAAATTTTTTGCAAAGATTTCGCTTGAAAAATAAATGTTGCTTTCCATCCAGCCAAATGAGGAATCATAAATATAAACCGGATTTTCTCGCCCCAAACCAGTGAGTGCAATTTCCTCAATTTCCTCGTTCTCAAGGAATGCTGAAATCGGCGCAAACCGAAACGAAATTTCAGAGGCCAATTCTGCCAAATAATTCTCCTGTTCCTCATCAAGGGCTATGGAATTACGTTCGCATATTTTTTTGAGAACCACTTTAGTGCTTTTATTGCCGGCCCCATTTTCCTCCCTGAATTCCTCAAGCAATTGCTTTAGCAAAAATGCTTCCTGCCCTGTGAGCTCAGGAAAGCCATTTATGCAAAATATTTTCTTCCCGTTTCTCAGTTCTACTATTTCCTGATTGCTTCTGGTTTTTAGTGTCCTGCATTTTTCATGCTCCTCTATCTTCCTCATTCCCCAACCCATCAGATTATTTGCCACCTCCATCTCCCTCCAGGACCTTTTCAGCCTTATTGCCCCCTTTTCGCAGGCCTCAATACACTGCATAAAAAAGCCATTCCCGGCGCATAAATCGCACTTTTTTGCACCTCTCCCTGAAATTTCAATAGCTCCCTGCTCGCATGCCTTTGCACAGTCCCCGCATCCATCACACAATTCAATATCGATAGAGAGTATCCCTTCAGCAACCTCATAAATGGCATTTTTCCCACAGCTCATAACGCAGGCAGCCTTTTCTGGCTTGCAATGGAGGCATTTTATTGTTGCGATGGATTCCAGTTCATTAGGGCAATTTTCCAGGCATTTGAGGCAATTATCGCATTTCCCCTCATCGACAATCAACTTCATATAAACACCAAAATTACGTCAATTGTCTATATTTAGGTATTTATCTTTTTTTAAGATTATGCATAAGATTTAAATATTATTTGATATCTATAGATATCTATGGCTACCAAACAAATAAATCTGAAAATATCCAAAAACCTTTACGATTCTGCCGAATCATTTGCCGATAGTTACGGGTACAGAAATGTGCAGGATTTGTTGATGGAATCATTGAGGGAGAAGATTTTCGAAAAAGGCGATTTCGATGAATTCTTTAGCAGTAAGGAAATAGAACTAATTGATTCCCTTATTGAAAAGTCCGTGAAGAAAAAGAAATTTGTTGATGAAAAAGAGATTATGAAGGCATTGGAATGAGCTTCAAAATTAAGGCTCTGGATTTCTTCCTTCGACAAATTGAGAAATTGGACGAAAAAAGCAAGAGAATAATAAAGCAAAAAATCCAGATTATTAAGGAGAACCCTTTCAAGTTCAAGAGAATCCATTCAAAAAGATTCAACAGGGTTTTTAGGGTAAGGCTGAATCTTAAGGGCAAAGAAACAAGACTGATTTATGTTGTGCTTGAACCAAATATTGTAATTGTGTGTCTTCTTGAAAGGAAAAATGACTACAGAGACCTTGAAAAATACCTATCTAAAATCTGAAAATTTCATCCCTGAATTTCAATCCCATTATTGGTTATTTTATATGGGACCATTTTCTTCACATGGTCGCTGCTACGCAGCTTGAGTATTTCAAGGGCATTCTCTCTTCTCTCATTTTTCTTCAAATTGTAAAGCACAATAACCCCATCAGCTAAAAATTCCTCTGTCCCTGTCCTGCTGTAAACTGTCGGGTCCTGTTCGGTTTCAGCAAGCACAAAATTCACCGAGTTTATTTTCTCAAAAGTCTCGAATAATTTCCTTATGTACTTCCTGTAATTCTCCTTGTCATCGAAGGCTATGGAAAGTGCTGAAAGGGAATCAACAACAACCCTGTCAGGAACAAATGGCAAACGAATTTTCTTCAGGGGAATTCTTAATCCGCCGCTGGTTTTCAGTATTTCTTCCTCCATCGAGCGCGAAATTTTTGTCGGGTCGAATTTCAATACGGCAATCTTCCCGGCCTTTTCAAGCTTCTGGATATCCCAGCCAAAATTGTTTTTCATATGCTTCTTAATTTTCTTTGGCTCTTCCTCAAATGAGATATAGATTCCTTTCTCCCCCTTCATCGCCCCGTTGTAAAGTGACTGCAGACCAAAAGTCGTTTTTCCTGTTCCGCAACCGCCGGAAATAAGTATTGTTGAGCCACGTTCAATTCCCCTATCTCGTATAAGTTCATCGAATTTACTCACTCTTGCAGGAATTACATCGTCAACAACTTTTTTGGCGTCTTTGTAATGGTCAAAAATAATCAGTGAGTCCTCAAATTCCCCGTCTTTTCTCTCAATTGGCTTTTTAGGTTTAGGTGGTTTATCGCTCCCTGAAAGAAAACCCGTTCTTTCGCTAACCCATTCCTTAAACCTATCAATGAATTCAACCATTTAACCCCTCTATGTATCTTGTATTTTCTCCTTTAAATTCTTTCTATTTCTCCTTTAATTTCGCAATTTCCTCATCCAGGACCTTTAATTCCATTTCATACTTTCCCATGCCGTCCTTGAACTCGACCTTGGAAATTGAGGTTTCGTCAAAGTATTTCCTCTGCAATTCTGTCTCCAGTTCCTCGACCTCCGTTCTCCTGCTGATGAGCTTGCCAATACGCCTTCTCTGAATTATGAAAAATGCGGTAATCATCCCCACTGAGATGAGAACGGCGCCAACAATCGCAATTATTGCAAGGTTTTTCATAATGTCAAAAACAATGCTCTTCCCGGAAATAAGGATTGATTTTTCAACAAAGTTTGAGTTTCCATATTCATCCTCTGCCCTCACCTCAAACTTCATTTCCCCCTCAGCCTCTTCCTCAACAAAATAATCTCCTTCAAACAGCCCAACACCAACGGCATTCAGAATTATCTCCCTCCCATTGATAAGTGCGATTACAGTTCCCTTTTCAATAAAATCCAGCGAACCATAGCTCACATCAACCTCAATAGGGATTGTGTCCCCCACCTTATATCGCTTCTCTCTGGGCTCAATAATCTCGATAGAAAGGGCGATGGGTTCAATGGTGGTAAAAAATGTTTCCGAACCACTAAACAGCAGATTTTCAACCTCCTTTCTAGCACTGATTCCAAGACTTCTTTTACCCAGTGGTTCGTCTCTGGGAATCTTATAAAGTGCCGAATACTGTCCGCTTCTAACCTCGACAAGAGAGACTGTTTCATCACCCATAAGAATCTTCACATTTGCCCCCCTGATTTCCTCCTCAGTCCTGTCGGTTACCCTTAAAATAAACTCTATCTCTTCTCCCCGCATGTAGCTTTTTTCCAACCCCTTGATTAATTCAATTTCCAAATGTGATTCAGGAATGGGTTCCCTGACAAGAATGCTCTTCTCCAGAGATGCGCTGTTGTTGTTCAGGTCAAAACCTTCAATACTTACAAACCAGATGCCGGGTTCTTCAAGAAAGTTTGTATGGTAATTATACAAAAATTTTCCGTCACTTTCAGAAATTATTTCTGCCTCATGCAATGTTTCTTCTCCGGTTTTAAAAACAACTATCAAGGGAATGGAAATCCCCTTCTTATGTGCTTTAACATAGCCTTCAATATCAATAATATCTCCGAGGAAATAAATCCCCTCAATATCAAAATCGGCAGTTAGTTCAGGTTTGAAATTAATTTCAATTGTTTCCTCATCCACCAATCCAATAAACTCGGCACTCACCACTACCTCTTTCTCCCCGCGTTCAAGGTCAACGGGTAACTCAATCCAGGTAGCATATACATTATCGCTGATTAATTCATCCCCGTGCCTTCCGTCATTGAAAAGGGTCGTTGTTCCAAAAAACCCAGTTGCCTTAACCTTTGCACTGGCAATGCCTCTTCCATTGGCAGTAATTTCAACCCTAAGATTAACAAATTCCCCCCTCAGATACTGATCTTCCCCGTCTGGATTGATTACCTCTATTGTTATCGAGGTAGGCGTACAGTCAGCAGGGCAGTTACCATAACTTTCCCTTGTTTCGCACAAATCATTCCCGCAGCAATTGGTTTCAATTTGAATTGAGCAGATATCCTCCTCAGTGCAAGAGTATTCCCTGCAGCTTTTGCCGGGCACAGGCCCTGAGCAGGTTCCGCAGTCCACCGAACAGGTGCAGGAATTTTCTCCAGTGTCGCATGAGCCGTCTCCGCAGCTTGCTGCATTGACAGTGGGAATTATAACAGCTGAAAGAACTAAAAATAAGGCAATTAAAAAAGTGAATTTTTTATCATCCATAGCTAACCCCTATAGCCATTAAACAAGTAAAAAGAACTATTTAAAGAATTACTTTTGATGGGTGTAGATATAGTATGCAGCAATACCTATAATCACTACCACTGCAACAACAATTAACAGGGTCATATCCCCTGATGCTGCATCATCATCGCCGCCTGGCGGGGCAGTAATGGCCACACAAGTGCCTGCTTTACATTCATTTCCAAATCCGCAGCTTGTACTATCAGCAACCTGCACATAGCTACAATTGCCCTCTGAGCAGCTGTCATTCGTGCATGGATTGCCATCGTCACAGTTCACGCCTGCACAGCTTTCTACAGGAATTTCTTCCTCTTCCGCATTGCTTACAACCGGTGCCGAATAATCATTTAATGCGGCCTGGCTTACTTCCTCATCAATATAATAACTGAAACTGATAGTTTCTCCTGGGGAAAGTGTTTTTGTGTCAAATTCTATGATTGGATCATCTAATAGAACTGAGAAATTCCCCCTTAGTTTGGTTGCGGTTTCTGCCGCTGATTTCGGAATTTCCTCAAGAATTTTAACATTTTTCAATGTTTTGCCGCTTGCGTTTGAAATGGTAAGGGTAATGGTTGCCTGATAGCTAACATCCCCCTCCGCAGAGGTAATTTTCTCAACAGTAACCTCTCTTTGGACGGTTGTTTTTCCCACAGCGGCACTTGCCTTCTCAATGGCGTTTGGTGAAGCTCCCACTCTTGTAAGCAAATCAACCATTTCTTGGGAGGTTGGTTTCCCTGTGAATGTTCTCTCCCTTAAGGTTTCTCTCTTCTGCTGTCCGGGGGTTGTTCCCTCACAATCTTCCTGGCAGCTGTTTGGGCCACTTCCATTCTCTGTTGGGTCGCATATTCCATCTCCGCAAACAATGGTTACAGTACAATCTTCCGGGCAGCTGCCCACACTTTCAGTCCTTGTGCATGCACCATCCCCGCAAACTTCAGAACAGTCCTCCGGGCAACTTGTTGAATCCTCGTCCCAATAACAGGTTCCGTCACCGCAGTATGGTCCACTCCCCCCCCCGGTGCGGTCAGCAAGTGTAAATGTTATGGATTTTGTTAGCGTATTCTTATCGCCATCCATTGCCTTTAAATATATTGTATGTGCTTCTGCAGATACATTTCCAAAATTATAAGTTAGATTGCCCGCGTTATTTACTTCCACGCCCGCAACATTGCTGTCAAGGGAAACGAAATAAGTATCTATTGCCGGATCCTCAAATGCAGAATAAGTCATGGTAAATGGAGTAACATATGTATTTGTGCCTGATACTGGGAAAGTAATTGTGGGGGTTGACTCAAACTTAAACGTATAAAGTGAGGAGCCAACATTGCTGTCCTGAACCTGCTCAGTGCCGACATTAAAGTCCGAAATATTTATGTCGATGTAATAATTTCCGTCAGCGACATTATTGACATCAAGCCAGCTGTAACCGCAGTTGGTCATTGTGGTGAAGTCCGTTGTTCCATTACAGCTAATTACGGCATCAACAATATTTCCGTCATAAATTAAATTATCCAAGCCACCAGCACTAGTAGAATAGTAAATCGCAATTGAAAGATTTGAATCAGTCGCATTTGCGGAGACATTTAAATCCAGAATATTGAAGTTAATGTCCAATGCCCCGGTTGAGGCATAGCCATAATTAACAACAAAATTGATATCTGTTTGAGGCTGATTCAGGGCAGCACCGGCAGAAACAGTTGCAGCCATCGCAATTAAAATCGCAAAAATTAACAGTATCTTTTTAGTAAAACCCATGGCAAAATATAACACTTAAGTTATTTAAATACCTTTCGGCAGTATTCGGAATTAGATTTAGTCCTTAAAATGAACATATTTTTCCTTGCATCTCTCGGAGCAGAATTTTTGATAGTACAAAAAAGGGTCGCCCTTTACAACATCATCCCCGCAAACCCTGCACCTTTTTTCTGGTTCTTTTATACTTGGCCCAAGGGCATCATTTCTTTTAAAATATTCGCTTAAATCCATAAAGGCACCCATCCCCAAATTCTTATCGAAATTAAAGGCAATTTACCTATTATATATCACTTCTTTATAGCTTATTTAAATATATTGCCAAAAAGGGGTTTGATTTTCAAATAGGAAAAGCTTTTTATATGGGAAAGCCCATTACATAAACAGAGGGCAAATTATCACCCCAAATTCTGTATCGAAGACAAAAAGGCAATGGAGGAAAGTTTGGCTTAAAAACCGGCTTTCCTCTCTGTTTTTTAAAAATTTATTAATCCTAATTATTTCCAGCTCAATTCATTTCCGATTTTAATTTCCTTTGCCTTTCCAACAGGAAGCTCAACCAAATACTTCGCCGCCTTTTTCGGGGTGTAGTTTATAGTCCATGGATTAACTGTCGCAACATCAACAACTTTTCTCCCTGAATCAAGGTACACGACATCAATCGGAAAGAACACAAACAGCATATGGATGCTTGCGCCGATTCTTGATTCCCTAGAAAATTCAAAAACCAGCCCATAATCAAAATTCTTTTTCTGCTCAAACATCAGTCCCTTTAACTTTCGCAGAAAATTGTCCGCAAATTTCAGATTTCCAATTATGGCGGAATTAGTGGATTCGTTTCTAAGCATCAGGAATCATTTCAGTTTTTGCTTTTGGCCTCTTTTATTATCTTCAGCTCAGGCACATGTATCTCCTCAAGCAGTGATTTGGTCTGTGCCGAGCTAATTACCTTTCCTTCCTCTTTTTCAAGGTCTGCCCTTAAGTCATCGAGTTCATCAAGCTTGTCCCTCATGTCTGTTAGGATTCTTGTCATCCTGTCTTTTTTAGGGGAAAGCCTATTCTTCATTTGTTGCACCTTTGGGAATATAATGGATTCGCAACTATTTAAAGATAACCTTAAAAATATAAAGAGGATTTATAAGTTATGCAAGGGCCTGACTTAGAGCCCTTAGGGTGATATGCTTGGAACTAAATTCGATTGCATTTATTCCTGATGGAAACCGCAGATATGCAAAGCTTGGCGGAATTAATCTACTTCAGTCCTATCAGTTAGGGACCAACAAGGCCCATGAGGTCATTGACTGGCTGCTTAAGTACCCGCAGATTAAGGTGGGAACTTTTTACACTCTTTCCCTTGAGAACATGAACAGGACAAAATTAGAGCTTCATGCACTGTTCAAAATTTTTGAGAGGGAATTGAACAAGGTCAGTGAGGGCAGCAGTTTTGATGTTAATGAGATTAGACTGAAATTTATAGGGAGACGAAATATGTTCCCGCAGAAGCTGCAGGATAAAATGGCCGACGCCGAAAAATTCACGGAAAACTTCTCCAACAAAACAATCAATCTCGCCCTGGGCTACAACGGTCAGGCAGAAATAGTTGACGCAGCAAAGAAACTTGCTATTGATGCAAAGGAAAATAAGGTTGATTTGGATTCTGTGAATGAAAAAAATTTCGGAAAATATCTCTATGGCGATTTCCCCAGCCCTGACCTATTAATTCGCACTTCCGGAACCCAAAGGCTTAGCGGCTTTCTCACTTATCAATCTGCTTACTCTGAACTCTACTTTTTGGATAAGTACTGGCCTGAAATGAACGAGGCAGACCTTACTACTGCAGTAAGGGACTACTATGAAAGGCAGCGAAGATTTGGGAAATAAAATCAGCTGCTGAACCCCAACACTCCCGCTGAATTTGAATTCCCTGAAATATTCTGCTCTGTTTCAGCAGTTAAATTTTCGATTTTTATGTTGTAGGCGCCATTTGCCTGCAGCCCGCTGACTGTATTCTCCACAGTTTCGGTTGCAGTGTATTGATACTGCAGGTTATTTTGCATGCAGGTGTTTATTGTTCCGAGAGAAATCGTGCAGGCTTGCGCGTCAACATTGCATTGCTGGAAAGAGCCTGCAAAAGCGCCCATTCCAGGGCATAAATCAGGGTTGTTAAGATGCAAATCGCCATTTACCGGGTCAACAAACAGGTTTGCTGCCTGCGATTCAGTAAGTTTCACAGAACCTAGCTCGTAATAATACGGGGCTTGCTGCACCTGTTCAAAGCTAAGGCATCCATCATCACAGTCATATTGATCATGGTATCTTAAATAGGTCGAACCTGGATAATATGCGCAGTTGCGATTGGAACTGATTTTCGTATAGTCCAGTGCCTCATCCACGACATTAATGGTAGCATAACTTGAGCAATTAACAAAGATATTGTCGCTAATTATCCTATTAGAAACATCATTATCGTCCCTAAATTCTAAAGCTGCATTGTTGATGCCAGTGCAATTATAGAATGTGTTATTGTAGTATTTGTTTGGCACATCATAAAAGTCCCATCCATCTGGATATCCTGGCCCAACAGAGCCTTCATGAACTCCGTTGGCAACATTATAAACAAGATTATTGTAAAACTCAAGCCCATCCAATGCCCATATGCTTACAGCAACAGAGCAGTCATGGAAAACATTGTCGTGGATATAATATGGCCCATGGTTTAGGTATTTGATTTTTATGCAGCGGGCAAGCCCGCTTGCGTCATAAATATGGTTATTCCGGATTGTAACATTAATCCCGTAATTCGGGCCCCAATTATAGCCGCCGGGCATTGCAAAAATCCCTGCTGAATTTTGGCTGTCATGTCCTATGTCATAAATAGTATTATTTTCAACAATTACATTGTTTATCATCCCAATCATAATCATGCCTCTGTTGCTGCATACTGGATTATTTACACATGCACTCATCCCATGCAAAACATTATTCCTGATTATTATGTTCTCCCCGATAAGCTCGCCAACAATCATGTCAAATTTAATTGCGCCTGAACAATAATTGCTGGTCCCAGGGGTTTCCCCTATATTTGACATTTCAAATCCGTCAATAATGATATTATTTGTCCTGTAATCCGGGCCATCAGCGAGAAAATTCATGGGGCAGTTTCCAGTATTTTTTGCGTCAAGGTGGGGCAATTCCCCAGGATATGCCTTGAAAGTAATCCATGCATCTGCTGTTCCGGAAGCAGTTATCTTTGGTGTGCCGCCACTAACATCATAATATCCCCCGCGGAAATAGACAATATCCCCTGCCTGGACAAGAGTATAAGCTTGCGTTATATTCCACGGGTTTTCAAAACTGCTGTCCCCCTCATCAGCCCTGTTGCTTGCATACTTGCAGTGTTCGGGGGTGGTTTCGCAGATTCCCCCTTCCAAACTCTGCTGCCAGACACCATCAACACAATAACCACTATCAACTATCCCTTCACATGCAATTACATTTGGCTCAATACAAATTGTGCTGCTTCCAGGATCACATGGGCCTGCAGGATTTGCGCAATCTGGATTTGGTTGTCCAGTGCCACAATAACAAGTTCCTACATTTTCAGGAGTAATCTCAATTGAATCCGGGCATTCTACAGGCCCGATATATTCCGTACTAAAAGCAATATCATCCCACCACATTGGTTTCTCTTCCGGCTCAGTCCAAGGCACACTATCTAAATTATCCCCAATACTTATTGAGGTAAGGTGTCTAGAAGCATCATCTCTTAGCAATACATCATTCATGTAAAAAACTTTCTCTCCATCAATCCACACAATTAATATTCCATTATTTACTCCCTCATCATTTAATTTTATGTATGTTTCCATAGAAATCCAGTCGCCCTCGCCATAATTCTTAGTACATGCATCTAAACCAGTCATGCAAACTTCAGGATTAGCATAAACAGTTCTTCCATCGGTAAGGGGGTAAATATTGAAAGCCTTCCGAGCCCATACGAATTTTACAATAATATCATCTGGGTCACCGTGCTTCAAAGGTTCCTCTGGCAAAATCCATCTTATTCTTGATAGTTTCTGACCAGTACCATCTGTCCAAGTCCAAGTAGGGTCATATTTGATGTACCACCTATAATATAACTCATCGTGAGTTCTTTCAGGAAGCCATTTAATTATGCCGCCAGAAGTATTATGCCTATCTTCATGATTGATTACCATTGCTGCGCTATTTAATCGTCCATTATAATGAATAACTTCTGTATCTGGTTTTCCATAAGTGCTCCAACCCGCACTCTCCCCAATATCCCATTTTCCACCAGAAGAAGTGATTAAATCAGAAGTATTAGTATTCCAAATAATATAATCATCTTCAGGAGCCATATCTGTCCAAGAATCAAAATCATCCTCGAAGATTATTCCTTCTGATGGGCATTGGAGGTCAGAACCATCACAATCTTCATCGATTCCGTTTCCGCAGGTTTCTGTTTCAGGAAAAACTGTTTGCTCGCAGGGCCCCCATTCTTCTGCTGAGCAGGTTTCCTCCCCCTCTGAACAGATTCCATCCAGGCTTGTTTGGCAGGCCCTTGTTACTCCCTCACTGCAGCCCCCAACTTCCTCAACTTCCAGACCATTCAAAATAAGGCCAGCACCCGGATTAGAGTTGTAAATCCTTATTGTCAGCTGCCCATCTGTTACTGAGGTTTCAAATGTTTGGGTTGAGTGGGTTCCATAGGGCAGCATAAGGTCAGTGATTACATTCTGCCCTTCGATATCGGCATTCATAAGTCCTTGGCTAAATACTGCATCATAGAAATGCAGGGTTACATTATACTCGCCATTGGGAACATCAATAAGAAACTCATGCTCAGCATTTATCTGGTGCAAATCCCTTTCCAAATCATTCCCCAGTTCCCGGTCGGTTGCATATATGCTGGTTAAATTATCCCAGCCATAGCCGATTGATGGACTGTATGCGTCTGCCGTGAACTGAGTATAGCCCGACATTACTGGGGAGCTGGCTGTGCCGAAATCGAGTTTTAGTGGGAGGGATGCAGTTGCTGAAACCAATCCCGAAAGGAGTATTACGGAAATTAATAGAATCGCTTTTTTCATGTGAAATAATAACCACAAACTAATATATTAGCCTTAAGGGAAGAATTCTGGAATTTCATTGGAAATTCCAGGGAAAATATAAATAATCTTCCATACCAATTATTTCGGGATAAAATGTATATGGTTGCTGTTGTTGGGGGAGGTCCTGTAGGATTGCATCTTGCAAGGAGATTGCAGGAGGAGGGTTGGGAAACGGTTCTTTTGGAGGAGCATTCTGCAATAGGAAAGCCCGTGAATTGCGCAGGCCTGATAAGTGCCTCAGGGGTTAAGGGCCTAAAACTGAATCTTGGGGATTCCCTTGTTAATGAGATTAAGGGGGCGAGAATTTTTTCCCCGCACAATGAAATGCTTGAGGTTAAAAGATCAAGAACTGTCGCATATGTAATTGACCGGGAAATGTTTGACAAGTCGCTTTACAAGGAGGCGAAGGAAAAGGGGGTTGAGGTCAGGCTCAACACAAAACTGATTGATGTCAGGAATGAAACCCTTTTTGTTGAGGCCGGAACAAGGGGAGAGCTGCTGAAAGCGAAATATGTTGTCGGCGCCGATGGAGTCACCTCCAAAATGAGGACTTTGGTAGGCGTTAACACCTCCCCAAAGGACTTTGTCCACGCCTATCAGGCAAAGGTAAAAGGGAACTTCAACAAAAAATTTGTGGAGGTTTATTTCAGGGATTATGCGAAGGGTTTTTTCGCGTGGGTAATTCCTGAGAGTGAGGCTGTTGCAAGGGTTGGCATTGCCACAAGCGAGGGAAATGTAAAGAACGCGTTTGACCTATTTGTTTCGGAAAAGAATTTCACAGGGTCATTTTATTCAAAATCAAGCGCACTAATTCCCATAGGCTTGCCCCCAAAAAACCTGATTAAGGACAACCTGTTTCTTGTGGGGGATGCCGCCTTCCAGACCAAGGCATCAACAGGAGGGGGGGTCATTACAGGAATAACTGCTGCCGAGGCATTGTGCAAGGCAATTGGCGGCTATTTCAAGGAAAGAACTTCCCTTAGCAGCTACTATTCGCATCTGAAACCCCTCAATAAGGAGCTGAAAAGCCACTGGAAAATCCATAACTTCCTTTCAAAAATGGGCGAGGACAAAATGGACAAGACATTCCGCAACATAAAGAATGCCGGAGTGGAAGAATTCCTGAATGAGTATGGGGACATGGACAGGCCGACCTCGTTTTTGGGGAAGGCATTAACAAAACCAAGTTTGTGGAAATTGGCCCCATTGGCGCTGCGGTTTTTGTGAAATTTAAAGAGAAAATTTCAACTCTTTCTTAAAATAATTAGTACTGAAAGCAAAACGAAAACAACTAATAATGGATTTATCTCAGCTACTGATACAGATTTAAATGTGCTGACTGATATGTATTTACTTTGCTCATTATTACTAAGATATTCCTCACCAATGCCTGGCGGATCAACGCGCATAGTTATTTTATAACTGCCAGGGTCAAAAGAGGTCAAGGTTTCAGTAAAGCTAACTGTAGTTTCGTTTAAAGCCACAATAGTTTCAGTTGAAGAGTCAGAAAGCAGTGGTGTCCCGTCTAAACTTTTTATTTCAAGATAAACAGTGGCATCCAAAGCATCGGAATGATTATTCGCCACTGTTGCTGAAACCTTTAGCTGGTCTTCGGAATCAAAACTCGAAGTTTCTTCCCAAACTGAAACTTCATATTTTTCAGTTATGATATTTTTCAGAATAAAAATATCTTCCGGAATTGGGGGCCCTACTCCGGCAAAATCCAGGGTTAGCAAAGCAGAATCATTCCAAATGGGATTTCCCAAATCATCATATATAGTAATGTCAAGTTTGAAATATTCATCGATTGAGGGGGTCTCATCAATGTCAATACAAATCTCCCCTGTTATTGTGTCTCCCCTATTTACAGTATTTGCGGTTGGCACAATCACCCCGTCTACTGTAACATCCATGCCTGAACTGGATTCGCTTTCAATAGTCATAATATCTGAGGTTATCTGCTCTGTAATCAACTCGTCAATTATTTCAGGTATTTCTGAAGGGTCGGTATAAGGTCTTGCAATCCCGCCATTTGCGTTTGTAACAATAGTTATTTCCCCTGCTGGGCAGAGGGGAAATCCTGCGCAACCAGCATTATCACAGCTGGGATCGTGATCAGTTGAATAAATTGCCGAAACAGTTATCTCTTCGGGAACAGCATAGTTTTGTATTTCAGTAGATAGATAATTTATAGGCCCAAATTTTGCTTCCTGGCAATCGTTGCTTGCATCGGTGAGTAATATGATTAATTTTGATGCCTCCTCTCTCCAGGACATCTGAGGAATGGTGCGCCCAGTAGGCTCTGTTGCTGATGCATCAATAGTGTTTATTATGAAATCAGCCCATGGTTCATGCCCGCCACCGACCTCAACACTGCCAATCTTACTGGCGACGAGCAGCAAATTTGTAGTCAAATCCTCCCGATAAAAAAACGGGTATGTCGCGCTAGTTCCCTCCATTATTGAAATCCCGATCTTGAGACAATCTTCCGGCGGATTTTCGGCAGCATTGCAGAGGGTAAGTACTGTGTTTGCAATAAGTACAATAGAACCCATTACAGAATCAATCTCCTCCTGCATGCTTCCACTCGCATCAAGCACAAAAACCAAATCAAGGGGTTTTGTAATTATTGAACTTGAAAGATTGTTTTGGATTTCATAACCCAAACAATATGGAGTTGTGCAGGGAGGTCCCCCAGGGCATGGATCAATTATCAAATCATCCAAAGCATTTGCAGGATAACAAGTATCATAACCTGCAGGTGCAACCTCATCAAGGCACAGGCTAAATTCAAGATCCCCTGCCTTATAAACCCTTATTATGAAATTTCCTGTTGTGGTGCTGCCCCCGTCGAAAGCGTCCACCGACACTGCGCAATCTTCATAATCTCCTGCAATTGTCCTACTCGGGGCACCAATATTAACAGAATCCCCGTTAAGTTCGATGGTAGAGCTGGAAAATAAAGAACCTCCCCCTGCTGTGCAATCATCAGCATCAAGACTTGAAAAAGTTAAAGGATCATTGTCTCTATCAAAGAAAAGATCGTTGAGATTAAATGTTGCCCCGGCGCTGTCTTCAAATAGAATGGCTCTAACCCCGCTATAAAATTCAGGGGGATCGGAGGTATTTATTACAAGTATGTCTTGAAGCAAATCATAATCTATTTCAATTGGAGTAGCAGTGTTTGCCCCAACTACGACAATATCATATTGCCCATCCTCAATATTGCTCCATGAAGCAGTGTGAGTATAGGTTCCGTCATTGGATTCAAGTACCAGTAAAGAATCATAAAAAGGGTCTGACAACAAAGGGTTAGTTATATTCATGTGCCCAATAACAACCCGATATCCTAGAAGGTCAAAGCTGGGATCTGGCTCGGCAATTGTAAAAGTGATATCAAACGCTGGCTCAGTAGGATTTCCGTCAGTTATGGTGGTTGGATCATCTATAGTTACAAGCGGAGCTGCGTTTACAAGGGAGAACAACCCGATAATCAAAAATAAAACTATAATGTGTCTCATTTGTCAATAATAAGGATAAACTGATATATAAAAGTATAGAAAATAGCCCCGAGGAGATTCGAACTCCTGTCACTGCCTTTCCCTATTTGGTCATAAAATATCAGAGGGCAGTATCCTTGGCCACTAGACTACGGGGCTGTTAACTAAGAAATTCTGCTGGAAAAGATTTTTAATCTCTCCCCCCCTACTTATTCTTGGTTCAAATGCTGGATTTCATAATATCAACAATACTTTTCATCCTTGTTGTGACCATTCCGGGCTATGCAATTACACTGGCATTTTTCACCAAAAAGGGGGAAATTGACCTTATTGAGAGATTGACCTTCTCACTTTTATTCTCAATAATTTTCCCGCCGATTCTTATCCTGATTGAGAACCAGTTATTGGGAATTCCGCTGGATTTCATTTCAGTAGCCAGCACTGAAATATTCCTTATTATCATTTCCCTGCTGGTTTACTTTGCAAGGATAAAAAAAATCAATGCCCCGGAAATTTTCTACAAATACATTCCCGCGGTGAATGAGAAAGATGCGCAGGAATTAATCCCTAAAATAAGCTAATTTTTTACTTTAATCCCTGCCAGGTCTCCAGGCGAATTTCCCTGAATCATTGTCGCCCTTCTCCTTTGCATTGAACCAGTCATCCAGTTCCCTGCTTACATTGGACCAAATGGAATCTCCCTTGTGGACATCCTTTACGGCATCATTCAGTCCCCATGGACCTGCCCCTTCACTTTTCCCTTTCTTGTATTTCTTGTAGCTGTGCCTCACGAAAAGCCCGCTGCCGAACATCACAAATATAAGGGCAAGTACAACGAGTATGATGATAACGATTATTATGATTGTGACAAGGTCAATCCCTCCGCCAGCAGCCTGTTTGAATCTTGGTGTTTCCCCGCTTGGCAATGGAACAGGAGGCGCAATGAAATCATTTATCACTCCATCATCAATTAATGCATCGGCTTTGTTCCTGGAAATGTTTCGCAGCTCATAGCTGAAAGTTGCTGATTCACCCGCATCAACAGTTGCGCTGAATTTAATTATCGGGTCGGATTCAATTACAGTAAAGCCCCCGGAAATTTCCGAGGAATCCTCTGCAAAGCTCTTTGGAACGAATTCTATAATCTGGATTGTTTTTGTTTCCCCTGAGTTGTTTGTAAACTTAATTTCAATCTTCGCATCATATGTGGCAAGGGAATCTGTCCCCTTTTTTGTAATTGTCAGATTTCTTTCAACACCATTTTCCGAAAGAAGCTCAACAGCTTTTTCTGACTGTGCGCCGATTAAATTGGTGGCGTTCACCAAACCAACTAGGTTGTCGCTGCTGAAATTATATTTGGCGGTTTTGTAGGTTGTTTCTTCGGATGGAGGGGGCACAGGAGGAGATTCTCCATTATTTTTCAGTGAAACCGAGATTATTGCCTCATCGGCATTTGCGGCCTTGTCCTTTGCTTCAGCTTTTAGCTCATACTGCCCATCCGCAAGTTCGCTTGTGTCCCAGCTGTAAACATAATTCCCGCCGGTTTTTTTGGTAACTCCTGAAATTTTCTCCCAGTCACCGGTTGATTTGTAATAAAAGTTAACTGTTTTGATTCCTGAGCCCGCATCCGAAGCATCTGCTTTAAGGTCAACAATTCCGCTTAGTTCGGCATTTCCCTCAGGCGCCTCCCAGGTGATCGATGGTTCGGAAGCATCAATATAAAAGTCGGCCAATGCATCGCACAAATTATCTTCTGAATCATATCCCATTATGAGAATCTGTGCATTGCCGGTTTCACCACTATCCACCGTAAATGAGGTTGAAATAAGGGAGGTATTATTCTTATTGTCCTCCAGGCGGGTGGTTTTACCGTCAAACTTCAGCTTCACATCAGTATCGTACATCCTCCCCCCTGCTGAGGAAACACTAACATCCACTGTTCCTTCCCGCACATAGTCATCAACATCAATATTGATTGTTATATCGCAGCCAATCTCCGATCTTGCATTCCTCTCAGGAGTCATGCTTCCAGGGTTTCCAAGATCGTCAAGCGGCCTTAGTTTGTAGTAATATGTTGTATTTGCCCTAAGGTCGGCGTCATCATCGGTAAAGTATGTGTTGGTGGTTGTTTCCAGTTTATGTGTTCCGGAATCAGATATGCCGAAGTCCCTGAAAACACTCCTGTAAACCTCATAGCTGCCCATTCCCACCTCGTCATCACTTGATGCATCCCATTCAAGCCTTATTGTTCCATCGCTCCTTGCGGTGGCTGTGAAATCACTTGGTGTGCTTGGGCCCGTGGTGTCAATCTTAACTGTGAAATGGTTTGTGCTTCCGCAGCAGCTTCCAGTGCATGCCCTCAGATGGAAGTAAAAGATACCATCGGCTTTGCTTTCAGTGTAATCTGTAGCTGGAAAATCAATTGTTTCATTAGGGGTTGTTGAGGATGACTGGTCAAATACAAAACTATAACCTGTTGCGCTGCTTACACTTGCCCAGCTGAAATCAACACTTCCGTTTGCTGTCCAGGAATTATGTGTGTGAGTGGAACTTTCAACATTAGGGGTTCCCAAACTGCATCCGCTTTCCACAGGCGTCACCAAATCACTGCTTTCAGAAGCGGCACTTACATGGCCTAAGGCATCTTGGGCAGAGATTTTGTAATAATAGCCGGTTCCATTGCCCAATCCTGAATCAGTGTATTCAGTTGTGCCTGTGGCAACGGTTGTAACCGAGGTATTTGCATCCCAGGCATCTCCTGCAGTAATTCTGTAAATTTTAATTTCTGTAACATCAACCTCTCCATGGGCGCTCCAGCTGATTGTGACCGCACCATTTCCGGCAGAAACACTTGGCTTTCCCGGTGCGGCAGGGGTTCCGGGAGAAATACTTACTGTTTCAGCAGGAATAGGGTTTTCATTTGGGACTCCATCAACTGCGGTAACTGCAAAGTAATAATTTATGTTTGTGGTAAGTGAATCTGCCTCATAAGTGGTTGTTGAGGAGTCTGTAGTTCCAACAGCTGTTAATGAACTGACCTCAGTTATTGCGGAAGTCTCCTGATAAATGTTGTAATGGTCCAAATCCCCTGCTCCGCTTGCGGTCCAGTCCAACTGGACACTTGTGTCCGTTAACTCTGTAACTGTTAATCCTGTAATTTCGTCAGGAGCAGTCGTATCCGCAGCACTGATTGTGAACATCCAGGAGGCCTGTGTTGCCGCGTTTCCTAATGCATCACTCACATCGAGAGTAATATTAACTTCCTGGGCATCGGTAAAACTTGTGGAAGGGGTAAATGTAACTGTTCCTGCTGAATAAGCAAGTTCTGCATCGGCGGTTGTGTAATCAGTGCCCTCAACATTCATTGAAATTGTTGCTTCATCAATTCCTGAACCGGTATCGGCCAATGTTGCGGTTATTGGTTGATCCACATTGCTGGAAGTACCTGCATCGGCAGGGTCCAAAGCGGAAATTGTGGGAACTCCCCCGTCAACCTGGAACTCGTATCCTGCCCCGCCATTGTCTTCAGTTGATGAATCCCCGACAACTATAAAATTAATTTGATCCGCATCGGCCAAGCCTGAAATTGTGCCAGTAAAAGTCATTGCAGTGGTGCCATCAGTCCAGCTATCCAAGGTGGTTAAGGAAACACTGGTATCCCCTGTTGTTGCAAGTTCTCCATCAGTCTTGTAATATAGGTCCGCAGGGCCTAAATTGTCGGCATCATCCAGTACAGTTATAGTAACAGTGATATCTGCCGCTTTTAGGAATTCAGAATTATCAAATGCAGTTGCAGTATTGGTGCCATCAGAAGCCGAGGATACCGTAATGCCGGTGACTTCAGCCTGTACGCTGATTGCAAGGACTAATAATAGAAGACAAAAAAGGCCAAATTTTCTCAATCAAAATCCCTCAAATACCATCAAAGACACATCTGATCAAATTCTATATATTCGGTTTAGAAATGTTTTAAAATGCATTACGCGGCACTGATACATAATTCAGAATCTGCGCTGAATTTTCTCGCACCATATTTTACTCCCTATACATAACCATTTAAATTCCTTTTATTCCTTTTAAATGTGGTTGGAATGAACCCTGAACAGATAATCCAATTGATTTTGATAACTCTTGTCCCCTGGATTGAGTTAAGGGGGGCAATCCCTGCAGGAATCATTATGGGCATGGACCCGCTAACGGTTTTTCTCATCTCAGTAGTTACAAACATCCTTGTCATTTTCCCGATTTACATTTTCCTTGAATTTATTTTCCCCTATTTTGAATCTCTCCCTATAATTCAGCCAATTCTTGCAAAAATCAGGTCAAAAACCCAGAAATATGTGGACAAGCATGGTTTTTGGGGATTAATGATTTTTACCGCCATTCCACTCCCCGGGAGCGGTGCTTACAGTGCCTGTTTAGGAGCCCATCTTTTAAAAATCAGGAAGAGGGATGCAATCCCTGCAATTGTTGTAGGAGTAATAATAGCAGGAATCTTAGTCACTTTAATTGCGACTGGAGTTTTCAAGCTATTTATTTAGAATTGAGGTTTTAATGTCCTCTGCACAGGAGCATTGTTTCTCTAGAGAATCAATTTTTGAAATTGTTTCCAAAAATATTTTTTTCACATTATCAACATTCTTTCCCATCACTCCCATCACTTCATCAATTGTGACAGGGTTGCAAGCCTTATCGAAGCAATCATAGTCAGTCGCCATAGCAATTACTTGATAATGAATTCCCGTTTCCCTTGCAAGAACGCACTCAGGAACTGTTGACATATTAATCACATCCGCACCCCATTGGCGAAACATCAATGATTCGGACCTTGTGCTGAACCTTGGCCCCTCAATAGTAATCACTGTTTTGTTCACATGGTTCTTTATCCCCAATTCCTTTGCAACATCCGTCATCAGGACCCTCAATTCAGGGCAAAAAGGCGCAGCCATTGGGAGATGGCATACCTTGTCCTTATCGTAAAAGGTGGAATCCCTTTTTGTTGTCCTGTCAATGAACTGGTCAGGGAAAATAAGATGCCCTGGCTCAATTTCCTTTCGCAATGAACCGCAGGCGCTGGAGGCGAGTATATGCGTCACTCCCAATTGCTTAAGTGCATCAATATTTGCGCGGTTGGGGACATTTGTAGGCATAATGCTGTGTTTAGGCCCATGCCTTGAGAGAATCGCAACTTCCTTTCCTCCAATCTTCCCGATTTTGATTTTCGAGGAGGGCTTTCCCCAAGGGGTTGAAACTTCCCTCCCCTCAGCAGCTTTTAGGATTTTCGGATCTTCCAATCCTGAACCGCCAATAATCCCAATCATTTTCCTTCCTCCAATTCCTTTGCCTTCTCCAGATACTCGAGAGCAAGTTTCCCTGCATCTTCCATGCTTTTTCCCATAGCAAAGAAGCCATGCTCCCTTGCAACAATGAACATATTTCCCTCTAATATATTTAATATTTCATTTATTAATTCTATAGTGCCATATTGCGCGAAGTTTTCCGTAACCGAAATGCCCAATTCAGTCGCATGTTTCAGAATCAGTTCACTATGCCCGTGGAAAATTGCATTCACTTCAGGCAATTTTCCGTAAATTTCCCAGTGGATGAAAGTTTCGCTGCTGGGTTCACTTAAACCTACAACTTTTGCGCAAAACTTTTCTGTTTCACATCCCTCCACTTCCACCAACTCATTTTCCGAGCAATTTCCCAAATTGCTTCCTGAGGAGGTGATAATAATCCCGTTCCCGCTACGAAAAGAAAGATTCCCATGCGATTTCTCCCCATCAAGGGGTGCAAGCCCTGATTCGGAAAACCTCTTACACCATTCAAGCAGTTTAGCAGAATTCGAATTTTCAGGAGCCTTCTTCTCCAGAAAAACCGTTTCAAACTTCGCAACAGATTCTGTCATATCACTCAACCTAAGTGGTTATTTTAGCTTGCGTTTTTTCGCTTTACGTCTTTCTCTGCGTTTCCTAGTTGCCCTGTTTGCTATATCTTTCTTAAGCCCATCAAGCTCCCTAGTAAAAGAATCATGGTGCATTAGATTCGTTACCTCTCCCGACCTATTAACTTCAACACCATTTTTTATGCAGCAATCAAGATAATTCGCACGGGCCTCTTCCCACTTTGCAAGAGCCTCTCCCTGCAAAGGGATATCGCCCTTTGGCACGAGCTTATCTACCTGCTTCTTTAGCCTTATGGCAGTAGTCCTTGTTATTTGGCGAACCATAAACTATCAAAAGAATAAAGTAATTAAATGGCTTTCGTGGTTAAAAACTGCCCTTCAAACCCTTAATAAAATTAGGGAAAACCTTTGCTTCTGCCTTTCTCAGATTTTCCTGATATGCGCGCCTGCTGCATTTTGCAAATCCAGCAAGTTCCTCAAGTGTCACATTCCTCGGCCAGCTGTAATAGTTATGCATTTGCGCAAGTTCCAAAGCACTAAACTGCTTCCCTGTGAGAGGCTCATCATTCTTCCTTTCAACAAAATTTCCTGCTCTGAAAACTTTCACTTCGCCCAAAATTTCAAGCTCGTTCAAAAGATTAATAAGTTCCTTAGGATTTCTCGCCAGCACCTTATGCCTTTCATAACCATTCTCCTGAACAATCGGCCCTGTGTAAAGGCAGTTGCCGTTTACAATAGTGTCATAGCTTGAGCCCACACATTTCTGGATTGTTGAGGTAATTGCAGAGTTATCGGTTTTGCGGAACACCTCAAGATTCATTATTCCCTTATGGCTCTTCACAAAATTCAGATAATTTTCCAGGGAGTTCTTGTCCTGTGCCTTAATATCCCAGGTCACATGGGCAGTGGTCTTTCCATTTTGCCTTTTCATAATGGTAATTGGCCCCTTCTCCCTTGCAGAAACCTCGGGGAAAGCGGCACTGGATTCAGAGCCCCAACAATTTTGGTGGTAAACACCCAGTTCAATTTCCTTCATAATATACCTGCGATTCCGAGCTATTTAAAGCTTACTAATTCACGTTATTAGGTTAATACTGGCATAATTTTGGGGTTTGAAATGCCAGAATTTCAGCAGGAATCGGCGATTTAAGCAGGTTAAGTATATATAAAAAAAAGGCGTATTTTTAACGATGAAAAAGTTAATTTTCGGGATTTTGTTGATTTCCCTTGCAGGTTTTGTTTCTGCAGCAGTTTGCGGAAATGGAATAATGGAAATAGGGGAGCAGTGCGAGGATGGAAATGATAATGCAAATGACGGCTGCAGCAATTGTCTGTTTGCGATGCCAACTTCAGGAACTATTTACTATGTCGATATTGATTCAATAGGTGGAATCTGTTCAGATTCAAATCCAGGAACAAGGGAACAGCCCTGGTGCACAGTTCAGCATGCAATGGATATTGTTGATGCGGGGCAGGCAGTAATGATTAGGGCCGGCACTTATGAATGGCTAGATCCAAACTGTACCGCTCCCTGGAATGGCCCGCCGGTAAGGCCGGCAAACAATGGAACTGCTGAAAATCCAATTTTAATAATGGCTTATCCAAATGAGAGAACTGTTTTGAGAGCAGACCTTTCAACAAACGCTTGCGGAATAATCGGAACATTATATAATCAATATATTATATTTCAGGGATTTGTTGTTGAAAACGGGGAAATTAGAATTATCAAATCCGACCATATTACAGTTAGGGGAAATGAATTAACCGGGGGGCCATGGGCCACGGGTGGGAATTATGGAGGAATTGATGTAAGAGGCGCTTCTGATTCCCTTATCCAGTCAAATATTATTCATGGATTCCAAACAGGAACTGCTGCTGGCACTTGTACTTCCTGTGCTTCAGGAATTTTAACGGGGGGAACAGGTAGTGGAGGTCACTATACTGAAAACAACATTTATGAGAATAATGAGATTTACGACAGTGTTAAAGGGGCTGTAGGAAAGTGGGAAGGAAATGGAGAAATTTTTAGAAGGAACTATGTTCATGACACTGGTTCAGGAATTGGTTTTGGAGGGGGAAATAATGCCTCTGTTTATGAAAATATTATAATCGTAGATGGTGTCGGAGTTTCATTTGAAAGGCAGGCAAATTATATTCAAGTATACAACAATACTGTAGAGCCAGGAGATAACTATTACTATTCCTGTGGAATATACTACAGCCACTTGGACTATTTGCAAAATGATTGGGACCTTGATTATGCAACAGCTGAATTCTGGAATAACATTGTATTCAATGCAGGAGATTGTATTTACTTATGCGGTGTATGGCCAGATGGTTCGCCCCCTTCAGAATGTGTAATGCACAGCTATGCAAACCATAATTTATTTTACAATTATTCAAGGAGGCTTGCAAGTGGTTATGGCACTCTCCCTGAAACTCACTCCTTAGCAGAGTGGCAGGCCGCCAGTCCTCCCGATGATCAGGATTCTATTGAGGCAGAACCATCATTTTCAGATTCATTATACCACTTA
>JAFCCJ010000044.1 GCA_017610305.1 Candidatus Iainarchaeum sp.
GGGATGTGACAAGCTCATTAATTCCCAGAAAAAAGGCAGTTGCATATGTTGTCGCAGGGGAGAACACAGTGCTTGCCGGATTGGAAGAGGCGGCATTTCTTTTCAGGAAGAACCTGTGCAGGGTAAAGCTACTGAAAAAAGAGGGCAAACCCATAAAGAAAGGGACACGCGTTATGCAGATTGAGGGGGAGAATAGAAAAATACTTTCCATTGAAAGGACTGTGTTGAATGTTTTGGGGAGAATGAGCGGTGTTGCGACAATTTGCGGCAAGGCTTCGGCAATTGCTAAAGGAAAAACAAAAATATTTCTTACTAGAAAAACAGTGCCGGGGTTAAGTGAATTCGACAAGAAGGCATGCACTTTTGGGGGAGTTTTGCCGCACAGAAAGAATTTGAGTGATATGGTGATGATAAAGGAGAACCACCTGAAATTTGATTCCATTAATGCCTTGATTAGGAAGGCCAAAAAGAAAAGATTCAAGAAAATTGAGGTAGAGGTGGAGAATTTAAGTGAGGCCATTGAGGCAGCAGAGAATGGGGCCGATATAATAATGCTTGACAACTTCTCTCCAGAAAAGGCGAAAAAGGCAGTAAAGGTGATTAGAGGGCTTTCCAGAGCCAAAATTGAGCTTTCCGGCGGTATCAATTTAAAGAATTTGAGGCAATATCTGTCATCAGAGGCGGACATGATTTCAATGGGGGAATTAACGAAAAAGGCGGAAATTGTTGATTTTTCCCTTTATGTGGGGCAAGAACTATGAAAAGAGGATTGATTGTGGGGAGGTTTCAGCCGTATCATTTGGGGCACCACAATGCGATAAAGAACATTCTGAAAGAAGTGAATGATCTTGTTGTTGTGATAGGTTCCACAATGGAATCCTATTTGGAGGAGGATCCTTTCACCGCAGGGGAGAGGATTGAGATGGTCGCGCGCGCGCTGAAGGCCGAGGGCATTTTCGATAAATGCTTCATAATTCCCGTTCCAAATGTCGATGAGTATGCGCTCTGGACAGGGAGGATAAAAAGTTTCTGCCCTGATTTCGGCGTTGTTTACTCCAACAACCCTTTGGTGAAAAAGCTGTTCGAGGCCGATGGAATGGAAGTTAAAAGAATGGTCTCAAACAACAAGGACATTGATTCAGTCAATATTAGAAATGCCATGATGAACGGCAAGGAGTGGAAGCGCCTTGTGCCGAACGAAGTTGCCGATTATTTGGATGAACTGGGCGCAGTTGAGAGACTAAAGGCAATAATAGAGGAAGAGAAAAAACAGTAGCTGGTTATGATGAAAATCGGCCTAATTGGTTTTGGAACTATTGGCAAGGAATTGTTCCGCCAGATTCAAAATGAAGAAGAAATGGAAATTAGTTTTGTTTTTGACATAGAAAAAGAAAAATTAGGCGAAATTGATTCTTCACTTGCTGTTGATTCTGTTGAAACAGGATTGGAAAGGAATCCTGATTTGGTTGTTGAGGCCGCGGGCTTTGAGGCGGTTAAGGAATATGCCAAAATAATTTTGCATAAATGTGATTTTTTGATTCTTTCATCCTCGGCACTTGCTTTTGAGGAAACTGAAAATGAGATTAAGAAGGTGTGTGCCAGAAACAACACAAAACTTTTCATACCTTCAGGCGCAATTATCGGAATGGATGGGGTTAGGGCAGTCAAGGGCGAACTGGATGAAGTGAGAATTGAAAGCAAAAAGAACCCGAAAGCTTTTGGGCGAGAGGATAGGAAAAGGACTGTGTTGTTTGAGGGCAGCGCAAGGGAGGGGGCAAAGAAATTCCCGAAGAATGTAAATGTTTCTGCAACTTTATCTGCAAATGGGATTGGTTTGGATAAAACTAATGTAAAAATTGTGAGTGACCCTTCATTGGAAAGGAACTGCCACTCGATCTATGCAAAAGGCTCTTTTGGGGAGTTTGAAATTCATGTAAGGGGCGTGCCCTCGAAAAACCCGAAGACCAGTTCACTTGCGGCAATTTCTGCATTTGACTTAATAAAACGGATTAAGGACGGGATTGGTATTTATTAATTTCCCTCCGGATTTTTTTTATGGATTGGATTAGTGAAATAGATAAATTAAGAAAGGAAAAGAACGCCATTATCCTCGCCCATAACTATCAGATTGCCGAAATACAGGATTTGGGCGATTTTTCCGGAGATTCTCTAGAATTGGCGAGGAAAGCCACAGAAACAGATGCAGATATGATTGTGATGTGTGGGGTGGATTTTATGGCCGAAACCGCCAAAATCCTTAATCCTGGGAAAAAAGTGATTATTCCCTCCCTGAATGCAAAATGCCCGATGTCGGCAATGCTTACAAGGCAGGAATTGCTGGAGGCAAAGGCACAGCACCCCGAGGCAGATGTTGTTTTATATGTGAATTCTGGGGCGGATTGCAAGGCACTTGCAACTTCTTGCTGCACATCAGCAAATGCGGATAAAATAGTTAATGCAATGGAATCAGATGTTGTAATTTTCGGGCCTGACAGGAATTTGGCCGAATATGTTATGAAGAGAACCGATAAGAAAATAATTCCTGTTCCTGAGAAAGGTTATTGCTACACCCATGCCCAAATAAGGCTTGAGGGAGTGAAGGATAAAATGGAAAAACACCCTAATGCTGATTTGGTTGTCCATCCTGAATGTTTTCCAGAGGTACAGGAGATTGCCGATGCAATTGCCTCCACATCAGGAATGCTTCGCTATTGCAAAGAAAGTTCTGCAAAGGAATTCATTATTGGGACAGAATGCGGAATGCTGCACAGATTGGAGAAGGAAAATCCAGGGAAAAAATTCTATCCTGCGTTTGATGACGCAATCTGTTTGCAGATGAAGGAAATCACATTGGAGAAATTGTACAATTCACTAAAGAACGAGCAGCACGAGGTAAAGGTCCCTGAGGATATTTCCGAAAGGGCGATTAAGGCCATTAATCGGATGCTGGAAATTAGCTGATTGGATTCCTAAAGCAAAACCTATTTATACTACCTCGGATTTTTATATATCGGTTTAAATGAAAAATTGGCATATTTTAATTGCATTAATTCTGGCATTTTTGGTAATGCCCTTTGTGCAGGCGGATATAGGGCCATCCCCACCCAATTGTTTTGAAATAACAAATACAGGGGCATATTCTGATTACGAATTCTTTTACCGCGGCGAGATTATGAAGGATTGGATTGTATTGGGCTCTGGGGAGCAGTGCCTTTACAAACTTGAGCCAGGATTTTATTTGGCAGCATTACCAAAATCAAAAATTACTCCAAATATGAGTTCTGGAGAAAAAATTGGTGTTGTTGAAAATGAAGGAATCAAATCCGAAATGATTGTTAAAGAACTAGGATGGATGGCGATCTATCAAATTAAGGATATTGACGCTGCCAATAACACGCTTACTGTCGAAGAGATGGCAGGAATTATTGACAATGGCTACAATAGTGATTCACCCCTGATTTTCATATTGCTTATCGGTTCGGCAGTTGTTTTTATTGTAATAGTTGTTGCCGTAATTGCGGTTGTTGCATTCCTGTTTTTGAAGGGAAAGAAGAAATGACTCTGGATTTTCTGCCGGCGTTTATTCTAACCAATATCGTAGAATTTGTTATTTTTTTCATTATACTGCGGAAGGAATTCCCCTCTAAAGAATTGGTGAAAACCCTTCTTGCGATAAATGCGATAACACTTCCTTTAGTTTGGCTTATTCTCCCTTTTGGGTTTGAATTTTTCCTGATTGCATATTTAATTGTTGAAATTGCGGTTGTTGCTGCGGAAACTGCCCTTGTAAAGTTTTTCCTGAAAGGAATTGACTGGAAAACGGCATTTATTGCGGCATTTGCGATGAATTTTGTTTCAGCAGCAATCGGCCTGCTAATTTGAAAATCAGATTCTCTTTTTTGTGATGCGAACTTCAATTATGCGGTTTTTGTCAACCTTCAACACCTGTATTGTCGCAGTCGGCAGCTGAACCTTCTCACCTTTCTTTGGAATTCTACCCAATTTCTCCAGAACAAAGCCGCCGATTGTGTCATATTCCTCGGAACTGCAGTTAACTCCAGCCATCTTCCTTATATCATCAAGGTGCATTGTCCCTTCAAGCTCGAATACTCCCTCACTGACCTTTCTCATCTCAGGCTCGGTATCAGATTCATCGGCAATCTCCCCGACAAGCTCCTCCAGCAAATCCTCCAAAGTGATTATTCCCTGGGTGACCCCATAATCATCCACAACTACCGCAAGATGCATCCTTTCCTTTTGCAGCTGCTTCATCAGTTTGTCAATCTTCTTGGTTTCAGGGACAAAAATCGGCTTTGCGATAATCTTCCTGAGCATTATTTTTTTCTTTTTTGAAACTACCCTCAACAAGTCCTTTATGTGCAGGGTCCCTATTATGTGGTCAATGTCCCCTTCATAAACCGGAATTCTTGAGAACGGGGTTTGCGCAACTTTCAAAATATCTTTTTTGCTTGCATTGATATCAAGCGCAACAACCTCAACTCGGGGGGTCATTGCCTCATGTACGGGGATGTCATTGAACTGGAAAATCCTGTGAATTAACTCCTTCTCTTCCCTGTTAATTGCCCCTTCTTCCGCACCCATTGAAACCATTGACCTTACCTCTTCCTCAGTAAGTTTTTTCTCAATCATTGTAACCCCAAAAACACCTAATATGAGCGAGGAAATCAATTCAAGAATGAAAACTATCGGATAGAGGAAGGTCATAAGAAGTTTCATTGGCAGTGCAAACAAAAGCGCTATTTTTGCATTGTTATGGATTGCTATGCTTTTCGGAGTTATTTCACCAAAGAGAAGAATCATAAAGGTCATAATACCTGTTGCAAGACCCAATGCAATTCCCTCAGGGCTTCCTTCGAAAGTCGAAAGCGCCAAGCTAGTTGCTAATGCTGCCGCCAGAATATTAACTAAATTGTTTCCAATCAGGATTGTTATAAGCAAGCTGCGGGGGTTTTTCATCAGTTCGTCAACAATCTTTGCCCCTGCTACGCCACTTTTTACCAATCTCCTGATTTTCAGTTTCCCAAGAGAGAAAAAGGCTATTTCTACCCCTGAAAAAATGCCTGAAAGGGCAATAAGTATCAGGAGGATTATAAGATTTATTTCTATCGAAAGTGCCAACAAAATCCCCACTAAATAAGCATCAAAGAGTTATATAAAAGCTTTGATTCAGTTAAAATTCAGATAATTTTCCCGTTGTAAACGGCCTTATTCCCCAAAATTTCCTCAATTCTCAGCAATTGGTTGTATTTTGAGGTCCTTTCCGCACGGGAAGTTGCGCCAAATTTGCTCTGGCCACAACCCATTCCAACAACCAAATCAGCAATGAAAGTGTCTTCAGTGTCACCGCCCCTGTGGGAAACAATGGTTCTTAGCTCGTTCTTTTTGGCGAGGTTTATTGCATTGATTGTTTCACTTACACTTCCAATCTGGTTTGGCTTAATCAGGGCAGCATTTATCGCAGCCATATCAATCGCCCTCTGTATAAGCTCCGTATTTGTGACAATCAAATCATCGCCAACAATTTGTATCCTTCTCCCCGCTTTTTTGTTGAATAAGACCCAACTATCCCAGTCATCTTCAGCCAATCCATCCTCAACTGAAACAATGGGGTAGGATTCAATCCATTGCATCAAATAATCAACCATCTCCCCCGAAGAAAGGCTTTTTTCCTCTGCTGCAAGCTCATATTTTCCATCCTTAAAGAATTCCGATGCTGCCGGATCCAATGCTATTGCAATATCCTTTCCTGGAGTGTAGCCTGCCTGTTCAATTGCGGCGACAATTAATTCCAAAGCATCAGAATTTGAATTTAGTTTCGGGGTAAATGCCCCCTCAAAACCGACATTTGCATTAAGCTTCCTTTCCAACAGAATTTTTTTAAGAGTTTGATAGACCTCGGCACCAAACCTTAATGCCTCTGAAAAGCTTTTCGCACCAACAGGGGCAATCATAAACTCCTGAAAATCCGTTGATTCCTCCGCATGTGCGCCGCCCTCAATAATAACCATCATCGGCGTGGGGAGCATAAACCTTTTGTTCCCCCCAACCTCGCCCAAAAATTCATAAAGTTCCTGGTTTTTTGATGCCGCACCTGCCCTTGCACATGCAAGGCTTACAGAGAGAATTGCGTTCCCCCCTAATTTTGATTTTTGTGCAGTTCCATCCAGATGCAGCATTGTATTGTCAATATTCTCCAAATCAACAACATCCAAGCCAATCAGTTTTGGCGCAATTATTTTGTTAACATTTTCAACGGCTTTTGTAACGCCCTTTCCAAAGTATTGCTTTCCCCCGTCCCTAAGCTCAAGTGCTTCCCTTGTGCCAGCAGAGGCCCCACTTGGAACAATTCCACGGAAAACCCCTTTTTTGGTCTTAATTTCCCCTTCAATAGTGGGAAATCCCCGGCTATCTAAAACCTGCCTTGCCTTAACTGACTCAATCTTTCCCATAAAAACCACTATAATTAGGGGTGAAGAATTTTAATTGCTTTCCCCTAGATATACCTTGCTTTTCCATGCGGTAAGGGGTTATTCGCAATCAGGGTGCGGGGCAGGGCAGCTTAGTTTTGGTAACTCAAAGATAAATTTCATTGGGGAAGCATCTCTACGGTCTAAATTATAGCCTCCGATATTAATTTTATCCCCGTCAACTTCAACATACCATCCCGCCATCTCGCCGACGGGAGCGGAAATCCAGTTGCTAATCCATTGGCTTCCGTTCCAGTTCATAGAAGCATCTCTCCATTCAGAGGGGGTACCATCATCAAAAGCCCTGTCAGGGGAGGAGGCCACCCATAATTTTGCGGCACTAGCTTCCGGTGAGGTTGTTGCAGTTACCCTAAATTGATTTCCCTGAATCTCAACATCGGTTGAGGTTATTTTGGGCACATCACTAAAAGTTAAGCCATTCACCAAGCCCCATGCTAAAATTCCTGTCCTTCTTTCACTCATCTTGCTCTGATCGCCACCTAAATCCGTGCCCTCCCATCTTTCATACCTCCAGTTCCTCTCATCAAAATTTTCCAGGAAATATGTTTCGGCTCCAGGAGTAAAGGACCTTCCATCATGCATTCCAAACAAGCCCACATCCCCTAAAATATACAGGTCATTACTGTAAATCAAGTCAGTAAAATTAGAGACTTGATATATTTGGCTATACTTCTGCCCGGCGGGAGACTCTAACATCCAATTTCTGAATGCCATTAAATCCTGAATTGACGCGGCTCCTGCGCCATAGCCCTCACAACCGGAATTTTCCTCGTAAGCATTGAATCCCGTAATATCCTGGAGCTGGAAGTGTCCTGGCATTGCAATTTTAATCCTCGGGTCAACTGCCGAGGCAATCCAGGTAGCATAGCCCTCTTTTGAGCCTCCCCTTAAAGCAACATCTTCCAAATCACTGCCTTCCTGCTCCAGAATTCTGTCCAATAATGTAATTGCATAAACATTGGTTTTTGCAAGGGCCAATCCAAAATTAGACTTAACCAAATCATTAACTTCACAGAAATTTAACATCATGGCAACCTCAAACCCTGCGCCAGTAATGCTCCCCCGTCCAGCATGCCCTAAAGATTCCCAATCCTTTGCCATCTCCCCATGCAGGAGGGCAGCAACATCAAGTTCCTCGGCAATAATTTCGGCGGAAAAATCGCCGGCGTTCCTTAAAACAAGGACCTCAACATGCATGGCTCTTACCAAACCCTTAACCTCAGGCATGCTTCCTATTCCTGAAGGAAGATATATTTCAGCAACCTCCGAAAGATAAATTGTCTGAAACTCCCCATCAGAATTTAGGGTTGTGAATTTTCCGGCACTCCACTCCCCATAGATTCTTGTTACCCCTGAATCCAGTGTTTCCCTGCTTATTTCCTTCCACTGCAAATCATCCAAAGTTAATCCATGCATTGCATCCCAGTTATAAATATCCCTTACATTATCCGGATTTAATTTTCCGCAATCTCCTGGGCAGGCTGATGAGTCTTCTTCGGCATCGCAAATTCCATTTCCGCACACTGGCGGGCACTCCCCGCAATCAGATTCACAATTTGAACAGCTCTCTTCGCCCTCGCAAATACCATCTCCGCATACCTCCGCAGGAGATTCCACAGTAAAATCTCCGTCTCCTAACTCATTCACACTAAATATCATCTCCCTTGTCTCGTCCCTTGTGACATTGTAAATAACAACATCGTAATCCGTACCAGAGACTAAATCAGAAATATCGTTCAAAACCTCCCCCTCTGCCTCATACTCATACTGCAGTTCCTGTTCTAAGCAGATTATTATCTGCCCCGCGGAAATGGTGCATTCAGGATGTGCGTTAACCGCTATGCTTGTCTGTGCGTGGGCGGTTGCTGCAATCAAAACCAACGCAATAACCAGCAATATCTTCCCTTTCATTGCAGATATGTAGGTTTTTTGCATATAAATAGGTTTGGATTAGGCAGACTCAACAAATATTGGAGTTTCGTTAATTGGGATATTTGTCGCATCCACTCCTTCATCAACTTGCGGCACGGTAACTCCCTCAACAAGTATTATGTGAGTAACAGTAGCTGTTTCTGAACCTAAAGGGCCGGATAAATCAATCGTTTTGCTTCCTGAAGCAGTCCAAGCAATAATCACCGGTTCTCCATTTACTGTAAATTTATACTGGCCTGTTGCTAGCTTTTCATAATTGCGAAAGTTAGCTAATTTTGAGTACATCAATTGATATGTGTAATAAGCGGGGTTTTTGTCATTCGCTCGCCAGTCTTTTGTAAGAGCCATATGGGTCCATCTGCTGTTTGAGCCCTCCTTCTCCTTGAGGATTGAAATCCTTAATCGGAAAACCCTTTCAATACCCTCCCCAAATGCCTGAACATATCTTTTCACCATTTCTTCTGATTGGGCTTCAAGTTCAC
>JAFCCJ010000045.1 GCA_017610305.1 Candidatus Iainarchaeum sp.
GAGGTACCGCAAATACCGATATTGATTTGAAATATAACTTAATTACGGCCTACAATATTCTTGAAGCAATGCGGAGGGCCGATATTGGCAGACTTGTTTTTTTTTCCTCTTCAGGGGTTTATGGGGAACCAAAAATTATTCCAACCCCTGAGGATTATTCGCCTATGCTCCCCAGCTCCCTTTACGGCGCTTCCAAGATTGCAGCAGAGGCATACATAAGCGCATTTAGCAATAGTTTTGGGATTAATTCCCAAATTGTAAGGCTGGTAAATGTTGTGGGGGCAAATGGAACCCACGGAGTTATTGGCGATTTCATTGAAAAATTGGAGAAGAATCCAAAGCAGATGGAGATTTTGGGCGATGGAAACCAAATGAAATCATTTCTGCACATAAGTGATTGCCTTGATGCGGTTGATACAGTGGTAAAGAATTCAGATAAATCAATCGATATTCACAACATAGCAAACGAGGACTGGATTGATGTCAAAAGCATTGCGGATATTGTTGTTGAAGCCATGGGTCTGGAGAATGTTAAATATAGTTTTACTGGTGGGAAAAGGGGCTGGATTGGTGACGCGCCAAAGGTCAGGCTTTCGATTGAGAAAATAAATAAACTTGGCTGGAAACCAAAACTCAACAGCAGGGAATCTGTGGAGATGGCCGCAAAAGAGATGGTTGAATCCAGAAAGTAATTGAATTATTGGAGGTAAAAAAGTGATAATAAGCAAAACCCCATTGAGAATAAGTTTCTGTGGAGGAGGTACTGACATCGGAGATTATTACGAAAAATACGGCGGTGCAGTAACTTCAACAACCATTGACACGTATATGTACATCATAGTAAACGACAGGTTTGATGGGGATATCAGGTTGGGTTACAGCCAGACTGAAATCATTGACCATGTTGACAAGATTAAACATCCGCTTTTGAGGGAAGGAATGAAGGCGTCTGGAGTTACAAGCAAGGTTGAAATACTTTCAATGGCAGATATTCCCTCAAAGGGGAGTGGTTTAGGGGGATCAAGTTCTTTTGTGGTCGGGTTGCTCAATGCACTCCACTCATTTAAGGGTGAATTTAAGTCGGTAGATTATCTTGCAAAAAAGGCATGTGAACTTGAGATTGGCTTACTAAATGAGCCTATAGGCAAACAGGACCAATATGCCTCTGCATTTGGGGGGCTGAACCATATTCAGTTCAATAAGAACGAAAGTGTGTTTGTGGACCCGATTATTTGTTCCAAGGAAACCAAGAAAAATCTGTTCAACAACCTGATGCTTTTCTACACAGGGATGACTTCTGAGGCAAGAACAGTGCTTCAGGGGCAAAAGGAAAATATAGGCAAGAATATTGAAGTGCTGAAAAAAATGAAAGATCTCGCAGTAAAATCACGGGATGCCCTCCTGAATAATTCTTTAAATGATTTTGGGGAATTGTTACATGATAACTGGGAACTTAAAAAGGGCCTTGCAAATAATATAAGCAATGAGACCATCAACAATTATTATGAAAATGCAAGAAATGCAGGGGCGGTTGGAGGCAAACTTTGTGGTTCAGGAAATGGGGGATTTTTACTTTTCTATGTGGAACCTGAACATCAGGATTCTGTGAGAGATGGGTTAAAGAACTTAAGGGAAGAGAAGTTTTCATTCGAGCCCCAGGGAACTAAAATTATTTATGTGGAGGAATAAGATGGCAATTAAGGACTATTTTGAAAAGTTGAAACAAGGGTTGGATGCAATAAATGAATCCGAAATAGAGAAAGTGGCGGATGTTCTGTTCGAAGCCTGGAAGAACGGGAAGCAGGTTTTTATTCTGGGTAATGGTGGTTCTGCGACTACTGCATTGCATTTTAGCTGTGATTTGGGCAAAAATACAATTAAGGACCATAATTCTGATGAAAAAAGGTTCAGGGTCATTCCCCTTGTTGGCAGCATTGCGACATTAACGGCGCTTTCAAATGATCTGGGTTATGACGATATTTTTTCTGAACAGCTTAAAAATTTGGTTATGGGGGATGATGTCGTGATTGCGATAAGCGGCAGCGGCAAAAGCCCAAACGTCCTGAAAGCGGTAGAAGTTGCGAAGAATGCAAAGGCAATAACTATAAGCTTTACCGGGTTTGATGGGGGGAAATTGAAATCAATCTCGGACTATAATATTAACTTCAACGAGAAGCATTATGGGAGAATTGAGGATGCTCACCTAATACTTGAACACCTTATTACTGAAATCCTGAAGGAAAGAATATCTGATTCAAAAGGGGAACATTAGATGAAATCCATTTCCCTGGTAATTCCCGCCTACAATGAAGAACATAGGATAGGAAATACCCTGAAGGCATATCATTCCTTTCTTTCAAAAAAATACAAGGATTTTGAAATCATTGTAGTTACCGACGGGATCACCGATGGCACTGAAAAGATTACCAAGGATATTGCCGCGAAAAGGGGCAATATCAGGCTTCTCAAATTCAAAGAGAGGCTTGGAAAGGGTGGTGCCGTCCTTAAGGGATTCAAGGCAGCAAAAGGGGAGATCATTGGCTTCACTGATGCTGACTCCTCTGTAAGCCCAAAGGAATTCAACAAATTACTTATAGCTCTGCCGGATTATGATTGTGTTGCGGGTAGCAGGTATGCGAAAGGTGCGATACAACTTGAAAAGCAGCCTCCGGAAGTGAGGGCCGCAAGCAGGGCTTTTAATTTAATTGTTAATCTCCTTTTTGGCCTCGATATGAAGGACACCCAGTGCGGAGGAAAAGTCTTCAGGAAAGATATTCTGAAGAAAGTTGTTCCCAAGATGATTACAACAGATTTTAGTTTTGATGTCGAACTTCTATGGAGAGTTGATAAAATCGGGAGAGTTAAGGAAGAGCCGCTTATATGGGAACATGAAGCTGATAATTCCAAGTCCGCTCTGAGAAACAGCCCAAAAATGTTCCTTTCCCTCATCAAGGCAAGGCTCAGTGGCTAGATTCCAATATGAAATCCACTGCTTCTTCTAAATTACTGAAGAGGCGGTCTGGTTTTTCTTTTCCCCTGAACCCGCCTATTGCGATTGTTTTCATTCCTGCGTTTTTGCCGCAAAGGATGTCCCTGTCAGCATCGCCAACAAAAAACGAATTTTTAAGGTCAATGTTAAATTCTTCTTCTGCCTTTTTTAATAATCCTGTTTTTGGTTTTCTACATTCGCAATCAATTTTGTATTCCACTCTTTCCTCAGGATAGCCCTTGTCAGGATGGTGGGGGCAATAATAAATCGCATCCAGTTTTGCTTTATCTTCCCCTAGCAGAGTTTCCAGTTTTCGGTGTATTTCATCAAGCTCGGCAACTGAACACATATTACGTGCAATAACTGGCTGGTTTGTAATAACAATCGCAAGGAACTCCGAGCGATTAATATTTTTTACAGCCCTTATTGCATCTGGCAAGATTTCCAGCTGCTCTATTTTATGGAGATGATTGACCTCCCGATTAATTACCCCGTCACGATCCATAAAAATTGCCTGCCGTTTGTTTTTCATGTTTAATCTCGCTATTTTCCCGGACTTATAATCTTTATTGACTTCCTCCAGCCTTTTCGGAGTACCTACATCCTTTTGATATTCGGCGGTAATGTAACCATAAAACATTTCCTTATCAAGCAAGGAGGGAAATAAATCTTTTGCAAGATCTGCTTTCTTTCCCTTACCAATATATCTCAATATTTTAGGCGACATTATATAGATTGCGGCATTTGCAAGATTCCTAAAATATTTTCCCTTTTCATGCGGTTTGGAATGGAATGCAGTTATTCTGTTTTCTGAATTCACCTCAACCAAATCACTGTCATAAGGGTGGTCATTAGGGTGCAATACTAATGTGCAAGCTGACTTTTTTGCATAATGAAAACTGATTAGCCTGTCAAGATCCATATTCAGCATTACGTCCCCATAGAAAATCAGAAAATCTTCGGTTAAATTGTCTTCAATTTCCTTAATCCCGCCACAGGTTCCAAGAGGTTCCTCTTCCCTGAAATAACTGATATCAACACCAAATTTCCCGCCATTTCCAAAGTAATTCTCAATTACTTCCGAAAGATAATGGGTAATAATGGTGATATCAGTTATGCCAAATTCCTTAAGAAGTTCAATCTGATGCTCTAAAATCGGCTTATCGCCAACATTTATCATTGGCTTAGGAATCTCCTTCGTAAGAGATGCAAGCCTTGTGCCTTTTCCCCCTGCAAGAATTACTGCCTTCATTTTAACAACCCTTATCATTTTCTTTCATAGGAAAGCTTTTTTATTAATTGTCACCGCATTTATTGCAGAGGCGTCTAATTGGGTTCCCGAAATCTTCAAATCATAATAATTTTCACGGTAATTGCCCTAAGGCTTGTTCCGGCAATCCTTGGTTTTGGCTACATCAGCGACTGGAATTCAATCCAAAACCAGGGAAATGATGTCTGGAATGACCTCCAGAATTATTACACTAAAGAGAAGTTCTACAATATTTATCCTCCCCTTTACCTTATAACTCCCTTTTTTGCGCAGATTATGTCTGATTTAACCTCCTATGATTATCTGTTCTGGTGGAAGATTCCGTTAATAATTACGGATGTGTTAATTGCACTCCTTATCTTCAAAATTGCGCGTAAAATGGAAATTTCCAAAAAAAAATCCTTTATTGCCTCCATGCTTTTCGCAGTTATTCCTTTCAGCGTGATTACAACCGGATTCTATGCGCAGGTTGATTCTATTCCGTTACTCCTATCCCTAATTGCATTCTATTGGTTTGAATTCAAGGAGGACAAGTTACTGATTCCAGGCTTAGCACTGGGAGCGGCAATTGCTTACAAGATCTTTCCGATAATACTGCTGCCTATTTTCCTTTTGAAAATTGCCTCCGGCAATAAGGGACGACTTAAGTTTGCATTGGTTTCTCTTGCGCCAATGATTATCCTTTTCATTCCATTCCTCTACTGGAACTTTTCCGGAGTTCTAAACAATGTATTCCTTACCTCGGCCAGCGTTCCAGACTTTGGTTATGGGGGAATAATCTCCGCAATCTGGTATCTCTTTGTAAGTGGAAGTTTTAAGGCGCCAGAACTAGTTGTTACGGCCGGCAAATTAGTTTTCTTCGCTTCGCTACTTGCACTCTATTTTTTCCGCGGAAAAAAAGACACACTTCTCAACCTCATCATTATGGCATTCCTCTGCTTCTATGTCTTCTCACCGGGAATTTCCGCCCAGCATTTATTGTGGGTAGTGCCCTTTGCTTTGCTCACAAGCGATAAAATGTTTAAAATTCACGCCATAGTTGGCTCAGTGGCAGTAATCAGCTTTTTGGTTTCAATACATGATACTGTGTTTGCCGGGCCCAACATGGAATTCCTGGGATTAATTCAGATGATGAACGGCCCTGCAAGAATTATTTTCGTTCTCTTCAATGCCCTGTGGTGGGCATCAATAATTCTATGGCTCTATATAAAATTAAGGCCCAAATCCAGAATCTCAAGTTCAATCAATAATTTGCCATTTTGAACCTGGCTCAAACTGATTTTTATTCCTCAGCAGCTACACGGTATGCGGGTGGCGAGAATTAACTGCTCAAAAGTATTGCCCATACCATCGCTCATATTCTTTGTGGTTGCCAATAAAGAAAAACCTAATTTCCTTGTTTACTTCGAAAACCATGTATACTATTCTGTACTGGCCAATTTCATCCACGAAGAATTTCGCCCCTTTTTTAAGATGTCTTTTTTGCGGGTGCCCAATTATTTTTTGAATTTTCTTCGCGGTTCGCTCTTTGATTTCCTCTTCTATCTTGTCAAAGTGCCTTGACCAGCCTTCATGAAATGTTACCCGGTACATTCTACCTACTTCAGCAATTTTGCATATTTTCCCAAAGCCTCTTCAGGGCTAAGCAGCTTTCTTTTCCCTTCGTCAATTTCCTTGTTCAACCTGTCAAGCTTCCTGTTGACCATTTCAACCTCATTCAGATGCTTTTCCCCGAAATTTATAATGGCCAATCTAACCGCTTCAGACTGGGAATTGGCATAACCTTCCTCAACCATCTCTTTCACAATTTCCTTGGTTTTCCCCTTGAGAATAACATTCATACGGAATCACCCCATACAAACATAATATTTCCCATGCTTTAAATATGTATCGTTTATGATTCATATTGAATCATTCCAGTTTTATGGATTTTCCCGCAAAATTCCAATAAAATAAGATTTAACGCCCTTTTAAATCGTTTTGGAAGTGCGTTTCCGGTGCGGAAATTATTCTCCACCGCATCTGCCCGGGTATGCGGATACGTTTCGCATCATTTCCTCAGGATTCTTTTCACTTCTTTTCTTTTCTCTTTCGGCCTCGCTTTTTGTTTTTGTTTCTTTCTCTTCGCAGTTTGATATGCATTAATCAGTGAAATGAACTCACTGACAGAAATTCCCTTTTTCATAACATCCCTGGTATCAAGGCCCCTGCCCTCGATTATAATTCCCAAACTGGGCTGTATGGTCCCGCCTGAAGGAAAAATCCTAATTTCCCCATGGCGCTTCCTTATATTAATTAAGACCCGTTTCAATAGCGAGCTCGCAACCCCCTTCTTCTCCAATCCATTAAGGGCCTTATTCCTGGAGTTGAAAGGATAAAAAGACAGACGGGGTTTCCCAGGAATAACGGTGTTCAATGTAGATTCCCCCATAATCCGATTATCCGAAGAATAATCATTTTTCAGCAAATCCTTTATTACTCGGCTTGAAAAAAACATGCCGTGTTTAGGGCTCCCATACCCAACCCGGAATTTGTAAGTTTCCTTCCCTCTTGTTCTCGTGTCCAGGTCAATTTCAATACCCCCGACACTCCTCTCGGTCTTCCCCAGCATATAAACCATTAGATGGGGAGGATGTATTTATGGGTTTCTGTTTAACCGCAGCTGCCTGGGTATGCGGATGGCGGGTGCAACAATAAAATTAAATAATCCCTGAGCATTATATCTAATATGGCTGAGATAAATCTGGTGCCTGTCGGAAAAAAGCTTTCCAATGGCAGGACTGTAAATCCTAAACTTTTATTGGATATGCATTCAAAGGCTTCAGAGGAAGACAAGAAGGAGTTCTATCCCCTCACCCAAAAAACATATGATAGCCAGACAAAATCAGGGGCGGAATATTTTGCTGTCGAAAATGATATGGGGGAGCTTGTTGGCACTGTTGCTGCCGACTTTAAGACTAAATGGAAGGGCTGGATTGGAAGAGCTTTTTTTATGTCTGAACACAGGAATAAGGGATATGCCTCTGCAACTTATTCAAAGATTGGGAATCTTGCGGCAGGGAGGGGGGTTAAAAAAGTATTTATGTTTACTCCCAGGAAAAATTACTTCTCAAGAAAGGCTGCAAAAAGGGCAGGATTCAAACATAGCTGGGCCATAACCGCCAAATCCAACTTCGGCGAACTCAGAGATGCAATCCGCAGCCCGAAATTACTTTTAGGACTCCCAAAAAAATTCATCACAAATCCCTATTTCGGCTATGCCAAAAAAATAAGCCCGAAAAGGAAATAATCCGCACCGGAAGCCCGCCCCCCGAAAGCATTTATAAGGGAAATAAGTGCAATGCCTATATGCCAAACTACTACTTCGGGGGGGCATACAAAAGCTTTAAATAAATCAATTGTATAAGTATATACAACCGCAAAAAGGCGATATTATGGTTACAGAAACAGTTTTGCACTATCCGAGATTGGACACTGTCCTAATGGTGGAGGATGCAATAAAAAACGCGAAGGATTACCCCTCCAGAATGGAACTCTGGAAAAGCCTGCCCAAGCAGGTTCAGTACCAAACTTTTAAGATAATCCTCGACTACCTGGAAAAATCCAACAAAATCATCTTCACCAAAGACAAGAAAATAATGTGGATTTTCGCCGACACTCCGAAGGCTAGGAAACTGATTGAAGAGAGTGTGCCTGTTTGACGCATGAAATCCGCTACTCCAAAGAGTTCAACAAGGATTATGCCAGGCTAAGGGGCAAGGCAGAAAAGGGAAACGGCGAGGCAAAATATCTTCTTGAATTGATAGGCAAAGCCACATCAAAACTTGCCAAGGACAGGGAAGCCGGAAAGAAGATTCCAAGAAAGCAGTGGCCAAAGGAGTATGTTGAAAAACACGACATAACAAACCTCTGGAAGTACAACCTTGACAATTACTGGAGATTAACTTATACACTGAGGGGCAATGAAATTGACCTGTTCCTGATTTACCTGGAATTCCTTGACCACAAAAAATACGACAGGAAATTCGGATATAAAACTAGCTGAATTACTCCCCAGCAGCTGAACGGATATGCGGGTGGCTACGCTTTTTTCACGGCAGTTATTTTGTGCGGCCACTGAACTTTAATCAGGTCTTCCAAAGTTTTTATTTTATTCCAATCTTTGACCATGGCATATCGCAATTTCACATCAGGCAGATCTGAAAAGTCATTGGCAAATTTTTCCTTCTCCTCCTTAATATAACGGCTTTCATCCCCTGTGCGTGAAAATTTTCCGCCTAGATTCTTTGCTTTTTTCATCTCATTTGCCAAGGCCCATGTATCATTCACAATCTGTGTTTTCATATGTGCTGCTTCCTTATCTGTCAACGGCCTTGATCTTACTTTAAATCCTGCATCAGTGAGAACCCTTTCAAGATAGTTGCTCCCTGCAAAGCAATGCAGCCAGACCAATTTACCATTGGGCACAAGCACTCTCCTTATTTCCTTCAGAACCTGCTGCTTAACATTAGGGGGCTCATCGTAAAGGAAAAATTCTATTCTAAATTG
>JAFCCJ010000006.1 GCA_017610305.1 Candidatus Iainarchaeum sp.
GCCCTCCGCCAGTAGGCTTCACTATCACAAAATACATCAGGTTTCCTACACAGCCAGTGCCGCAAGGTCCTAGGTTTACGGTTCCTGCAGGGAAATCCTTCTCGTAGATTATGCTTGAAGTAACGATTTCGGAATCAAGCATTAAATTTGATAAGCTGAACTGGTCAGTTACCCACGAAGGGGGAATATTGCCCTTGCCCCAAGAATCAGCCCAGTTAACAATGTAAACTGTTGATGGCTGGCCTATGTCAAAGTGCAGGTCAAGCGAGCTGTTTTCTTTATCATTCATTTTGGTTTGTATCAGTGTCTGGCCATTAAGCTCAGGCGACAAATCAGTGATGGTTATTGTCTTGTCAATGTAAGGGTTCTCACCGACAACCGCTGTCGCAATGCCATAAGTGGAGGGGGAGAGGTTTGATACAATTCCTGACGGGCAGATTAAATCAGAACCGTCGCAGTCCTCATCGATTGTATTGTCGCAGATTTCTGATTGCGGCATTACTGCTGTGCAGTTTTGCCAGCTTCTTCCTACGCATGTTTCTGTTCCAAAAGTGCAAATTCCCACATCAGTTGTTCCGCAGCTTTGGGTGTCACCGTCATTGCATTCAGGGCACGCCAAATCAGAACCGTCGCAGTCCTCATCTATCCCATTGCCACAGATTTCGGCGGTAGGGAAAACTATTTGATTGCAGTTTCCCCATTCCTCATTTGAGCAGATTTCCTCCCCTAAGGAGCATGCTCCACTCAAACCCGTTCCGCAGTCTCTTGTGTCTCCATCAGTGCAGGGCTGTTCATCAAAACAGCCGACCCAGTGGTCATTGCGGACTTCAATTGCTGCAACATCCCAGCCTTCGTTTAGGGTTTCCTGGTCATAGGTGGCCAAGTAAAGGGCTTGATGATTTTCGTTTGTCCATCCCCAACCACCAGCATACAAATCGTCTAACCATTTGCGGTATAATCCCCCTTGATCATCGTTAATGCAATAGTACTTATCTGTAACATCAACTCCATCTAACCTTATATACCACCGTTCCTTGGTTTCATCCAGCTTTTGTATATGTATTTCATAACAATACCATCTTTCTGTTTCCATTTCCTTATTTAAGACAAATTTGGCATCTCCATAATCCTCTATCCTGAGAGTATATTCAGTGTCTAATCCGGGGATTTCCCCCGACGGATAGCCACCAAAATTCAAAAGATGGTGAGCGCCTGCTCGCGGATATTTCGTATCTGCAAACCAGTGGGTACCCTCATGAAGGTTTCCAGGTTGGGCCCACTCATCACTAACTCTAAAATAAACCCTGTAATAAAGATTTTCAGGGTCTTCAAATACAAATCCTCCCACCGCCGAATACCAATCAATCCAGTATGGGTTTCCAGGCTTGCCGCCCCCTCCCACAGTAAGCATGTTCAGGAAATTATTTCCCCCAGGACCTCCAACTTCAACATAGGGATTCTGCAATAGTCCCCCGCTCCCAATGTCATTTATCCACTTTCCGCCATCTGAACATGCCTCTCCAATCTTATTTTCACAACTCCCAAGCGCAGTATTCCAGCTTGAGAAAAATAAGCAGTGGGAATCAGCAGCGCACGCAGCATCGCCCTGGGCATAGACAGAAATGGTTAGAGCTATCAGGAAAAAACAGAGTAAAATTGCTTTTTTCATGGGGAATAATAAGCATTAACTCCTATTTATTATTTTTTATTGGCCAAAACCAGTTCATTCGCTTTTTCCAGTTCGTTCTCGGCAAGGAGTTCAAAAAACCTGCGGGAATCAAATGCATCCTTGAAATCGGTCTCTTTAAGGTTTTTTTCCAGCAGCTCAAGGCCCATCTCAGCAACTGATTTTTTGGATTTTTGCATTTCCCTCAGCTCGGAAATTCTTTTCTTGAAACCTTCAGCGGCAAATTCGCGGGAGATTGAGAAAATCGCCTTTCCTTTATGCTCTGCAAGAATTTCATTGAAGGGAATATCTCCAACGCAGTAGCCCTTTGCGAGTTTTCCTGTGAGCTTTAGGCGGATTATTGGAGGGAGTTCCAATTCATTTTCCAAATCATCGGAAATTGCTTTTTTCACCATTTCTAAAACCTGTTCTGAATTCTCGCCATCGAATTTTATTTTGTGGTAGAAAAGTTTTCGCTGCTTTGGAAGCGGGTGGAATTTTAAATCATCTGTTTTTGAATCGAACAAATAAATTCCTTTTGAATTTTCTGATTCTATTTTTTTGGATTGCGTGATTATTGTTGAGCCAGGCATTATGAATTTGCTTTCGCCCAACTTCTGCTCATTTCTCCAGTGGAGATGCCCATCAATAATGAGATCAAAACCTTTCGGCAAATCATCAAGCGAAAGTGTGGAAATCATATCATCATTAAACGGGAGAAACTCATTCAATGATTGGTGGAAAATAAAAATATTTTTCGCATCAGGAACCGGTTCAGCTTTCAGGAGCTGTAACACTTCCAGCGCCTTTTTTTCAGGAACCCCGCCCATTCCCTGCACCGCGATTTTTTCATCGGATTTTTCGAAAATTAATTTTGATGCATGCACATTCAGCAGCAAATCCGCCCTCTCCAAAACTTCCAGAATGTTTTTGTGGTCCTTTCCCCTGAATTCATGTGTGCCGGGGATTGCAACAACAGGGATTCCTGAAACATAAATTTCCTTTTCCTCCCCGCCCCTTAGAATCTTTTTCAAATCAATATTTTTTGAGGGGATTCCCTTTGGAATCAACAGGATTTCAATCGCATTGTACAAAACATCTTGCGGGGGGATTGATTCATCAAACAGGTCCCCCGGAACTATAATCATTTCCGCGCCATTCTCCAGAGCGATTTCAAATGCCTGCCTTGCATTTTCAAAACTTTCGCCTTTCCTTTCCCCCTTCTCACCAAAACCGAAATGGAAGTCAGACATTATCGCAATTTTCACTTCACTCACCCAACGAAATTATTTTCTCCGCATTTAATTCTTCGAGAGATTCCACAACCAAATCCGCCTTTGAGAAATCCACATCTTTTGAAAATTTTCCAGGGACTGCAATCACTCTCATCCCCGCATTCTTTGCCGATTCCACACCTAACAGAGTGTCCTCCACAGCAACACACTCTTTTGGGTCAATTCCTAATTTTTCTGCGGTTTTGAGGTAAACGGCGGGGGAAGGCTTATGTTCAGTAACATCATGAATATCCACCATCACAGAAAACTTATCTGTGAGATTGAATTTGTCGGTAATTAAATGAATATTCCTTCTCGAGTTGGCTGAAGCAATTGCAAGGATAATTCCTTTTTCCTCAAGGGAATTGATTAATTCTTCCACTCCGGGATTTAATGGGAGATTTTCCGAAACTTTTTTCCTCGCAAGATTCTGGGTGTTCTGCCAGAACTCATCATAATCTATATCCAGCCCGTACTTTTTCTTAAGTATTTCATACTTCTTGCTGAAGGTTTTGCCGACCAAGTTTTCATAATCCTCCTGCGTTAATTCAACATTCCTTTTCTTCATGAATTCGCCAATACTTCCTAACCATGCTGAGGGGGTGTCTGCGATAACCCCGTCGAAATCGAAAATAACTGCCTTAATCGCCATAAATCATCGCCTTCTTTTCCTCGAACAGTTCCTTCGGATAAAAAATAAGCGGCCGGAAAATTGGAAGCTCTGCACCAATTCTTTTTAGATCCTCACTCAGTTTGATTTCCCCTGAAACAAGTGCCTGCACATTTATGTCGGGTTTCTCAACCAGCTGGCGCAGTTTTTGCAACGGAGTGAAAAGGAAACTCCGATAAGAATTCCATCTAACCAATTTTTCAACTTCTTTTTCAATTTCCTTGGATTCTTTCTCAACAACTGGAAAAATATTACAGCCTCTTCGCATCATCAAAAAGGCGGCAATCAAATCATCCTTTTTCCCAGTAAACAGCATTGCAACATTCCCTTCAACCCCCAAAGGCAGCCCTTTGGGCCCCTCAATTTCCTCCAAATAAATAAACACGTCCCTTCCCCTAATTTCAACATTAACTTCCTTATCCGGTTTTGTCAGGTTAACTTTCAAACCGGGAAATTCTTTCATAATTTCAGAGCCCAGTTTTTCCGCCAGTTCCTGATTGGTTAACTCCTTATTGTCTACAACTCTTGGCCTTACCGCAAAGCTATCGCCCTCTTCCAGAAATCCCTTGCAGGCTTCGATTCCCTTTTCAAGGATTTTTTTCGTGTTGGTACCATGGACGGATTCTGCCTTTGCAAAGGAATGTATTCCAAAAACAAGGGGCAAAAGGGAATGAATTTCATCCAGATTTTTTATTTTTTCAGGATAGAGGTAAAGCCTTCCCCCTTTCTTAACTATTCTGCTGCCTGCAACACCATTTGCGCGGAAAACCGATTTCATGTTTGAGACCAATTTGTCCATGAAATATTTTCTCACAAAATGGCTTTTCAGTGAGATTTCCGAGGCAGTTTTAACCAACATGCAATTTGGGGAAAGCATAAACAATTTTAAATGCATAAGTGGTTTAAATATTACTGAGTTAAATGAGCGGTCAAGACAACAAGAAGAAATGCACCTGTAAGTGCTGTTGCTGCTGTTGTTGTTAGAGACCTCTCTCAAAAACTCATATAATCGATTTTTTGGGGGATTAAAAACACTAGAGAGGTGACTAGATGCGGTATGGAAACGTTATAGAGACCATAGGGAATACTCCTATTGTGAAACTGAACAAACTCGCAGGGGAAAACGATGCGGATATTTACGCAAAACTGGAGATGTTCAACCCGGGAGGGAGTGTAAAGGACAGAATCTGCATAAGTATGATTGAGGATGCCGAAAATAAGGGGCTGATTAAAGAGGAAACGGTTATTGTTGAACCTACCTCAGGAAATACAGGAGTGGGGCTTGCAATGGTATGTGCCGCAAAGGGCTACAATCTGAAACTGGTTATGCCTGAGCAGTTCAGTATTGAAAGGAGAAAGATAATGAAGGCACTTGGAGCTGAGCTGGCGTTAAGCCCGAAGGCAGGTGGAATTCCGGGAGCGGTGAAAATGGCTGAGGAACTGGTTGCAGAAAATTCAAATTATTTAATGTTGCAGCAATTCAAAAATCCAGCAAATCCTGAGATTCACAGGAAAACAACTGCTGAGGAAATACTAAATGATGTTCCTGATTTGGATGCGTTTGTGGGTGGTGTTGGAACCGGAGGGACTGTGACTGGTGTTGGTGAGGTTCTCAAAGCAAAAAATGAAAATATAAAAATTGTTGCCGTTGAACCAACTGATTCTCCTATTCTCTCAGGAGGGAATCCGGGGCCTCACAAAATCCAGGGAATTGGTGCGGGATTTGTTCCTAGTGTGATGAACCAAAAAATAGTGGATGAAGTTGTTAAAGTGAGCAATGATGAGTCGATAGAGACCGCAAGAAAACTGGCTAAAAAGGAGGGAATTTTTGCGGGGATAAGCAGTGGTGCGGCGGCATTTGCCGCACTTAAAATTGCGAAGGATTTAGGCCAAGGAAAAACGGTTGTTGTCGTATTGCCTGATACCGGCGAGAGGTATTTGACAACTGAATTATGGGGGGGGGTAAAATGAGTTTGCTAAAAACAATAAAGGCAGATATTAAAACTTTCAGGGAGAATGACCCCGCGGTAAAAAGTACCTTTGAGATTTTGCTGTGCTACCATACATTCCACGCAATTCTCATTCACAGGCTTATTCACCCGCTACACAAGATCAATATTCCAATACTCCCAAGGTTTATTTCAATGGTGAACCGGTTTTTTACCGGGGTGGAGATTCACCCTGGAGCGCAGATTGGGGATGGGTTTTTCATTGACCATGGGACAGGGACGGTGATAGGGGAGACTGTGGAGATAGGAGAGAACTGTGTTATGTTCCAGCATGTTACTTTAGGGGGGACAGGAAAGCATATCGGGAAAAGGCACCCTACGGTGGGAAATAATGTTCTCATGGGAGTTGGCTCAACACTTTTAGGGCCGATTAATGTTGGGGACAATGCAAAAATCGGTGCAAACACATTCATAATTATGAAGGATGTTCCCGCAAATGCGACAGTTGTTGGTGTGCCGGGAAAAGTGATAAAAATCAATGGACGGAAATCAGTGAAGGAACTCAAAAAAACCGTCGTGCCAAATGGTTTTAAATGATTTCATAGGAAAATCTTTAAGTCTCTAGCGAGGCCAAAAGGCCGAGAATGTTCCTCCGAATGGGGGACGTCGTGTAAACGGAGATAATCGTTTGCTGAGGTGGCAGAGAGGCTATGCATCCGCCTGCAGAGCGGAAGATCGGGGGTTCAAATCCCTCTCTCAGCTTTATCCGAAAAAAGGAATACTTATAATTTAATTAACTTAGTGAGAATTTGATTTAATGAAAGAATCCGCAATTTCTATAAAGGGCCTTGTGAAAAATTACGGGAAACTTAAGGCAGTAAATAACATCTCATTGGAAATTGGGGATGGCGAATTCTTCGGTTATTTGGGGCCTAATGGTGCGGGAAAAACCACCACAATAAACGCGATTGTTGGTTTGCTGAATTATGATAAAGGAAGTGTAAAAGTTTTCGGGAATGATGTGGTTAAGGATTACATTCAGGCAAGGAAATTGATTGGTTTTTCCCAGCAGGAACTTATGTTTGACCCTTTCCTTTCGGTCAGGGATATCCTTCTCTACCAGGGAGGTTACTTCGAGATGAAGGGCGAGGAGCTGGAAAGAAGGGTCGAGAAATTAATGAAGGATTTTGGGATAAAGAAAAATGAGAATGACACTTTCCGCAGATTATCTGGAGGAATGAAAAGAAGGCTGCAGATTGCAAAGGCCTTGGTTCATGAGCCCAGAATCCTTATTCTCGATGAGCCAAGTGCGGGTGTTGATGTTGAACTCAGGCATAATTTATGGAGGTATCTTTCCAGGATTCATAAGGAGGGAAAAACAATTCTCCTGACAACACATTACATTGAGGAAGCGGAAAAGTTGTGCGAAAGGATTGGCGTAATTAACAAGGGTAAAATTGTTGCCTTGGACAAGAAGGAGCATATGCTGAAGGAGTTAAGTGAGCAGCTGATAAAAATTGACCTCAAGGAAAAAATAAACAAACTTCCAAAAAGCCTGGGCAAATACAAGTGTGACCTTAATTTAAAAAAGGGCAGAATAACAATAAAATGCAAAAATGCGCAAAGCCAAGTTGCGGGAATTTTGAGGGATTTGGACAAGGAGGGGCTGGAAGTAATTAATCTGGATATTGTGAAGGACAATCTTGAGAGCATTTACATAAAACTTACAGGGGAGAGAAATGAACTTAACGGGCTTTAGGGCACTGACCATTAGGGAAGTGAAAAGGTTTATGCGCATTCCTGCGCAAACCATACTCCCGCCAATAATTTCCTCCGCATTGTTTATCCTCATTTTTGGTTCTTTTATCGGGGGAAATGTGGGGGAAGTGGAAGGGGTTCCATACATCCTTTTCTTTGTTCCTGGGCTGGTTATGCTAAATGTCATCACAAGCAGCTATTCTAATTCCGCATTTTCACTTTTCATTATGCGCTTTCTTAATCACATAAGTGATATTCTCACTGCGCCACTTTCTTACCTTGAAATTGTGCTTGCATTTGTAATCGGCGCAGTAATAAGGGGCATGATTGTGGGAATTCTCATATTTGCGGTTTCCGCATTTTTTGTTGAACTGACTTTCCACAACATTTTCTTAACGGCATTTTTCATTATAATAACCTCGGTAATTTTTTCCTCAATTGGATTGATTGTTGGGCTGTGGGCGAGAGAATTTGAGCATCTGGAACTTTTTACCACATTCCTTATCACTCCTCTCGTATTTCTGGGCGGGGTCTTTCATTCGGTTGAAATGCTCCCCGAATTCCTAAAAGGAATAACTTACCTCAACCCTTTCTTTTACCTCATCAATGGATTAAGATATTCAGTTATTGGCACAAGCGAAACCAGTCTTTTACTGAGCTTTGGATTTCCAGTATTTCTTGCCCTGTTTTTCTTTGGCTTGACAGTTTACCTTTTCAGGGAAGGCTACAATCTGAGAACCTGATTAATTAGGGTTAAATACTCCTAAGCACCTAATTTATTTGATTAGAATGGCTCCTGGGAGAAGAAGGCCTGTAAGGCGAAAGAAAACGCCGCCAGTAAAGCAAAGGAGAAATCCGCCTGCAAAGGTAATTCCTTTTCCACAACCCCATAAGGAGCATGGTTTCGGCGATAGACTGCGCCATGCTATAGGGGAAGCATTTCCAAACTTATTTGGGAGAGGTGAGAAAGGGCCGACACCAGTTGAAAAAAGATATTTCCCCCACCAACTACCAGAAAACAGGGAACTGATACTCGGTTTGCAGAATTTAAAATTCAAGATGAAGCTTGCCAAGGAGGATTTAAGGAGGCCGGAATATGAACATCTTGGCAGTAACCTCGAACTTTTGGCCCTGAGGGAAGAATTGGTCAGGTTGATTATGAGTGGCAAAATAAAAAGCCATGGGCAAATAAAGGAAATTTGGGAGCAATTAATCAAAAATAAGGTCGAGCAAGGGCAAATTGATCCAAATACTGCTCAAAATCTTTCAGCAATTATTGAGGAAAAGGGACTTTTTACAAGGCAAGAATCTGCAAAACTGAAGCTATTCTTTGGACAATTCCACCGAGAAGCAAATATAAGCAGGATTGATATTCCTCCTGGGCAAATTAGCAGTGGTGCTAATCAATCCGAGAAAAGGGCCGCATAAGCTTTAAAAACCATTGCAGGGGTTAAATTATCCTAGGAATTAGCTAATTTTTATTAAATTAATTCCTATTTATTGGTGATTTATATGGGTTTAAGGCCAGGGCATTGCTATAGGAGTCTGAAGGACAGGCCATGGACAAGGGTAGCTGTAAAAGTGCACAGGCGTAACTATATTGGGGCCACCCCTGGAATTAAGACAAGGCAGTGGAATATGGGTAACGGCGATAAGGAATTTTCCCATATCCTGGATTTGGTTGTTGATGAAGGGGTTCAAATTAGGGACAATTCCATTGAATCCAGCAGAATTGCGATTAACAGGTATTTGGTCAAGCATTTGGGCAAGGACGGTTTCTTCTTTAAAATAAGGACATTCCCCCACCAGATTTTAAGAGAAAATAAACAGGCACAGGGGGCACATGCAGACAGGATTCAGAAAGGAATGAGCCATCCTTTTGGAAAGCCTGTGGGAAGAGCTATTAGGGTCAGGCCAGGGCAGAAAATGATTAGTTTATTGGTTGATGAAAAAGATGTTAAGATTGGAAAAGAAGCATTGCTAAAGGCGAAATCAAGGATTACCTGTAAGGTGCATGTTTTGATTCATACTGATGTTGAATCCATCGGCACAAGGCCCACTAAAATGATAATTGAGGTTAAGACAGAGGCTGAAGATAAGGCTGATGTCAAGGACGCGGCTGAAAGCGAGAAGGCAGAGGGCGAAGAGAAGAAGGAAGGCGCTGAAGGGGAAAAGAAGGAAGATAGTAAAGAAGGCGAAAAGAAGGAAGACGCTAAATCCGGCGAAAAGAAAGAAGAAAAGAAATAATTTCCAAACTAATTCTGGCAAATTGATTTGCATAATTTAACGGTTAGCTTATTAAATAACCTTGACCTTCTTTTTAACGGTGTTCTAGTTGTTTGATGAAGAGCCTATAAAATGGTTTAAGGAAGTGAAAATTGAGGATATCCCTACAGTGGGGGGGAAAGGCGCCTCTTTGGGGGAGATGACCAGGGCGAATTTCCCGATTCCCGGGGGATTTATGGTCACTTCCACCACATATTTCAAATTTATAAGGGAAAAGAAGATTGAGCAGAAAATCCTGAATCTTGTTGATCCCCTTGATGTTGAAGACACTGAAAAACTGGATTTGGTTACCGAGCAGGTTAGAAATATTATTCTGGAAACCCCTATGAGTGAGGAATTGGGGGTAGAAATCCAGAAAGCTTACATTAAAATGGGGGAAAGGAAATTAGGCTTAAGGGGATTGACCTCCAGCGAGAATACATATGTTGCTGTGAGGTCTAGTGCCACTGCCGAGGATTTGCCTGAGGCAAGTTTTGCCGGGCAGCAGGATACTTATCTCAATGTGCTGGGAAAGAAAGAGGTTGTTGATGCGGTGAAGAGGTGCTGGGCATCACTATTTACTTCGCGTGCTGTTTACTACAGAAAGAAGCAGGGCTTTCCAACAAAACAGGTCGGGATTGCGGTTGTTGTCCAAAAAATGGTGAACAGTGATGTAAGCGGAATAATGTTTACGGTGCACCCTTCAGGAGATGAGACCAAACTGCTTATTGAGGCCGGTTTTGGCCTGGGGGAGAGTGTTGTTAGTGGGGCAATCACACCAGACAGTTATGTTCTGGAAAAGGGAACCGCTAAACTTGTTGAGAAGAATATCAACCAACAGACATGGAAACTTGTAAGGTCGGGAAAGAGCAACAAAAAAGTTGACCTCACCCCTGCACAGGGCAAGAAGCAGAAACTGGCAGATAAATTTATTGTCGATTTGGCAAGGGTTGGGAAGCAGATTGAAAACCATTACAAGAAGCCAATGGATATTGAATGGGCGTTGGAGGGCAGGGAGATGTACATTGTCCAGGCAAGGCCTATTACAACCCTGAAAAATATGAAAAAGGCAAAGGGGGAAGTTGAGGGTAAGGAAATTATGTCAGGCATTGCCGCTTCCCGGGGAGTTGTTGTAGGAACTGTGAAGGTTATTCCAACCGCAAAGGATAAGAAATTGGCAGAGCCCGGAGATATAATAGTCACGACTATGACCTCCCCTGATTGGGTGCCGATTATGGAAAAGAGCGCCGGAATTATCACTAATGAGGGGGGCAATACCTGCCATGCTGCAATTGTCAGCAGGGAGCTTGGAATTCCATGTATTGTCGGAACAGGCAATGCGACAGAAATACTTAAAACAGGGATGAAAGTTACACTGGACGGGTTCCATGGAAAGGTTTATGAGGGAGAGGCAAAGGTAAAGGCCCCTGAAGAAATGAAAGAGGTTGAGATTGTAACTGAGGGGGAAGTGGAAAGGGTAGATGATGCGATTGACAGGAAGATTGAAAAGGAAAAGAAGTTTTTGGGGAGTGAAGAGCAGAGAAAAATAATTGCGGAGGAGAGGGCAAAAAGGCTCGCGATGGCCACCTCGGAAATTGATGTTATTGAGGAACCTGTTAAAATGACTGAGAACCATAAAAAGGAGGAAGTTGAGGAACTGCAGGGGATTGAGGAACTGCAGGAAGATGTTGATAAAGCAAGTGGGGATGAGAAGAAGGAATTGCTTATTGATTTATTGGAATCCATTGCGCCAAAGGTAAAGGTGAATGTTGCCCTGCCTGAAGCCGCGGAAAAGGCATCCAAAACAGATGCTGCCGGGGTTGGACTGTTGAGGGCAGAGCATATGATAACTGCATCAGGAATGCATCCTGCGGAATTCATAAGGCAGGGGAAGAAGGATGAGTTGGTTAAGGCAGTTAAGGAAGGGATAAAAAAGGTTGCTTCTCTATTTAAGGGAAAGCCTGTATGGTTCAGGACATTTGATGCAAGGAGTGATGAGTTCAGGGCGCTTAAAGGCGGGGAAAAGGAGCCTGAGGAAGACAACCCGATGCTAGGATGGCACGGAATCAGGAGAGATTTGGATGAGACTGAGCTGTTAAAGGCGCAGTTTGAAGCGATTAAGGAATTGGTTAATGAGGGGTTTGATAATTTGGGAGTAATGCTGCCATTTGTGATTTCTGAAAAGGAAGTGAGGGAGGCAAAGCAGATTGCAAAGGAGGTTGGGCTGGAACCTGGAAAGGATATTGAGTTCGGGGTAATGATAGAAACTCCTGCCGCCTGCTGGATAACTGATAAGCTGGTTAGGGAAGGGATTGATTTTGTTTCTTTCGGAACAAATGATTTGACGCAATTGACCTTGGGAATTGACCGGAATAATGGGAGAATTCAGAAACACTTTTCAGAATTGCATCCCGCAATATTGCGGCAAATTAAGGAAGTTGTAAGAAGATGCAGGTTTGCTGGGGTGGAAACCTCCATCTGCGGCCAGGCAGCCTCAAACCCTGAAATGGTGAAGCATTTGGTTGCATATGGCATTGATTCCATTTCCGCAAATATCGATGCCGTTAAGCAGATAAAACAGGTTGTGCTTTTGGAGCAAAAAAGGCTTTTGCTGGAAAAAAAGAGATAATGGCAATTTTTTAATGTGTTTCCTGCACAATTTATCAATGATAAAAATTGAATTAAGCAGGGCTGTCAAGGAAATCGCAAAAAGAAAGCCAAAACTGGTTGTTGTCCAGATTCCTGAAGGGCTGAAAACAAGGACTAATGAGATTATTGAAAAAATTGAGGCATCTGGTTCAGAGTGCATTGTTTTGATGGACCCCTGTTTCGGCGCCTGTGATTTGGCAAGTGACAAAGCTGAAAAATTGGGTGCGGATTTGCTTGTTCATTTCGGGCACAGCAAAATGTATGAGGGTAAGAACACCCTGTTCTTTCCATTGTTTTACTCTATTGATAGCGGGAAAATGGTTGCGCAGATTGGGCGGCTTGAGGAAGAATTGGATAAAAGAAATCTGAAGAATATATGCCTTGCCTCGACAATCCAATTCAGGGACCATCTGAAATTTATCAGGGAGTCTTTGGGCAAAAAATTTAAGGCCCATATAGGAAAAGGGAGCAGCAGAATTGCGGAAGAGGGGCAGGTTTTGGGATGCAACTATTCCTCATTCCGGAATGTCAATGCAGAATGCGATGCCGTTGTTTTTATCGGCGATGGTTTGTTTCATCCATTGGGGTTCACCTTTTTAACTGAAAAGCCGATTTTTCATTTCAACCCATTGGGGGGAACCATCAGGGAATTTGAGGATGAGAGGGAAATGTTCCTGAGGAAAAGGCATGGTGCGATTGCATCTGTGCAAAATGCGAAGTCCTTTGCCATTCTCGTGAGCACAAAATCCGGGCAGATGTTTAAGGAAAGGGCATTTGAGCTGAGAAAATTGATTGAATCAAAAGGGAAGAAGGCGATAATCCTCGCAATGGATTACATAATGCCTGAATATCTTTTGGGTGTGGAGGCAGATGCCTATGTGAACACAGCCTGCCCAAGGATTGTGATTGATGATTACAGTTCATTCAAAAAACCGATTTTAAACCCAACAGAACTGGAAATAGTCCTGGGGGTAAAAAAATGGGAAGAATTTAAGTTGGATGAACTGGATTAGCGGCCTCGGCGGAGGCGCAGACCCCGGGAGTTTGTTGTTTTCTTTGTTTTCTTTTTTGTTTTTTTCTTTTTTGCGACTTTTTGTTGTTTTTCCTTTTTTTTAGCCCGTTTTGTTTCCGCTTCGTTTGCAGCATCGAGAGAGTCCATTCTCAAGTCATGAAAGTTTGCTTCCATCGCAGCTCTATTAAGACCAAACTTTTCAAGAAATTTATTAGAAACTGTGAAATACTCCGTTGGAGAGCGTAATCGAAAAACAGTGAAATGTTCCCTATCACGTCTAATAAGTTCTTGAAATCTTTGTATTGCGGGATTATTAAGATCGGTTCGGCCTGACTGTTTAATTGCTTTCCAGATTATTTCCGCATCCGCTGGTTTCAAACCACCAATATAAAATATATCAGACATTTTCCCTCACTCATTTGCATCCTCTACAACAGTTCCCTTGAATTCCCCGCCGCGGACTGCCGCCTCGAAATTGTCCAGATCTGTCCCGTCCATTACCATTCCCTTTAGTTTGCTCCTTTTCAGGATAAGGCAACAGGGCAAGTCAAGAACAAGGTTCTGCGCAGGCTTGCTTTCCCCCAATTTCATCAGGGAAATGAGTTCATTATAGGGAATTTCCTCATAGAATTTTGCATGGGGGTGTTTCTTTGGGTCCATTGAGTAAATGCCATCCACATTTGTAAGGTTTATGAAAATTCCGTCCAGTGCCTCCGCAATTAATGCCGCAACGGCATCTGTTGTTATGCCTGGATGGAGCCCCCCAAAAACAGGGATTTTCCCGGCATCAAGAATTGCCCTTGCCTGGTTTACTTCGGTAAGGACTGCCTTGTGCGCGTTGTTGATTACTGGTAAAAGCAATGAGGCATTTGCCCTTGTAATTCTAATTCCCAATTCATCCAGCTGGAAATTGTTCGCCCCCAGGGATTTTGCGGCGGCGACATAATTCCTGCATACCTTTCCCCCACCAACAACCAAAACAATCCTATATCCTTCATCGGCAAGTTTGTTTACTGATTCTGAAAATTTTGCAATCATCGAGTAATCTGGCTTTTGGTCAATGAGAATTGACCCCCCCACCGAAATCACATAAGTTGTTGAGGGTTTTGAAGGCGCGGAATAACCATAACTGGGAGAGGCCTCTTCATCTGGTTCAGGCCCCCTTTCCCTTTCTTCGTCGGTTTTCTGCTCCTCATAGGCCTCTGAAAACATATCAAATATAGAACTCAAGCCATCATCTCCAACAATATATAAATGATTACCATATTAAAATATTACGCGAGGGTCTTGGAATGCATTTAGACGAAATTAACCATTCAGAAAGGGTTCTGTTCAAGAAAAAGCTGGAAAAACTTGGCAAACACAAGGGAAAGGGAACAGAACTTATCACGGTTTACATACCCTTCGGAACAGACCGGGGTTCTGTTATGGGGCAATTGACTGAGGAAATTAGCCAGAGTTCAAACATTAAGAGCCCCGCAACAAGAAAAAATGTGCAGGGGGCCCTGAGAAAAATAATTAATTTTCTAAAGCAGATTAACTTTAAGATTCCGAAAAAGGGAATTGTTGTTTTTGCGGGAAATGTTTCTGAGGTTGAGGGAAGAAATGACCTTAGGCTTTTCACAATTCGGCCGGTAAATGATTTGAAAACGAAATTATACTGGTGCGATTCCAAGTTCCACCTTGATCCATTAAAGGAGATGACAAAACCTTCCGAAATTTACGGGCTTGTCACAATCGACAAAAATGAGGCGGCAATTGCCTCGCTTGTCGGAAAGAAGTATGAGATTCTGGGAAAATTCACTTCAGGGGTTGCGGGAAAGACAAGGGCCGGGGGGCAGAGCGCAAAAAGGTTTGAGCATTTAAGGGAGGAGGCGGCACAGGACTTTTACAAAAGGATAAGTGAAAAATTAAATTTGGCGTTTCTTCCGTACGGGGATAAGTTAAAGGGAATAATTGTTGGCGGGCCGGGAATAACAAAAAACTATTTTTTGAACAGGGATTTAATTGACCATAGGCTGAAGAGCAAAATAATCTCAACTGTCGATACATCATATACTGATGAATCCGGAATTAGGGAAATTGTGCAAAGGAGCGAGGAAGTTTTGAGGGACACTGACCTTATGAAAGAAAGGGCAGCAGTAAACGGTTTTTTGGAGGAGGTCGCAAAGGACTCACTTGCGGCATATGGTGAGAAAGAGGTTAATGAGGCACTTAAACTCGGGAAAGTTAAGGAGCTTATGCTCTCTGAAGGGCTGGACTGGAAGGTTATAAAATTCCAGTGCAATAACTGCGGCCTGCAGGAGGAGAAAATAGTTAAGGACGTCAACTACGCTGCAGGGAGAGAAAAATGCGAAAAATGCAGGGGCCAGACAGAGCTGCTTGAGGAAGTTGATTATCTTGATTTTATGCTTGAAAAGGTCGGCGAGACCGGGGCAGAACTGAAAATAATTTCAACAGACACCCCTGAAGGGGAACAGTTCCTTAAGGGCTTTGGCGGGATAGGGGCAATTCTTAGATATAAATAATCTTTCACTGATTCAAAATGTCATCGATAAACCACTACTCAACAGAAACTCCAGGGATTGGGGGGGAAATAAAGAGGAGGATTGCCGACTTTAAGGTTAAGGAAATCACGCCTGAGGGGGAGGCCTGCGAGATAAGGGCCTTCAGCGATGCAGAAAAAATAAGTGTGGAAAAGGAATGGCCTGTCCTGGATCCCGATAAGGAGCAGGTGATTCTCACAATGGAAAAATTCAATGTCGACACCTATGAGGCGGTGAGAAGAATAACAAGGTTTTTGCGGACAAGCAAGAAAAGAATTGGTTTTGCGGGTATGAAGGACAAGCGGGCAATTACCGCACAAAAAATTTCCATTTACAAACCTGACTGGAATCTCTTGAAAAAATATGATTCCAGATATATTGATTTGAGGGATGCGAAATGGAGCGATGAACGAATGGAGCTGGGAAAACTAAAGGGGAATGAGTTTGAAATTACTGTGAGAAATATTGACTTGGAAACGAAAGAGGTTGAGAAGAGGATTAAGGGCTGCTTTAAGGAAATGAAAGGTGGAATTGCCAACTACTTTGGGGAGCAAAGATTTGGGGGCGCAAGAAACATTACCCATTTGGTTGGAAAAGAACTGCTTAATGGAAATTTCCGGGAGGGAGTTATGCTTTACCTTACATCAACCTTTCCCGGGGAGCAGGAGGATATCCGAGATGCGAGGATGGGCCTTGCAAAGAGCGGAGATTTCTCAAAAGCGGTTAAGGAGTTTCCCAAAAAGTTTCGTTACGAACGCGCAATACTTGACCATCTTTCAAAATCGGAAAATGATTTTGTCGGTGCGCTGGGGAAGCTTCCAAAATCACTTTGCTATATGTTTGTTCATGCATATCAGTCCTTTCTCTTTAACAAGATTATAAACAAGAGAATTGAGGCAGGTTTTGGTTTGGGGAAAATTGAGGAGGATGTTCTTGAGGGCGGCGTTCCCACGGCACCGCTTATAGGGCTTGAGACCAAATTCTCAGAGGGGAGATTGGGAAAAATTGAAAGAATGGTACTTGAGGAGGATGACATTGAACTTAAAAATTTTGAGGTTAAAAAGATGAGCATATTGAGTTCAAAGGGGGGGCGAAAAAAGATTGTCCTGCTCCTGGAAAAACTAAAATTGCTAAAAGTCGAGGATGATGATTTGAACGAGGGAAAGAGAAAGGCGACTGTTTCATTTGCTTTGGATAAGTGGAATTATGCCACAACTGTTCTTCGGGAGCTGATGAAAAGTGGCTGAGGCAAAGGTTTTGGTTGGCTGCCCAATTACATCATATAAGGAACAGGTTATTGACCAGTATCTTGAAGGTTACAATGCGCTAAGCTTTAAAAACAAGGACCTGCTTTTGTTTGACAATTCCCCTGATGAAAAGATGTTCAACAGGATTAGTAAGATTAAGGGAATCACCGTTGAGAAAAGCAGGCACACGAAAAATGTAAGGGAAATGATAACAAGGGACAGGAATGAATTGCGTAAGAGAACTCTGGAGGGAGGGTACGATTATTTCTTTTCCCTTGAGCAGGATGTTATTCCTCCGGTTAATGCCATTGAGAAGCTTATTTCAAACAGGAAAAGAGTTTGTAATGGTTTGTATTTCAACTTCTTCAGCTCCAGGAACATGGGGGAGAATGCAATTGAACTGGTTGCAACTTTTTCCACATGGCTTGATCCTGAAATGAGGGAACTGCGCCTTACAAGGATGCTGAAATTCGAGGATGTTTTCCCAAGCAGGCTTATTGAAATATATTCCGGGGGGATAGGCGCGACCCTTATTGAGAAGGAAGTTCTGGAAAAAATAAAATTCAGGTATGATGAGAAGGTTGAATCCTTTGAGGATGTTTTCTTCTACCAGGATTGCTATGAAAAGGGAATTGAAGTATGGCTTGATTCCTCAATTGTTGCAAATCACCTGTTGAGCAAATGGCCGGATGAGGTTAAAGAAGGGTTGTGGAAAAATGTCTGAAAGGGTTTTGATCGGGGTGCCAATTAACCTTGGCACAATGTTTGGTGTTCCGAGTTTGATAAGGGCGCTGAAGGGGCAGGACTGGAAAGACAGGGATATAATTTTCATTGACCGCGCAAGGGAAGAGAGATTTATCGATGCATGTAAAAATGTAAAAGATATTGAGTGGATAAAGAGTGAGTTTCTCGGGAATGAACGGGAAGCGATAACTAGGGACCGGAATGAATTACGGAAAATTGCGCTTGAAAAAAAATTCGATTACCTTATGCTGATTGAGCAGGAAATTCTTCCCCCTGAGAATTTTTTAAGCAGGGCTGTCGGGGAAAGGAAGGATGTTTTCGGTGGAATTTTCTTTCCCTCAATTATACAGAAACCAAATGACCCTGAAAAGCCGATAATTAAAAACAGGGTTACAAATCTCTCAAGATTTGAAAAAACAAAGGGCGGTGATGTCAATGTAGGGGGCCTGACTCTGAAAGATGTTCTTCCAAGCAAGGCATTTGAGATTGATATGATGACATTAAATATTGCCCTGATTTCCAGAAAAGTACTGGAAAAGGTCGAATTCAAAACCCAGGGAAATCCACTTTCAGAAGACCTTATTTTTGCCACAGACTGTAAAAAAGAGGGGTTCTGCCTGTTTTCTGACAGCTCTATTGTTTGTGGCTTCCGCCAAGGGCTGGTTGTGACAATCCTCGATTGAATAGTACAAAAGCAGTAATTTTGGCATTTAAGGCCTTAATTCTGCAAAAAATGCCCTTTAAAATGTGATAAATTGCCCCTTAAGGTGGTTTTTTTATACGCTTATTCTGCCCATAATCTCGTTTATTTTGGCAATAATCTCCTCAGAATCGCTATACATTGTTTGTAAAACCACAAACGAGACCCTCGATACCTCATCAAAGCTGTTTGGCTTTAGAGTAATTTTGTTATTTTCCAGAATTGCCTCCGAAATCTCAAGAGTCTCATCCGGAATCTCAATAAGAATAATCACTTTATCCAGATTTAGCATATTTTGGCATTCCTCGATTCCAATCTCCTCATTAACCATGACATCCCCCTCATTGGTCTGGCAGTAAAGAAGGTTATTCTCAGGATCGACAACCCTTCCAAGGGTAATAACATCCTTACCATTTGCAATCAGTATGGAATTAAAGAGTACAAGTGAATTGGTCATAACTGCATTTGCCGGGCCTTGTTCATAAAATGCCGGGGAAATTATGAATTCCTTTTCATTCTTCAATAAGCTTAGGTATTCCCCTGGAATTTTGTTGTTGGACGCAAATTTGATATTCTGCTCAACTATTTCAAATTCATAAGATTTGTTCATGTCCTGGAAAATTATATATGCGAATAAAAGAATGAGTAAAATAACTGCCGCACTTACAACAATCTGCTGGTTTTTGTTCATAAGATTCTTCAGATGCAAAAGGATTAAAAAAGAAATTAATTTTTTAGGCTAAATCTTACTGGTTGGACTGAATCTTCTTTTCCGTCACCCATGGCTTGTATAGGTGCTTGCAAAGCATGCCGGTGTCAAGGCTTATTGAATATCCTTTTCCTAATGCATCTGTGCAGAACCACCAGTCATCAAATGCATTGTTTCCCTCAACAAACCTGAATTCTATTTCCCTTAAAACCTCATTTTTTATAAGCATGCAGCCTATTCCTGTCGCCCTTAGGTTTTCTATAACCCTGCTCGGGGCAAGGTCGGCAATGCCAAGGGTGGTTGTTTTTTCAGCCAACCTATCCTCTTCACTGCGATAAAAATACGCAAGTATAACAAGGGAATTCAGTTCAGGAACCAGGTTGAAATAAGTCCCTGAAATTACTTTCTGGTTTCTTTCAAGCAATCGTTGAATAAAATCTTTGGGGGGGATAACATCCTGCTCAAGAGAGAGAAAGAAATCATAATTTTTCTTGAGGGCCAAATCCCTTATCAGGTTCCTTCCATCAACTATTCTTTTTTTGGGCTCTGAAGAATTATGCCCCTGTTTTAGAATATTAAATTCTCCATCCATCTCACTGTTCCATTTCTCAGCAATTCCTTTCAGCTTCCTGAAATAACCGCCCTTCTTGGAATTGTCCACAAGGCATATATCAAAATTTTTGTAGCTAAGGGAATATAGCCCCTCAATGTATTCCTCGAGGCAGTATTCTTTCCCATCATATGTCGGGCAACCAACCAGAATTTTAGGTTCCATAAATTATATTTGCGGGGAAACTATTTTTAAGTTAAAAAATGCCGGTTACAGCAAAGATAAGGATTTTTGGGGTTTTTAAAAAAAAAGAAAAAGAATAGGTCTTGCGACCTATTTCAGAACATTTACAGGTTGTCGATTGCGTTAATGAGGTCCTGTGCTGCTCTCTGGGTGTCGCCGGCATTATATCCTGCGATGACTATGTCCCCAGATGCATCAACCTCAGCAACGGTGTCGCCTGCGGCAGTTAATCTGTCTGCCAAACCGCTGACTCCTGCAGCTACGCTGTTGACTATAGGTCCACCGACAATGATTTTCTTGCCTGTGACGTTGTCAACATCCAGATGTACCAGTGTTGAAACTGATGCTGGAGCTTCGTAGGTAGTTGGAGTTGCGCTACAAGATCCTGCGTCTCCGTCTCCACCACTGCAGCTTGCTGTATAATTAACAGCCTCTATCAGAATGGTGGTTCCGGCCGAAGTTATTCCTGTCTCGCCTTCAGCTACTGACAATGACTCTCCGCTTGACTCGGTCTCGTACTCGGTTCCAAGGACATAGATTAAAGTCTCTTCCTTGTTCTCCGGAATACTCAACTTTGCACCTGCGTCGCTGTCAAGCAACCATGCCTTGGTTCCCTTACCAGTATAACCTGACTGCAAGTAGCTTGAGGTTGTTCCTGATCTTAGGTTCCATGATAGGTTGGTTGACGTGAAGGAAACATCTTCTCCGAAATAGCTCAAATTGCTATTTGGGAATGGTCCAATGAGTCCTCCGTCATCGTTGTCTATGAAGACATTGAAGTCGCCGGTACTAACTTCGTCGTCAATCCTGAAGCCTGACACAAAGTAGGCATTTGGATCGGTGAATAAGTCAGCCGAGTTGAAGTCACTGTCTTTTGGTATGAAGCAAGTGTAGTCAAGTACTTCATCCTCTGTGTATGTCCCGTCATCTAGGGGCATAGCGGTTCCCCAGTACTCGATTGCCTTGCTGTTCTGGATTACACTGCCCTCATCAGAACCAATTATGTCGCCATCCAGCATCAGGAAGAATGAACTTGCGGCATTTGTATCGTTCGGGTACATGAATGCATAATATACACTCCTGTCACCGTTTCCCACAAGATCTACGTTGTCCGCTGTGTTGTGGTCCTGCACGACGTTCTGGCTGAAGAATAGCTTACCTTCAGCCTCATCCGCTGTTTCACCTGACATGTTGTACAACAAGGTTCCTGTACTGTTGTTCTGCCTGAACTCTGCATAACCTGGAACAGTTACATAGATTGTAGTTCCTGCGGAGGTACCACCAGTAACGATATAGTTGACGTCCTCGATAACAACAAAGTTATCTGCTCCGCCTACAATGTTATAGTCGTTTCCGGCTGTCCCACCAACTAGGCCGATGTTAACATCGTTAGTTGCCGCGTAGTTGACATCAGTCCAGATATTGCCGTTGATATAGTCTCCCTCGGCAATGGTTATGTTCAGGTCTGTACTTGCGCCACTTCCGTCATCGATTTTATACCAAATTGTTTTGGTGTCGAATAGGAATGACCCTCCAGTTAGACCGTTGTTTGAGAGCTTTAGGTAGAACGGGATATTGTGTTCTGTGTCATCAGCACCCCTGAAGGAAAATCCACCTGCTTCTGCGGACGGATCAAGTCCTGTTATGTTCTTACCAAACTCAAGAGTGGTTTTCTCCTGACTACCTTCGAAACCTGCATACTCTACAGTGGCGTATCCTTTACCCAAAGTACCTTCAGCCAAAGCCTGACCGAATACGGCTGTTACGCCTTCGTTTCCGGTTAAGGACTGTCCGGCAATTGTCGGGTATAGAGGTCCGTTTCCTGTAGATGTATTGTTCCAGGTATCTCTGGAGTTTTGAACCCTTATTTTGTACAGGTTGTTTGTGTCGTTTGCTGTTAGGGTAACACTGTAGTCATAGATTCCTGTAGTGTCTGTTGAGTCATATGGATAGCCGCTGCCATCATACAGCTCGACAGTATCAGTTCCCTTGGTTATTTCAACATAACCCTGGGCACTTGTCGCACCTACTGCAATTGTATCGATATACAAGTTGCTCTGCAATGCGTAGTCATCGTTTGAATCAACGAATGTGTCTTTCAGATTGGATGTGGATGCTACGGTCTGTGTATCGATCTTTGTGCCGCTTGAATCATACAGCTCAAATGTTGCTGTGTAACTTGTTACGGCTGCACCTGATTGCACAATCTGTACGAGCTTGGCGGTTACGTCCTGCCCGTCGTAGAGCCCTGCACCGATCAAACCGGTGATGGTCTCTCCCTCGTTGTATGACTCCTTTGCACTGGTCTTGACCAATTTAATGTATTTTGTACCGGTCAAGGTTGCGTTGCTCAGGCTATACTGCTCACCGAACAGGATTACTTTGACTGCGTCAGTTGATCCTGAGTCTTCGTAGGTAGTATCTCCTAAGTCGATTCCTGCTGAGCCCAATACGACTTCCCAGTAGAACTTGCCGCCGTTAATGAAGGCAACAACGTCCTTTATACTTGAAGATGTATCGAACTTTGCGTCGACCTCAACACCAATTTTCTCCTGAATTGTAGGAGTTGTATTGGCACCGGCAACTTTCTGTGTCAACGACTGATTATACAGATGCGGTAATTGCGCGTCTGTCAGTGCGTTTGTGTCATTATCTGCGTTTATTTCTATCTGGCCCGCCTTGGAGTTCAAATCAAATTTATATTGCTTTGAACCTGCACCATAGCTAACGGTTCCACCTATAGTTAAGTCCACGCTAAGATCGCTTACTGAAGCGTCTGAGCCTCCGCCCTCTCCTGGAGTTCCGGAAACTGAGACTGTTTTAGTCATAGTAGCTTTCTCTGCAATCTTTGCAGCAATGTTTCCTGCCCAAACACCGTCGCTGACCTGTGCGTCAGATCCAACAACAATGCTTACGTTGGGGGAACCACTTGCTCCATAGATATCAGACTTTTGTAGGCTTAATGCCGCTGAAACCATTGGCGCTAAGGCTGTGCCCACTAGTGCTGCTCCAATTCCTACAGCTGCTAGCTTTTTTATGCTCAAACCTTTCATATTTTGTTTCACCTCACAAATTATCTTATGAAAATTTCGCCCATAAATATCTATCGGTTCAAACTCACAAAGTCCGAGACAGAGATATCTAAAGGCTTCTAATAATCTAACACACGCTCCTTTAAATACCTTTCGGTTACCGCAGATGCCATATTATGCCTTAAATCGCCAATTAGAGGCAAATTAAGGCTTTTGTTGAATCCAATTCCGGCAATCTGCGAACACTAATAAGGTATCTGCTAAAGCAGCGTTAGATTACATATCGTTTATAGAATTGAGACCATTCCTTTTTAATTATTAAGGCAATCGACTGATTATTAAACTCTTTCCTTAGCCAAATAGGCTTTTATTGAAGTTTTCAAGTTCCTCAAGGTTCATTTTGCTTGCGATGTAATTGTTGTAGTTGTGGATCATGTCTGCCATGTCAACCAAGCCATCCTGCAACTCACTCGCGGTTAATTCAAGCTTTTCCGGGGAAATTATTTCTATTGTGCTTGGGCCATAGAAGAAAAGCAGCCTTGCAAGTGCACGAAAGTCCTTTACCGACAAATTGATTTCCAGATAGGTTGCATAATCCCCGTCCCGCTTTATCACAGGCGCGAAATAAATGTCATAGAGCCTGAACTCCTTTTCCTTTTCAATCATTCCCTTTATTTCCCCCATCTTCTTTTTCAGGAGGGTGTCCTCAATTGCCTGGGCCTCGATTATTATCTTCAGGCGCAGTTTGAACTTATCCTCAGACGCGTTTTCCTTCCTCATCTTTACAGCTGTCGCTATTTCCTCCTTTAAGGAGTATTTGGAGGGGTATCCTCCTTGAGTAATAACCTTCAATTTCAGCATTTCCTTGATTTCCTTCTGTAGCTTGTCATAGGGGATACTGAGCTGTTTATTCAGTTCATCTATGGTTTTTGGCTCATGAAGCAAAACCAAGGCTATCTTCTTCTGGTCTTCAGTATACTGAGGCATAGTAAGGTTTTGGGGAATAAAGAATATAAATGATGGGTTTGGGGCTGGAATTTTAGTAAACTATAATAACTACTATATACTACACTACTAATAATATATATTAATTAAAATAATTAAAAGAAATATATACGGGTGAAATGATGCTTGGGATTTTGCTGCAGGCCGGGGAAATGCCGCTTGATCCGGGAATTGAATTGCCATTTGTTGGTGACCCTTTGCTTCTGGTTGGGGGGGTAATTCTCCTTGTTATTGCGGTTTTAATCCTCATTAAACTCAAGGACCTTATTGTAAAGGTTATAATTAATTCAGTTTTAGGGGTAATTGTCTGGGGAATTGTTGTTTTTGTCCTCAAAATTCAGCTGGATTTCTGGATAAGTTTACTGCTTTCCGCGCTTTTCGGCTTGGCGGGAATTGGGGTATTGTTGGTGCTTTTTTTCCTTGGGATTACTATATGAAATTATTTTCCGCCCCGCATTTGGAGCAGTTTTTCCCCTTTAAACCCACCAAATCAATGTCATAGCCTTTACGTTTCACAATTAGTTTTCCGCATTTTTTGCATTTTGTGTCTTCCTCCCCGCCTAAATTCCCTTCATAAACATAGTGGACTCCAATTTCCTCTGCAATTTTTTTCGCTGCAGCTATTTTTGAGGCATCTGTTGGGGGAAGGTAATCCATCTTGTTCATAGGGAAAAAGCGGGTGAAATGCAGGGGCATATCGGGATTTATTGATTTAATGAATTCGGCAACTTTCCTGAAATCATCCTCGGAATCGTTGTAGCCGGGGATTATCAGATTGGTTACCTCAACATGAACTCCCTTTTCATTGAAATATTTTATGTTTTCCTTAACCACATCAATTCTTATTTCCCCACAGACCTCGCTATAGAATTTGTCATTGCCCTTTAGGTCAATGTTGATCCCATCCAGATAGGGGATTATTGCGTCAGCCACTTCCTTTGTCATGTAACCATTGCTGACCCAAACATTGTACAGCTTTTTTTCTTTTGCAATCTTCATTGTGTCAAGGGCATATTCAACAAAAATCGTGGGTTCTGTGTAAGTGTAGGCGATTCCATCAGCATTATTTTCAAGGGAATTCTCAACAATCTGTTCAGGGGAAGTTTCATTACTGGATTCAATTACCTCCTCAGTAAACTGCTGCGAGATATGGTAGTTCTGGCAATGAAGGCAGGAGAAATTGCAGCCATATGTACTTACCCCTGCGCAATGGGAGCCAGGGCGGAAGTGAAACAGGGGCTTTTTCTCAATAGGGTCGATTGTAAGTGTTAAGGTTTTTCCATAAACCAAACTCATCAATTTCCCGGAAACATTTTTCCTGACCCTGCACTTTCCAACATCACCTGGTTTAATTGCACAATGGCGGTTGCACGCATTGCACTGGACAATGTCATTTGCAAGCGGTTTCCAGAATTTAGCCTCTTTCATTTTATCCCTTCTGGTTTTTTCTATTATTGTCCCTATTTTCCCTTCGTAACCTATACCATTCTTTAAAAACATCAATGACTTTTGGTTCATTTGGATATTCTGGGTCCAAATTATCAACGAGTATATTATGTGCTATGTCCTCTCTTTTTTCTAAATCCATATTCACTGCTTTTTTATCTCCAATATCTGAAAGTTTTCTGCGCACAATTGTGTCAAATTGGTCGGCTATTCTCACCAGGCCATTGAAAAACCTGTCAACATTGGCAGGAACATTTTTGGGGTATCCTTTTCCACTATCTTTGGGCCCTGCATGATGATAGTGGCCGGCATCCCGGACCAATTTTGGCGCACCGTCAAATATGTCTTTAGTTCTTCCTTTTGAAACATGCATTTTTTTCAAAATATTCAATTGCCTTGCCACCGTCCCGACATAAGGATTAAGCAAAAATGGGGATTTGAGCTTTCCCAAATCATGGGCATCTCCAGCGAGATGTGATTCATCTAAATTATAGAAGGGCTGTTTTCGATTAGGCATTTTATTACTGAGATCACACATCTGCCTTACGGTATTTGCAACCCTCTCCAGGTGCCAGTTTGTTTCCGGGCTTTTTCTTTTCATCAAAAGATGGGCGTCATGTAATCTTTCAGTCATTAAATGGCTCTCAGAATTATGGTGATCCCGATTTTTATGCTTAGGCATAATCAATTAATATTCTTTTATCAATTAAAACTTATGGGGTTTAATGAAAGAATTCAATGCTGATCTGCATTTACACGGGCCTTATTCAACAGGGGTGAGCAAAAACATGCTTCTTCCTATAATTTCAGAGCAGGCGCATTTGAAGGGGCTTGGGCTTATGCATACCTCAGATATCCTGCAGGGAACATGGTTTGAGCATGTTAAGCAAAATCTGATTGAGGAGAGCAATGGGATTTTTATTGAGAAGGAATACAAAACCCCTTTTATTGTGGGAACTGAGGTGCAGTGCAATAAGCGGGTGCATCATGTGATTTTCCTTCCTGATTTGGAGAGTGCACTTGAACTTAAGGGGAAAATGAAGGGGGCGGCAATTTTCGATTCATGGGGCTGTGGTAGGCCGGTTATAAGATTAAGCGCTGAGGAGATTGCAAAAAAGGTGGAGGAGGTCGGGGGAATGATTGGGCCTGCGCATGCCTTTACACCTTATTTTTCGGTTTATGCACATTTCAATTCACTGAAGGAATTGTATGGGGAAATGCAGGAGAAAATTAGTTTTATTGAACTGGGTTTGAGCGCCGATTCCTATTTTGCGGATTTGATTGAGGAAAATCATCAGTATTCATTCCTAACCAATTCAGATGCCCACTCCCCCTGGCCGCACAGGATTGGAAGGGAATTCAACAGGATGAAATTAAAGGAGCCCTCTTTTGCGGAACTTAAAAAAGCATTGGAGGATAGGAGTGGGGAAAGGATTACACTGAATGTTGGGCTTAATCCGCAGGAGGGAAAGTATCATTTAACTGCTTGCAATTCCTGCTATGTGAAATACACCTATGATGAGGCTGAGAAATTGGGCTGGAGTTGTTCCAAGTGTAAGGGCGCAATAAAGAAGGGGGTGAGGGAGAGGATAATTGAACTGGCGGATTTTGAGGAGGAAACCCATCCCAAATTCAGGCCACCTTACCTGCACTCACTCCCGCTTGCGGAAATTATCCAGGTTGCGTTGGATATGAAGATGATTAACTCAGTAAAGGTCCAGTCATTGTGGAAGGATTATGTTGAGCGGTTTGGAAATGAGATAAAGGTATTGGTGGATGCCAAAGTTTCTGAATTGAAGGAATTGAATCCTGCTGTTGGGAAGAAGATTGAATCATTTCGCAAGGGATTTGTTGTTTACTCTCCCGGCGGAGGGGGGAATTACGGGACCCCTTTCATCTGCGATTCAAAGGAGGAATTGCAGAAGAAAAAAATAGAAATTGAAAAGGAAATTAAGGGTGGATTGGGACAGAAAACTTTGGGCGAGTTTTGATTATCTTACGTAACTCAGCCCATCCGCAGGCTTGTCATCAGGTTCCTCAAACTGCTTGCTTAATTGGGTGAAGGCCTTCTCGATTTCCTTTGCCTCTTTCTTAATTTTTCCCATATCCAGTTTGAAGCCATAGCGTTTGGTGAGCATTTCAAGGAGTTTTTTTGCCGAGCCATGGTCGCCGTAAATGAGCTTTGCATTGGTTTCCCCCATTAAACAACTGCCGTCAATTCCTTTCTGCGAGCCAATGCCCAAAATCAGGCCTGCTGCCCCGCTAATCAGGCCTTCAGGCCGGTCATTGATTGCGCCATGCCCTTTCCACACATCCAGGTATTTTTTGGAGGTTGAGGCAACCACAATCTTTGGCTCCTCTATCAATCTTTTGTCCCCTACATTAATTCCTGCAAGGGTATTAATCTCTTTCAGGCCCCTTTGCTTCAGGGAATCCACAATCGCATTTGCAAATTCATAGTGCTCCTGCATTGCCCCCATCCTCACATCCAATGAAGGCTGGACAGGGCCTGCCAGAAAAAGGAAATCCTGGTCATTGAAGGAGTAATAATAAATCTCATCCTTTATCAGGCCAATAATTCCCTTCTTAGTATGGACGCTTGGCGGGAATGAATCAGAAACTACCTCGGCAACTTTTTCGCACTTGAATTCCTTAAGCATATAATCAACCGCAATCTTCCCGACCAAACCAATTCCAGGCAGGCCTGTGAAAAGTATTGCATTATTGAATTTCATTTCTTTCATAAAATTTACATCTGTCGTCATCTCAATCACCTAATTCAATCTTGTGAATTCCCCTTCTCCGCCTGAAGATTTCATTGCCTCAATTGTGGTTTCGGCAACGCCTTTAATCACCCTTTCAGCAACCTTGTAGTCAAATGATTTCACATTAATCATGAACTTCCCTGAACCTGAATAATACATCTCAAGATCGGCATCCTTTGTGGAATCCATTCCAGCCTTGAGTGCATCCTTAATCAATTCTATCCCGTTTGGTGCCGGGGAAGAAAGTGAAATAACGCCCTTCACCAATTTAACAGGAATCTCAATATTCTTTTCAACCATCTCTTTCAACAGCTTCAGCCACTTCTTGTCAACGCCCTTTGTGGCATCATCCTCATTAAGCAACATCGCCTGAAAGGCATCATAAAGCGTATCATAATTCTCAAGCAATGGCTCGGCAATCTCCTTCCATACATCCTCAAATTTTGCCTTATGCTGCTTTGCAAATGCCTCAAGAAGTTTCTGGGTTCTTTTGCTCTGTTTCCACTGCTCTATCCTGTTTCTCTGCGCACCGGAAGAGACCTTGTTAAATGAGAGGTCAATTTGGTTTTTTGAGGTATCAATGCGCATCACTTTTGCTGCACGTATCTGGTTTTCCTTAACAAAATTCCTTATGTTCTTTATCCAGCTGGAGGCTACTTGAGAGATATGCACAAATCCCTGCTGGTCACCATATTCAGAAAGCTCGACAAAAACCCCGTAATTGAGCACTTTAATCACGCGGCAAACCACAATCTCGCTTTCTTCGGGCAGATCCATCATAAAATCACCTAACCATAATTCTCCAAAACTTTTGTTTTGAGCTTGATTTTTGACGCACCAGTATCAGCAAGCTCATGATTGCATACAAGGCACTTAACTTTGGTTGTTGCCGCTGAAAAAATCACCTGCTCATTTCCGCAGCTGCTGCATTTTACCCTCAAAAATTTGTTCTTTGGCCGCGGTACAAGTCCTTCATTACCCATTTAATCACCTAAATTTTACACAACTTTCTGGAACTGAGGAGTTTTGCAATTTTGTATGGAATTTCTACCTCGTCACCTTTTGAAAAGGGGCCATACTCCTTCATATCAGTTCCGATAAAAGAGGGTATGTCTGAAATAATCTCCACTAAAAGAATATTTAAATCTTTGGTAGGTTTTTTCTTTTTCGCGTTTTTCTCGCTTACAAACAGGCCATTGATGAGTTTATTGTGTTTTTGCAGGTTTGAGAGGATTTCATTAAAAAGTGTTTTTTCCTGCGAAGCCATATGCTCCTCAGATGCTTCCTCGGTTCGGTTAGCAATCAATGCCCTGCTCAGTATCTTTTTCTCCCTCATTGAGAAAATTTCCTCAACCATTCTTTTCAAATTGGTGAACTGCCTTGCCCTGTCAACAGAAAAATTCTTCAGGGAATTCATATACTCTTCCTTTTCCTCAGTAATGAATGAATTAAGGTCATTATAGAAGCTGTGTTCCACTTCCACTAACCTAGCTGTGCTTCTCTCCAGGCGGTGAATTCTCCTTATTTCGTCATAAGATAAATCCATTTTTCTCAACCCAATTCCGCAGAATTCCTCGCAATAAGATATGCCGCAACGAATTCCGGCAATTCAACATTTTCATGGTCATAAGGCCCCCAGCCTTTTTTGCCAAGATAAAATCTTGGGGTCTTATATGTTTTAATCTTAACGCTTTCCCTGCCAAATGCAATTGTTTCATCCAAAGGATTGAATTTTTTCAGGGAATCAAGGGAAATCTCCCTCGCAAGCAGGCCTGTCCCCCCATGTATTGTTTCAGGCACCCTCACAATTTTATATATGTCTATCGAGGTCTGCCTGTCAACATCTATCCTAAGGTCGTCAACAAATGAATTGAGAAGAGATTCCCAAAACTCCTGGCCACGCTTGCCTGGAAATGCTATCAGGCGACCGCTGTTAAAAGATTCGGTTATCTTTTTTTTATCCGCAATTATCTTTTTCGCCGCGGCATAGCTTGTTCCCGTTCTTTTGACCATTTCCGCCTCATCGGCATTCTCAAAAAAATCAACCAAACTTGACATTATCTTTTCACCCCATCCAAGAAGATTTCCCGGTTTTGGGCAGGAGGTAATTTTTTTGTCCAGGCGAAATCCGAGCAATTCAAGGCTGATTTCATTTGCCGTTAAATAATCAAGGAGTTCGATTCTTGCGGAGGCGGAAAGATTTCTTATCCCTTCACTTCTAATGTGGACATGGTATCCCTTGCTCCCTGAAAAGTTGAGGTAAATCCCATCATTCATGCGAAAATCATCATCAAGGACTTTTAGCAAACGAAAAACCTGCTGCTTTGCGGCGTCCAGGCATTTTTCACAAACCCATTCTTCCACCTGCACCCTCAGGCCGCATTTCGGGCATAGTTCAATATTTCCTTTCCCATATTCCCCGCACTTGCACTTCCAGGAATCATGTTCCCCCTTGCAATCGGTTCTCAAATCATCTGCATCAAATTCATAAATAAGGTCCGCGCCCTCGAGATTTTTTGTGGGCATCGGCCTTCGTTCAGGGAACTCGTAAAATGCGGTGGAGTAGGAGATGTAAAACGGGGATTCCTTTTTCAGGAAGCTGTTGAAGTCGGCGGGGGAATTGAATGCGATGTGCCTTGCAGTAATTTTCTTCCCATAATCACCAATTCCAAATTCCCTTTTGTGCACATCCGCCGGAGCAGGGGTGTTGTTTTCTACATAATATTTCCTTATTTTTCCCTTCAAGAAATTGAATTCAGCCTGCATAAAGAAACAAAAGCCACTAAATCTTCTTAAACAAATCTAAAAAAAAGAAAAAAAAGAGAAATAGATTCCGATCATAAAAATTTATTTTATTGTTTAGGTCCTGGAATCTACCTTCTCTTCCTTTTTGTCTTTCTCTTTGTTTTCTTCTTTGCCGGCGCTTTTCGCTTTGCCTTTCTTTTTGGCGCTGCTTTCTTTTTCGCTGACCTTCTTTTCTTCTTTGCCGGTGACTTTCGCTTAGCTTTTCGCTTCACCGTTTTCTTCTTCTTTGCCGGTGACTTTCGCTTAGCTTTTCGCTTCACCGTTTTCTTCTTTGTCTTTCTTTTTATTGTCTTTCGCTTTGTTGTCTTCTTTCTTGTTGTTTTCTTCTTCGTTGTTTTCTTTCTTGTTGTCTTTCGCTTTGTTGTTTTCTTTTTTCTCTTTACAGCCATTTACTTTTCACCTCCGTTTATTTTTAATTTTATATAAAAATTTAACTAGAAAATGTAAAACGTTATATTTAAATTTATCATTTGCGGATTTTTCGCAAAATTTAAAATTTTCGGTAATTTTTTTTAAAATTTTTTACCAAAACTTTTTTTACGGGATTTTCCAGAAAATATTCCGCAAAAAATTATTAAATATAAGAAGCCACAATATATTCTCATGCACGAGAAAGCCGCGCAGGAATTCTGCCGCCTTGGAATCACGAAAACATTTGAGGAATTGGACTCTTCACTAAATGGCCTGTCGGAAGGGGAGGCGCAGAAAAGGGCCAAAGAATTTGGCCTGAACAAATTACCTGAGGCGAAAAGGTTTTCGGCGCTGAAACTTTTTCTTGCGCAGTTCAAAAGCCTTTTTGTGATAATACTAATCCTCGCACTGGTTCTCCTTCTCATTATGGGCGGGGCGGAACACACAATTGATGCGATTCTGATTGCGGCAATTGTTCTGATAATTGCGGTACTTGGTTTCTGGCAGGAGTTTAAAGCTGAGAAAGCTATGGAGGCACTTAAAAAAATGGTTCCTGCAACTGCGACTGTTTTAAGGAATGGGAAGAAATCAAAAATCAATGCGGAAAATTTGGTTCCTGGAGATATTGTTTTCCTTGAAACAGGAGATAAGGTTCCTGCGGACTTGAGATTGATTGAGGCTTTCAACCTGAAGATTGATGAGGCGCTGCTTACTGGTGAGAGTGAACCTGTCATGAAAGATGTTGGGGAACTTAAGGGGAAGAAAGCGATTTCCGAAATGAAAAATATTGCATTTTCCAACACTCCGGTGGTTTATGGGCGGGGAATGGGTGTGGTGATAGCAACAGGGACGCAAACAGAGTTTGGGAATATTGCGGGGCTGATACAGGAAATTAAGCAGGAGGAAACTCCCCTTAAAAAAAGGCTTGAGGTTCTTGCAAAGCAGATTGCTATTGCGATAACTGTTGTTGTTTTGCTGATTGTTGCGCTCGAGGTTTTCTGGGGGATTAAGGAATTGTCAGAAACAATGCTGCGTGCGGTTGCGCTTTGGGTTGCCGCAGTTCCTGAGGGGTTGCCCGCGGTTGTTACAATTACGCTTGCGCTTGGAGTGAAGAAGATGGCCGCAAAAAAGGCGATAGTGAAAAGGATGCCCTCTGTTGAATCTTTAGGGTCAACAACGGTAATCTGCACCGATAAAACCGGAACCCTTACAAGAAATGAGATGGTTGTGGAGAGAATTTTTGCAGATAATAAAACATATGCCATCACAGGGGAGGGCTATTTGCCTGAGGGTGATTTCCTTTTCAATGGCAGGGAAATTGATATTGAGAATGAATCCGCGCTAAATAAGGTTTTGGAAATTGGGCTGAACTGCAATGATGCCTTGTTGGGTGAGGGGGGAGGCATATTTGGTGACCCCACAGAGGCGGCAATTGTTGTTGCAGCGGCAAAGGCCAAGAAATTTACAAAGCTAAGGAGGCTTGATGAGATTCCATTTGATTCCGGGAGAAAAATGATGACAACCATTCATTCAATTAAGGACGGGAAAACCGCCTACCTAAAGGGAGCTCCTGAAAGCATTCTTACCCTTTCCTCAAAGATTTTTGAAAATGGCGAAATTAAGGATTTGAATGCGAAAAGGAAGGGGGAATTATTGAAAATAAGTGAGGAGTTTGCATCAGATGCCTATAGAATGCTTGGGTTTGCATTCAAGGAAATTAAGGGCGATGAAGAAATTGAATCTGATCTGATTTTTGTTGGCTTTGTGGCGATGAGGGACCCCCCAAGAAAGGAAATAAAAAACGCAGTTGCCATCTGCAAAAAGGCAGGCATCACAATAAAAATAATCACCGGCGACAATCCAATAACTGCAAGGGCAATTGGGGAACAGGTTGGGTTGGAAGGCAAGGCAATTACAGGAATGGAACTTGATAATCTAAGTGGTGCGGAGTTTTCAAAGGCTGTGAAAGAGCACACGATTTTCTCAAGGGTCAATCCTGACCACAAATTCAGAATCGTTGAGGAGCTAAAGAAGCAGGGGGAAATAGTAAGCGTTACAGGTGACGGGGTTAATGATGCCCCTGCACTGAAAAAGGCTGATGTTGGAATCGCAATGGGAATCAAGGGCACAGATGTTACAAAAGAGGCCGCAGACATGATTTTGGAGGATGATAACTTCGCAACAATTGTCGGCGCCATCAGGGAAGGCAGGAAAATTTACGAAAATATTAAGAATTTCATAAAGTATCTGCTGGCGGCGAATTTTGGCGAGGTTTTGCTGATAGCAATTGCGGTCTTTGCAAGGATGCCAACCCCGCTTTTGGCATTTCATATTCTCTGGATAAATGTTGCGACCGATTCTTTGCCGGCACTTGCGCTCGGGGTTGAGGCCGCAGAGAAGGACACCATGAAAAGGCCTCCAAGAAACCCGAAAGCAAAAATCCTGAAACCAATCATCACATTTGTCATGATTGCGGGAGTTATTGCGGCCCTAATTTCGATAGGGGCATTTATTTACGGCTCATCATTTGACGGGGCCGGGCTTCTTGAAGAGAACCTTCCAAGCAAGGCAAGGACAATGGCATTTACAACTCTTGTTTTGTTTGAACTTATTTTTGTATTCGCATGCAGGAGTGAGATTAAACTGCCCCACCAGATAAATCCATTCTCCAATAAGGCACTTATTTTCGCAGTTATTATTTCGTTAGCACTTCAGGTTGTGGTGGTGAATGTTTTGCCAGGGATTACGTTTAATTCTATTGACCTTAACTTTTT
>JAFCCJ010000046.1 GCA_017610305.1 Candidatus Iainarchaeum sp.
CCTGCCCAAGCGACTTTAATCTTCTCAATCAATGTCGTTTCTTTACTTAATTCTTCACAAACAGCTTCCTTACCGACAGAGCAAGCGGTTCCACAATCTTCAATGCAACCATTTTTTGCAGTTTTTATTTCTTTGTGCAAATTTGTAACAGTAAGAACTTGCCCGTTTTCTTTAACAACTGCATAATGCGGAGCATTAGAGAAAACCTCATTAATAAAAGTCTGGCTCAGGATAAATTGTTTCTCCCTATTTTGGGATTTATTGAGTGTGGCAAAATTCGATAGTTCATTTGGAGTTAAAGCCCATATTTCCACACTATGTCTCTCTTTTAAATTGCCACTAAGATTTACAGTTAAAGTGCCCGAAGAATCCTTTTCCACGACATCCTTAAGGAAATTATCTGACGCCGGATTAAATGAAAAGGAAGTAATTGCAATTCCTTCTGTTTGGGCAGCATCCTTCGGGACAATATAACTCCAATTTGAGGATCCGCCCCCCGCACTAACAACAAATGTCTGATCTAGGGAAATAACTGAGGCCGAGAATAATAGTAAAATTCCTGCTAAGAGAATTATTCTTTTCAGCATGGCCCATCACGCCCTGTTTCATTTCCTCCGGCAACAAACTCAATGTATCGGATTGGCTTCAATTCTTCAAATTCAACACAGACTTTGTAGGTTGAACCTTGAGTCAGACCAGTAAATTTTATTGAGTTTCCGCTGGCGGTTTTTGTATTTGTAATCACATCTAGTTTAGTTCCGTGTTGATCTGTTATATAAACGCCCTTCGCAATATCGGACATCCCATAACCTTGGCCACTATTGTATTGGCTCGTATTTTGTTTTAAAGCATCTAAATCTTTGAACTGAATTGTTACATTAACAGATTCATCGGGTGCGGAAGCGGCTGAATTCATAACCAAAATGTGATTTATCTTTGCTTCTGTTTGAGTTGTAAATACTTCAGTGTCCCAATTAAACTTTAAATTTCCCCCATCATATGAATAAAGGTCAGTTTCATTAAGGTAATAGGCAGTTCCTCCAATAAGTACTCCCACTGCAACGGCTCCTGCAATTATCCACCCTGGAGGAGTTGCTAATATTCCGGCAGATCCACTAATAGATGTTGTAAGAGCAGCCTTTGAAGCGAGGAATCCCAGCGATCCTCCAACTGTTGAACCCATTCCTGTTACTGCCACATCATAAACCACAAGCCCGGCAACTGTGGTAGCACCTGTTGCACCGCCAACCCCTACTGTCGCACCCATTTCCTTCCAAAAATCCCCATCTAAATTCTCATGCGGAAGCTCACCGCTCCAGCCTTCCCAATTTACAAGTTCATCCCAGGAATCTTTGCCTGTTTTATTTCCTGTGACCTCATATATTTTCGTGTTCTTAAAATTATCTTTTGCACTTACAACATAAAAATCATTGGAAAATTTTGCTTTTAACATTATCATATACTTTAGGTTTCCGTTGTCGGTAATGAATATTGTCCTGTTTCTGGTAGAATCCCACCAATCTCCTTCGTTCATTTTAAAGGATCCGGCAAGAATAAAATATCTTCCACTGTTATCAGGAATGAACTCGCCTCTGAGATCAAAAACCCTTATTTCCTCACTCAGGCTTTTTAACTTCTTGAGGGCCTCCCTTGATTCTTTGCTAGTATTTTTCAAACGTGCCTTAATATTTTCATCATATTCTCTAAAACTCAAACCCAAATTGTGAATCTCCACATCTGTTTCAAAGGTTAATGTTTCCCATTCTGCCTCAAAAACAACTCCGCAAGTATCCTCAAAATCACCAATATAAGTGTTACTTGAGTTGCTTAGTTCAGCATATTTGTAATCCCTCCCGGAGGAGGTTTTGCAAGGCCGACCATTCTTAGAAACATAAAACCTGACGTGTTTTCTGCCTCTTGGGTCGGGTTTTATTTGCAAAGTATATGAATTTACTAGATGGGAAAACGCTACTTTGTTCTCTTCATTATCCAACAATTGAAGGGCAAAATCCTTGTCTTTGTCTTCGTCGTATATTATATGATCCCATTCGCCGTCCGGCCCATAGGTTTCTTTTAATGTATATGGCTCATGTTCAGCAACGCCCCATTGCCAAGCCCCCATATCTCTAACAAGCACTACATTAGGGTCAGTTATGTCATTAATACCTGCGGCCGAAACAGGAACAGCCACTGAAATAAACAGTATGAAAACCGATGCCAACAACAAATACTTCATCATCATCCCTCTTTTAATTGCAAATTGCCGTAAAACCGGCAACTTCCTCCTTAAACCTCTGCAGGTTTTCTGCATCTTGCAGTTCAACGTCTTCTGAGGTGAACAAAGCAATGTCTAATGATTCTTCCGAATATTTTTTATTGAACTCTAAAATATTATCATTCATTTCTTCCAAATTCTGGTGCGCCTCTTCCCTTAATGAAATCATACTCTCATAAGTTTGTGTTTCTTCACAGAAACTTTTCTGGCTTTGATCCAATGCTAGTGAGATTTCATCCACTTCCTTCATTTTTATCATAAAAGTAATATAATTTGAATAAATTTTTGCGAGACTTTTTGTTTTATCATCCGAAGAACTTAAGAATCCTGAAACATTTTCACTAATTTTTAAAAGATCTTCCTTCTCCATAGAAAATACCTTCTCAGGGTCTTCATGCAGATACTCCAAATCTAGACCTTCCTGCTTCCAGCTTTTTTGCAATTCTGGAACTTGATCAGTTGGACTTACAAGACCTGAAAAAAACACCAAATAAACAGCTGCAATGACAACAACAGCAACAACAATTATCCCCAAATTTCGCCATTTCGTTTCCACTTAATCACCGATTAACTGTATCGAGTATCCAATATATATTATTACTAATGTAGTATATAAAATGCTTCCTGGTTTTTAAGGGTTGCGGTTGGCTCACGGAGTCCCTTTCGCAGCCCTTTTTGCATCTTTGTAATCCTTCTTTTTTTGGTGGTAATCTTCCTTGGCTTCGACGAATTTAGTGCGCTTTTTAATGGCATCAAGTTCAGCATTTGTTCTTCTTACTTTCCCTATTTTCACTGCACGAAAATGCTTTGAAGCTTCAACATTTGCCTTAGCTACATTAAGCTGAGCTTCAGTAAGCGTCTTATCTGTTTGCAGCTCGGCTTTCTCCGCCCCATACCGCCTAAGCTTTGCTTCCGCAGTTCCAGGAATAAGATTCTTTATTTTCCTCAGGTTTCGCCTTATTTTTCGAGCCATTATACATCAATCCTAAAATTAATAAGTTCTGGGAAGTATTTAAGGCTTCTGTTGTTAAGATATTGGAGAAACGAACACCACAACAATTAAATATCAATAAATGCATTAATTAAAGGAATTAATATGAATCTGAAATATCTTTTGCTGGCGCTTGTTCTGCTTTTTGTGGTTAGTGGATGTGTTCTTATCCCGCCCGACGATAATGGGAACGGGGGGAATGGCAATGGCGGGAATGGCAATGGGGGAAATGGTGATTTAAACGGCAATGGGGATTTGAATGGAAATGGTGATTTAAACGGCAATGGGGACTTGAATGGAACTGTCGGCCCCCCCATATTGGATGATTTACAGGAACTTATAGATGGCTGCAAAAAAAGGGACACAATTCTGCTCATCGACAACTGCATTATAGCGATGGGCGGGGATAGGAACAGGGATGAGGTCTGCGAGCTTATGAAGGAACGCTCCCTGGATTCCTGCTATTATGATATAGGAACGGTTGCCGACAATACTGACACTTGCGGGAAAATAACCAGTGCTGAGAGAAGAAATGACTGCATTTATGATGTGGCAATAGACAACGAAGACCAGGAACAATGTCAGCTTATTGAAACTGATTTCAATCTGACACTTAAGGATTTATGCATAAAATCTGTTTCGATTTTGCATGATGAGGAAGAGGAATGTTTCCCCATATTTTCAACCCTTATACAGGATGATTGCTTTTATGATTTGGCCCAGTCAAAGAACAGTGATATTCTTTGCAATTTGATTTCAACCGAAATCAGGCGCGGGACATATTACAGGGACGACTGCAATTTAGAATTATTCGGCTCATCCCAGGATGCGGCACTATGCTCAAAAATAATTGATGTAAATCGCTCCAACCATTGCTTTATAGCTGCAAGTGAAGGAGATGCCGATTTTGAGGCATGCAAAAAAATTGTGGATATGAATGCATTTGATTCCTGCACAAACAACGTTGCACAGTCAAGCAAGAACTATACCTATTGCCTTGAGATGAATTTCGAGTACAGTACGGTTAATTGCCTGCAGGAGCTTGCTGATGCGGAGTATTCCTCCCTTGAGCTCTGCCAGAGCTTCCCCGACATGGGCCAGAAATATGACTGTATTTATGATTTGGCGATAAGAAATACGGTGGCCAACACCTGCGACGGGATTGCAGGCGACTTTACTTACAGGGATGATTGCGTAAGGGAAATTGCGGTTGCGACAGACAATCCAAATTTGTGCGCAGATTACAGGGTTTTGGATTATAACAAAACCGACAGCTGCTATTCGCAGATTGCCCTTTCTAAACTTGATTTGGAGTTGTGCAGAAAAATACACGCCGGAAAGCCGTATATAAGCTGCTTTGGGAATATTGCAATCGAGATCGAGGATGTTGATTTGTGCAATAATATAGTCAAGAATTTCCCCACGGAGACTTATGATTCCGCCAACCAGTGCAGATACCAATATGCGACACACTTCCTAAATGAGGCCCTCTGTGATAAAATATTGCACCATGTGCTTAGGGAAGAGTGCGAAGACTTCATATGAAGCAATTAAAAACCTGCTGCTCAACAATTTTTTATGGACAATGAAAGAATCCTGGTTCTTGATTTTGGTTCCCAATACACACACCTCCTTGCAAGGAGGGTGAGGCAATTGGGGGCTTATTCTGAAATTCTTGCCCCAACAGCCAGCAGGGAAGAATTGGAAAATTGCCGCGGAATAATTCTAAGTGGCGGCCCTGCAAGTGTTTATGCCGAAAATGCGCCGAAGTTTAATCCTGAAATTTTCAAACTGGGAAAGCCAATCCTTGGTTTGTGCTATGGCTTGCAGCTGATTGCAAAAGAAATGGGTGGAAAAGTTAAGCGGGGCTCTGTTAAGGAGTATGGAACCGCGAAAGTTAAAATTGCCAAGAAAGGCAAACTGCTAAATAATGTGAAGGATAATTCTGTCGCATGGATGAGCCATGGGGATAAGGTGGAAAAGATTCCTCCCCAATTTGAAAATCTTGCTTCAACTAATGATTGTGAATTTGCCGCTATTGCAAATCCTGAAAAGAAAATTTTTGGGCTGCAATTCCATCCGGAGGTGACACACACCGAGGAGGGGATGAAGGTTCTTGGGAATTTCCTCGATATTTGCGGGTGCGAGAAAAAATGGGGCATGAAGAATTATCTTGAGGAGAAGGTTGAGGAGATTAGGAAAGAGGTTGGAGGAAGAAAGGTTTTCCTGCTGGTCAGCGGGGGGGTGGACAGCACAATTGTACTGGCACTGCTTCATCGCGCTTTAGGTGGCGAGAAAATTTACGCAATGCATGTTGACAATGGATTTATGCGAAAGGATGAGAGTAGAACTGTTAAAGAGGAACTGGATAAATTGGGGATGAATGAACTAAATGTCTTTGATGCGAGTAAACAATTTTTGGGTGCGGTTAAGGGAGTGACTGACCCCGAGGACAAAAGAAAAATAATCGGGAATTTGTTTGTGGAAATTGCGGACATGCAAATAAAGGAATTGAGCTTGAATCCTGATGAATGGATTCTGGGGCAGGGAACTATTTATCCTGACACTATTGAGACCGGGGGAACTAAAAATGCGGATTTGATTAAAACACATCACAACAGGGTGAAAGCAATACAGGAACTGATTGATAAGGGGAAGATTATTGAGCCACTGAAATTGCTTTACAAGGACGAGGTAAGGGAATTGGGACAGGAATTGGGTTTGCCGCTAAATCTTGTGAACCGCCACCCCTTCCCAGGTCCGGGTTTGGCTATAAGGGCACTTTGTTCTGATGGGGGAGAAGAGAATTTGGATGAGTTGGGGAAAAAGGCAAATAAATTGCTTAAGGAATGGGGATTTAATTTTAGGGCTGTTCCCCTGCCAGTTAAGGCAGTTGGTGTTCAGGGAGATGAAAGGAGTTACAGGAATGTTCTTGCCCTCGAGGGGAAAATGAACTGCAAGGAACTTGAGGAATGCTCCACAAAACTTACAAATAGTCTGGGCGAAATAAACCGCGTGGTTTTTGCCCTGGCTCCTGAGAAGATTGAATCAGTGAAATTGCTGAAGAAGCATTTGACCAAAGACAGGCTGGATTTATTGAGGGAGGCAGATGCGATTTCGATGGAGGAATTAAGCAATGCGGGTTTGGATGAGGAAGTGTGGCAGTTCCCAACAGTTATTATCCCTGTTGAAGTGAATGGCGATGGGGAATCGATAGTTTTGCGCCCTGTACTTTCCCGCGAGGCGATGACAGCGAGGTTTGCCGTTCTACCGAGGGAAGTAATTGCAAAAATGGTGGAAAGGATTACTTCCTTGGAGGGGGTTGGCGCGGTTTTCTATGATGTAACCCATAAGCCGCCGGCGACAATTGAGTGGGAGTAGTTATTTCTCTTTTCAGTGTTTGGGCTTGATTGCAGACCACATTATTAGTTCGCCCTTGGATCTTTCAAAGTCATGGTCGAATTCCTTGGCAGGCACTTCCCTAAAGCCCGCCCTTTTGGCCCTGGCAAGTTGGTCAGGCGTAAATCTGAAATAATTTCCTTTCCCATCCTTCATATAATGTGCCGGGCCAATTTCTCCCCGATTCCCCCAAATTTTTTTTGCCCTTTGCATGTAAGACAATCTTTTAGCTGATCTTGGCCGAGGTATTGGTCGTGTTTCTACTAGCCTTCTCGCCATAAATATCACTCAAATAGAAAGGCGAAACTAGTATTTAAAATTGCCTAACGAAAATCATTCCCTGCTGTTTTTCTCCGGCTTGTAGCCGATTTTCTGGATTGGGTTGAACATCGCCGTGGAAATGTTTTTCAGGTGGCTGTCGATTCTCCTCAGGAATCTCGCATAGAGGGCATAGCTGACAGCTTCGTTGGATTTTAGTTTTCCGTCACGCATTATGTCTCCAATCAGTTTATCGACTCTTTTCTTAACTTCCTGATGTTTCTTATCAACAGTTCTTGCTTTTTTCTCATCTGATTCCTCAAAGGCCTCTTTTGTTAAATCAAAATTGGCGGAAATCAGGGGCTCAATCTCATTAAGATCATCCATATACTTGCTTTCACTTATCTTTTTAGGAAAAACATCTGTCAGGTCATAGACATTCTTGCAGTAATCCCCTATCCTCTCCAGACCATCCACAACATAGATGAACATGAGGGAAGCGGTGATATCCTGTGCTGGCGAAATTGATAAGTGTTTCAGCACCTTTTTCCTGACAGATATCTGCATTTCATCAACCTTTTTGTCTTTCTTATTTATGTCAAACTCAACTTTTCTTGGCCTCTTGAAAGATAGTGCTGATTCTGAATACATCACCCTAGTTTCTTCAAACATTTTCAGGATTATTTCCCTGCTCTGTTTTAGGAGACCGGTTTTTGTCCAAATTTCTATCATTTCATCCAGCATTTTTTCACCCCATTAAAAGTATAACTGTCAAAGGAATTATATAAAAGGCGACTATGATATACGCAATCGCCAATCTTCGCTTTTTTGCCGCAAACTCCCCGAATTTCTCCGCAATTCTTATTGGAACTGCCCTAAATGGATAAATAATGATTATGCCAAACAGGTTGAAAAGGAAATGGCAAAGCGCAAGGGTTATTGCTATAGGGGCACTGACCGCCAAAGCCGCAAGAAAGGCGGTAACTGTGGTTCCCAAATTTGCGCCAAGTGCATAAGGGAACATTTTTCTCAATGAAAGAACCCCTGCCCCAATTAAGGGGATAACTAAGGAAGTTGTTATTGAACTGCTATGCACAATTGCTGTGAAAATCATCCCCACAAGGAATGCGGTAAGGGCGGTCCTGAAAAGGTAAACATCCAGGAAATTTTCAATCTTCTCAATTGTAAGTACCCTTATATTTGTAACCAATGATTTCAGTGCGAGGAACAGCAGCGCAAGGGCAACTATCAAAAGTATTATCGGGTTCTCCATGCTAAGGGATTTGATTACAGATACAACCGGGGAAACTATGATGTTGATTGGAGAGGCAAAAGTTATTCCCCCCACTCCGACAAATAAATCCGATAGGAATTTTGCGCTTATTTCAATGGGGTGGAACAGGATTTCAAGCGGGAGAAGGACGACAACCGCAATAAGGTTGAAAAAATCATGGACCGTTGCCCCTGCAAGGGCCTTTTTGAATTCATCCCTTGCGCGCATATGGCCTAGGGAGACAATGATGTTTGTGATTGTTGTCCCGATATTTGCCCCCATAACCATCGGGATTGCGGCCTCTATTCCTATAACTCCTGAAGCAACCATCCCAACAAGAATTGAAGTTGTGACACTGCTGCTTTGCACAATCGATGTTACAAGAATCCCTATGAAAAGCCCCACAAGTGGATTTGAGGTTGCGTTCATCAGCCCCTCGGCAA
>JAFCCJ010000047.1 GCA_017610305.1 Candidatus Iainarchaeum sp.
CAATAACCCTGTCCTTTGCTTCAACTTTCTTCAGCAATTTGCTGTCCCTGTCAACTTCAACCAACAGTGCTTCGATGTCTCCGCTCTTCTCTTCAACGAGAAGATCAGATAATTTACCCACCTCATCTCCGCGGTTAGTTATAACCCTCTTTGTTGCTAATTGTCTTGCAATTGTGTACTTATACATGAATACCACTGTAATAGAAAAGTCTAACTTATTTATATATCTTTACTTTTTTGCCTCTCTACATAACGGTTTTTTTGGTGATTTAAGGGCAGATATGGTGCTTTAGCATAATCTCCTCCCCACAATCCGCACCGGAAACCCACCCTAGATTGATTTTTAAAATACTCTCCCGCTGTTTCTGATTGGTGAGCTGATGAAGAAAAAATTCTACCTTGACACTGCAATTTGGAGGGACTATTTTGAGGACCGAAAAGATGGCTTAAGGCCGTTGGGGGAATTCGCTTTCCAGTTTTTGAGAGAATGTAAGAGAGGAGGCAATGAGCTTCTTGTTTCAGATACAGTTATTTTTGAATTGGAGGCCGGTGTTTCAAAGGAACAGGTAAAAGAGATATTTTCCCGGTTTAAGAAAATTATCCGAAAGATTACTGCTAATGATGAACAGGTTTCTGAAGCAAGGAAAGAATGGAATAAGAGAAATCGGGTGCTTCCTTTCAAGGATGTTCTCCATGCAATTATCGCAAGAGACAACAATGCTGTTCTGGTTACAAGGGATAATCATTTCTTTGATTTGCTGACTTCAATTGTTGAGGTGAGGAGACCGAAAGAAATTACGTTAGTTTAATCCCGAACTTTTTTTCGTAGTGTTCCATCATTTCCTTATCAACTTTTTTCTGAAACTCCAGCTCTTCCTCTTTAGTTCGCACTGGCACCTTTCCCTTCATTATCCCCCTTGTGGCGAACAGTGCATCCCAGGTCTTCTTTTTTGACCTTTCCTCTTCCAGTTCTTTGAGTTTGTCCCTTATAGCATCCCTAATGAATTCTGTTTTTGTGGTATAATTGAATTCGCGCATTCCTGTCTCAATCTGCTTGGCAATAGCGCTTTCCAGTTTTATGCTGATGCTCTCCATATTACTAAGTAATACTTAGTGCTTTTTATAAAACTTGCGTTTTTAGGTATAAACCAGCTTTTTATGGCTTTTGAGGGGAAAGTTAACTATGAGTTCAGAACAACTGCTCCCTGAATCAGTGCAGGAAGTTTTCAGGAAAAAGAGCTATGGCCTGTTTAACCACTCAGCAGTGCAGATTTGTCTTTGGAACAAGAAGTCATTGCGCAATGAGGGGGTTTGCTATAAGCAGAAATTTTACGGAATTGACTGCCATAAATGCATGCAGTTCACACCGGTAGTTGCATGGTGCGAAAACAACTGCGTTTTCTGCTGGCGCCCTATGGAGCATATGACGAACCAGAAATTAATGTTGGAGAATGTTGACGGGCCTGAACAGATTGTTGAGGAATTAATTAAGGAACGGAAAAAATTACTGAGCGGCTTTGGCGGGTTTGAGAAAGTAAACAAAGAAAAACTTGTTGAATCCAAAGAGCCAAACCATTACGCGATTTCCCTCTCAGGGGAACCAACTCTCTACCCAAAACTTCCCGAGCTTGTTAAGTTGCTGAAAAATAAAAAAGACACAAAATCAATTTTTATAGTTTCCAATGGCCAGGAGCCTGAGATGCTTCAGCGTTTGATTGACGAGGATGCCCTCCCAACACAAATGTATATTTCAGTTGATGCCCCCAATGAAAAATTATTTAAGGAAATTAACAAGCCGAATTTGAAGGATGGTTGGGAAAGGTTGAATAAGTCCCTCTCCCTTTCGCAGGAAATGAAATGCCGCACAGTAATCCGTTATACTTTGATTAAGGGCCTGAACGATATGGATGAACTTTTGGAGCAGTATGCTGAATTGTTTAAGAAAACGCAGGCTGATTTTATCGAAGTAAAGGCCTATATGTTCCTCGGATACAGCAGAAAGCGCCTGAAAGAGGAAAATATGCCCTTTCACACAGATGTGAAGGAATTCACCGAAAAACTGGTGAAATTAATCCCCTACAAAATCATCGATGAGGACAAGCAGAGCAGGATTTTTTTGTTGGGGAATGGAAAAGAAGAGAAAAGGATTGATTTCAAATCAAGATAATTTATTTTGCAGATTCCTGCGAAAGATTTAATTACTTTTGAGAGGTTATTGGATTATGCAGTTAAAAAGGTTAAGTAAAAGGCCAACTAAAAAGTCAACTAAAAGGCCAGAAAGCATCCCTAAGGGTTGGGTTTTATTTGAATATCCTGGTGGCACAAAGTTCTGGCGGCCTCCTGCGGAAAAAACATTTCGTGAAGACCTATCTGGAAGAAAAATGTTCACTAAAGGCGCGAAAACAATAGAGGAAGCTGGAGCCATTTTCGAGAAACTGAAAAGAAAATACAGATATGATTGGCCAATGGGCAAAACTATATTGTGCATGGCTGACAAATATCTATTTGAGTTTGAACTCCCAAAAAAACCCGAAACAAGAGAGGAATGGGAAAATGCGCGTGCATTCATAACTGCCATTAATACTAAAGCAAGAAAAGGAACAAAAAGAGGAGTGGATCTGGGAACTTCTCCAGTTAAGAATATTATGAAAATACCAAACATGCTAAGATGATGTAGTTTTTTCTTCATTGCTTCTGAGAAAGCTTAATCTACCTCCTCCAACTTATATGTTTTGATTCAATGGCCAAGAAAACTACGCCCAGAAAAAAAGTGGCAAAAAGGAAAAGGAAAAAACCAAAAAAACCCCAACTGAATCAATTGAAAATAATCTTAAGAGCCAAGGGTTTGCCCGGCCTTTATCAAGTTCTCAGAACTAAACATGGTGGCAGAATTCCAAAAGAGTTAAAAGATAAATTAAAAGATAGAATAAAACGCAGAACAGCTGCTCTAATAGTAACTGAAATTTCAAATAAACTAAGTGATAAAAAATTAAGGTCTGTTGCTAAAAGTAAAAAAGCAACAATAGAAATTGCAATAAAATCAAGAGAAACTCTAAGACTCGAATCTCTTTATAGAAGAAAAGGAATGGCTGCCCTAAATGCGGAAATGAGGAAAATCAGCGAGGGAAAGTTCCCTAGTGCACTCCAGGTAAAAATCAGAAAGATTACAGTCGATATTGTTATGGGTGCAATAATGGGAAAATAAGTTTGGCAAGTCTTATATATGAGAAAGAACTAATTTTCCTTTCAGATAGAATGGGTAAACTGCTTCAAATAATATTGGCTTTTTCAATACTGCTGATATTAATTGGCTGCCTGGACGGAACGCAAATCTGCACAGACCCAAGCGGGAACTGCTCCCTGGAAAATGTTTCAGATAAGCCAATTTCTGAAATGGACTCAGAAGAGATGAAGGCATATGCCCTCAATGACAGCCAAGTAAATATAATTCTTGGGCCTGATCCTGAAATTGAGGGCGGGCAATTCTCAGATCCCAATATACTTACTGAAGAGGCATATGAGCAAATTAAGAGGGAATTTCCCCCAGCTTGTTCAGAAAACCTAGAAATTGGTGATGAAATTAGGGGAGGGGTAATTTATACTCCTACGAGGGAAATTATGGTGATTTATTTGACAGAATCAGATAAACTGGCATGTGTTTTTGAGAAAATTAGGAAAGATAAAATATCTCCCCCGCCCCTGCCGGAGGAATAGGTGAAAAAAATGCAAACAAAAAAGATTTTCATAATTTTTATTTCACTCCTGCTGCTTGGCACTTGCGTAACTGCTCTGGGTTCAGGAATAACCTGGACAGGGGATCAAAAGACTGGAAAAGGAAGGATTAGCTTTGATATCCAGGAAGGATGGAATCTTGTGCCCCTGAAAATGTTAAATGAAATGAGCGGTCAATACTGGAACAATTTTAGGGATGGAATTACAACCTGCTCACAAGATACGTCCTGGGATATTTGGATGCATTCTCCGGTTACAAACCGATATGAATTTTTTGTTTCAGATGATTGGGGCGCGCCTGACACCAGAAACAATTATTTCCTGCAGAATGAATTTCGCAGCAAATATTTCCATGCCCATGCCGGCTCTGGATGGATTTTTTCCGCCAGTGACTGTAAATTATCTATCCCTGCAACAGGCCCTTACCCAAATTACAAGCTTGACAGTTCAGGCACCTATTCTGCAGATGGTGACCAACCATCAAAAATCCACCGATATGGAGATCTGGTCATAAAGAAGGGGTGGAATTTTGTAGCTTATGACACCTGGATGGTAGGGAAAAAGTTAAGTGAAATTTTCAGTGATTGTGAAATAACCAAAAGGAATTCCTGGGACGCGAAAAACCAAGAATGGAAACTGAGCGGGGCAGAGATGAATGTAACTGAGGAAACACTTAACAGTAAAATGATTACAGAATACACTGTTTTTAGCACAGAACTATTAAAATTCGCAGATGATTGCAAAATTTCAATGAGTTAATGCCTTTTGTTTGGGAGTGCCAAAAGTTAAATACTACCTTAGCACATGTGTATCCATGGAACCGCAAGCACGCAATCAAGGGAATCTGCTTATTGGAATTATTCTGGTTTTGCTTATAATCAATACAATACTTGTTGGCGTGATGTTCATCAATCAAATGTTTTTAGGCGGGGGATATGCAAATCCGCCTGGTTCACAGCCATTAACAGATGCCCCCCAATAGCGCCTCCCACAACCCCTCCAGAAGCCGAACCAGAGCCACAAGAGGAAACAACCCCTAGCGGGTCAGATCCGGTAAAGCTATTAATTACCGATGACCTTGATGTCGAGATAGGGGATATCTCACTTTCCGATACCAAGGATTGTATTGAGGAGGTTGCGGTTATTTACAGGCCTAAGAGGGCAAATGTAACTAAAAAGTGGGAATTAAAGTTCGCGGTTCATAAAGACGGCATTAGAGAATCAAATGCTGATAAGGCATATTCTTCAAAAGTAACTGGGATTCAGAGTGATTCAAAAATAAGTTATAATTTCAATCTGGCACAGGTTTATACTTGTTATGTGTGGGACCCCGATTTCTTAAATTCAGGAGATTACAGACTCATCATATATGTTGTAAATGAAAATACTGATGAAACAGTCTACACCCTATACAAGGACTTCTCACTCGGAGAAAGCGCACCGATTGTGCAGTAATCTTTAAATATAACCTCTCACTTACAGTTATCCGATGAAAAAAGCAATATTATTAGTTGGTTTGCTTGCGATAGCAATCCTCCTCAGCGGTTGCAATGTGATGCCTGCAAAGGGAAGAAAATCTATTTTGGAGAACAAAAGGGCAAGATTTAAATAGTAGTTAAGATATACTTCTTTGAATTTCAGTAAATTTTGAGGGCACAAAATGAAAAGAACTGTTTTAATTGCAATTGCGATTTTAGCCATTGTACCATTTATCAGCGCGGCAGTTGTTACTGTTGGGGGAGATGTAGGGAATGAGGCCCCCTGTTCGGTAACTGCATGCGAATTATATATAACTAATAGCACCAGTGCATGCGGAGTCGGAGACTATGGTGGTTTAACATCAGAGCAGATTGTCGGGTTCACTCCGGGGACTGATTACCTTTGCGCAAGGGTCACTGTTACAGACCCAAATGGAAATTCTGACATTGATTTGACAGCATTAGGGGGGACGAGAGTCCTGCTCTGGGGTTCAGGCTCAGCAGAGGCAGATGCCGACCCTGAGGCTGCAGGGGGCCATGGCTGGGACCACCATTATATAACCTCCTTTAACGATTGTTTAGGAAACCCCATTACTTCATTATCAGATTCAGACACAGAGTTCTGCGCAGAACTTGCCCCTGATACAGACGTGGATTTGCTTTCAGATGCAGGTTTGAGCTTTAAGGACATCAGCGGCGCAGGAGCATCAGGATGGTCTGTTAAGGTTTACATACAGGATTACACTGGTGCCGAGGCATCTGATACGATAATCCCCTCGGCATCAACAGGCATAGGTGTTGCAACAACCGCTGGATTGGGAATTTACCTCGGCGGGGGCACTTATGATGGGGGAGACACCTCAAGCGCATGCACATTTTCAGGCGGCACAGGAACGGGAACAGCACTGATATGCAGCGGGGTTACAGATGGCGAGAGAATCCAGCTAAGGCATGAGGGGAACATAGCTATTGACACAACCGAGTATATGTCGGTACCTTTTTCAGTAGGCTCAGGTGACCCTGATGATTTGGCAGGGGACCAATTTTATAGGAAATTGGGAACCGCTATTCCTCCTACAGTAGATTTAGCATCAATTAATAGTTGTATTACAGCAACTGACTGCGTTGCTATAAATGATGTAGGTTCGCCAGCAGCAATAGACACCACATGGGGAAGAGGCACACCCGACACTTCAGCAACCACAGAAACCTACCAATACCTTATACTCCCTGTAGGGCTCTTGCCAGGGAGTTACGGCGGAGGGCAAATAACAATTGAGGCAGCATAAGAGGGATGATGATATGAGAAAAGAAATTTTGTTTTTGGTTTTTATTGGTTTGCTGCTGCCTATGGCAACTGCAGTTACGGTTTCCCCTGCAACAGCCACAGTTGATGAGCTGAACAATGATTTGCGGATTACCACAATAAACAGTACTGAAGAGGAATTGATGGTAAGCATTGAACTTGGCGAGTTTGAGAATGTGGCGATGGCATCAAAGGATTCAATAATGCTCCCGCCAGGGCAATCAGGCGCGGTGAGAATAAGCTTCTATGACGGAATTTCCAAGAAGGGAAAAATTTGCGTGGTTGAGACAACGGACAGTGGAGTTGAGGGAGCAGGCGCTGCTGTAAAGGCATGCACAACAGTCACTGTAAACACAACAGGTGAGGTCTCCCCATCAGAAACACTTGCAGGCACAATGGGCCCAAGTTTTGCAAATTCGCAGGCCCTTATTGTCAATGATTTGCTTACTGATTATGAGGCAAGGATTAGTTCTTTGGACGATTACATGCTCCCTGCCTATGTTGATAATGCAGTTCCCTTAAGGAACCAGGCAAGGCAGAAGAGAAATGAGATTGAACAGGTAAAGAAGTCAGGGGACATGGAATTGCTGGAGACAAAACTCACTGAGTTTTATGCAATTGCCGAGGGGATTGAAAATAAACTGCCGATAGTTACGATTAAGGCACAGAAAAGCTATGATTATTTCGTCATTGAGAACAGAGTCGAAAAGATGAATCCTGATAGGGTCGGGGAAATTTCCGAAATCCTGAGCGCGGCAGGAATTACTGACCCTGACCAGATATCAGAGGTCGAGAACTCGAAGGACAATGTAAGGGTTTTAAGGTCAATCCAAGTTCTGGAAATATATGACAGGGAAACCAAGGCAACAAGCAGCCAGACAAATGTAAAGATTTTCCTTACAAACCGCTCCCCATCCACTGTGAGGAATGCGGTTGTTGTTGAGATGCTCCCCAAAGATGTCCAGCAGAGCATGGACAATGTGATTGTTCTGCAAGGCTCTGATGTCCTTGAACCTGACCCTGTATTTGAGATGTTTGTGGGGGATTTAGAATTTGAGGTAAAGAGGCAGTTCAGCTATAAAATCCTGGCATCTGTCCCTGAATCAAGCTTTGATTCCTTCAAGCTTCCGGTGGTGCTGACAAAGAGCGCAAGGGTAATTCAGGCAGAGAAAAGCCTTGAGGTTCTTGAGGGGGTCCTTGAGGATTTGATAGCGGCCCAGAAGGCAAGGCTTGCGGAACTTGAGGGTTCCACATCAGACTCGATGTCAGGCATATGGCCGATAATAGTTGTTTTCCTGATAGTTGTCCTGATAGCTGTTGATTACCTCAACTACAAGAAAATCAAATCCCTGAAAGGTTAAATCTGTTGTTAAATCTGTTAACACAAATTAATCGAACCAATCAACAGATTTATATATGACCTTCCCAATACGTAATATTGCACAGTTAATTTTTGGAGATATGAGACCATGAGGGCCAAATTAATTCTTTTGTTATTTTTTCTTCTTATCCCTTTTGCAAATGCCCTGACCATTTCCCCGGCATCAATAGATATTGATTTGAACAATATGTCGGCAAAAATCACTGCCATCAACAACCAGGATACGCCGATTACCGTACAACTTCTTCTCGAGGATTTCGACGAGACCATGGTTATTGCCTCCGCGAACAGATTGGATATAAGCGCAAAATCAAATGCATTCCTTACGCTTACCTTTCTGGCGAATGTGTACCGAGATGGGAAAATCTGTCTTGCAGAGCTCGGGGAGGGTGGAATGGTGGGGGCAGCTGTAAAAATCTGCCTTAGTGCAAAGGTGGCTACCACTCCAGGGGGATTGCCCCCTGAAGATGAAATTGAATTGACCCCGGAAGTAATCGAAGCTTTGATTGCCGCTTCCCGCAGCAGTCTGGAAGGCCTTGAGTCAAGGATTGAATCAGCCAAGTTCCTGTGTGTAAAACCAGAGAAATTCGAGGTGGCAGAACCCTATGTTTCCAAAATAGAATCAAAGCTTGCCGATGCCGAAAGGGCAAAGGATGGCGGGAATCTGAATGATGCAAAAAAGCTCGTTGACCAGGCCAATGGCA
>JAFCCJ010000048.1 GCA_017610305.1 Candidatus Iainarchaeum sp.
AAGAATTATAAGATTGTAATGCTCGATCAATCAGAGATGGCAAACAAGGAAATCTCAAGGAAGCTTGGGGATGCCCTTGCAGATTATGTTAACGGCGGGGGAAACCTTATTGTTGTTAAGAATTCAGGGATCAGAAGGCCTGGCGCAAGCGATATCCTTGGCTGGGAAGCCAGCATGGGAGACACTGTTCCAGTTAGGTGCGATTTGCAACTTGATAATAGGCCGGTTTGTGATGAGGCATCAAAGATAACTGTAAGGGGAAGAATTTACAGGCTTATTGAGGGCCATGCAATTATGGAGGGCATTGAGCAGGCACCTGCAGACCCATATTCAGTCTTGCACCTTTCTACATTTGATGTGGGCTATGGGGACAATTACAAGGAAGTTGCCTATATGGAAGATGACTCAACAAAGAAAACATATCCTGCAATAGTTGAGAGAACCTCCCTTTTGGGCAAGAGCATTTACTTCAATTATAACCCGGGGAAAACAAGGGGAATCTTCGAGAATACCCTTGAATACCTCAAATAAAGGCCTATTGCTATTCCTTAAAATAGTTTTTGGAAAGGAAATATATCTATAGTAGTAGTGTTATCGCTAAAACAATGGCATTCAATCGATATCTGTGGAGGTGCTTTCAATGGCTGACGAGAACGTAGTTTTCATAGGAAAAAAGGGTACAATGGCTTATGTCCTGGCTGTGGTAACACAGATGAATCAGGGCTCTTCTGAGGTTTTCCTAAAAGCAAGGGGGAAGGCAATTTCAAGGGCGGTTGATGTGGCTGAGATTGTCCGCAACAAGTTTGTGACCGACGTTAAACTTGGCAAAATTGAAATTTCAACCGAGGAAATCACCTCAAATGAGGGCGGAACCTTAAAGGTTTCTGCAATAGAAATCTCCCTTAAGAAATGACCTTTTTCATGCGAATGGGGATTTCGTTTTTCCCTTTTCCTTTTTAATTTCTATTTAACATATATCTACTTAACGGAGGGAATGAAATGAGAACCCCATTATGTGAAATTGATGTTAAACGGGAGGACCTTTGTTCTGATTGCCAGAAAAGGCTGGATGGAGGGCAGATTAATGAACTTGATGTAAGGGTCTCAAGGTCGCTGCACAAACTCGGCAAGAAATTCTTCTTTAAAAACGTTGATTTTGACAAGGCCTTGGAACTTAATGAGCTTATTGTTCTTGTGTGTGAGGGAAACATAGGGTCACTTATAGGGAAAAAGGGGAGAGTTGTTGCTGAATTAACCGCTGAGTTCGGAAAAAAGGTCAGGGTTATAGAGAAAAGTGCCGATGAGAAGAAGATGGTGCAGGATTTGGTGGGCACTGCAAGGGTTTTGGGCATTAACAAGGTGTTTGACCCCAAGAAAACCATTCACCGTGTTATAATTGCGGAGCAGGATAAGGGAAAGATGATCGCCCATCAGGAAGCTCTTGAGAAAGGGATTTCAGAATTGTTGCAGGGAGAGGCAACTATTGAGTTTGAGTGACTTAATATGCCATACCACCATTTCAAGGGAAATAATCTGGGGAGGAGCGACAAAATCCAGGCCCTTATTCTCAGGGAAATTCTTGATTCTGAAGTTTCAAATGAGGAAAGGGAAAATTCGGTTGAATGGGAGCTGAAGCATAGCTCCAGCTGCATTCAGATTTCAAGGATTCTTGCGGAAAAGAGGTCTTTGGATAAGGAGATGGCGGAGGTTATTGCTGCTTTGCACGATATTGCGGTTATTCGTTCAGGGAGCTATGAGAAACACGCGCAGAAGGGGAGCGAAATCGCGAGGGAAATACTTGGGAATTCTGAGGAATTTTCCGGGGAAGAAATTGATGAAATCTGCGAGGCAATTTCCCTGCACAGCGACAAGCTGAGGGAAAGCGGTAAGCCTTATGCAGAACTTATCAAGGATGCAGATGTATTCGACTGCTCGCTTTACGGTGGCGTTACCTATGACGACAAGGAGCAAGATATAAGAAGGGCTTATTTTGAAAGAATAAATAAGGTTAGGAAAGAGTTGGGCCTCCCCTTAAAGGCTGGTTGGAATGAGTGAAGAATGGTTTAAGTGGGAAAGGGAAGGCACAATTCACCCTTTATTCTTCCCCTTGGAATCTTCAATGAAACCATTGCGCGATTATTTCGGCGCAAGCTGGCCTGACACTATTCTGATTTATAGGGGAGATATTGTTCTCTGGTGCAACCGGATGGAAAAGCTATACAAACTAGGGCAGAAGATGATTGATTTTTACACTGTTGATGAGAACCAGAAAAAGTTACTGAAGGATTTGGAAGACGCAACGGAACATTTGAAAAAAGTGTTTGCAGAGATTGGAGAAAAGGATTTGGGGAGATTAAGTAATGAAGAACTGCTCTCCCTGTACGAGAATTTCAGACGTGTTTACAATGACTGGTTTAAAATTGGCTGGACTGTTGAACCAATAGCATTGCAGGGAGAACAGCTCATTAGGGAAATTATCAAGGGGCAGAACCAGAAAATAATTTCAATCCTTACATCCACAACAAGGAAGAGTTTCAGCAGGCGCAGTGAGGAGGATTTGCTCAGAATTGCGAAGAAGAAAAAGAATGGGCAGGATGTATCTAAGGATATTGAAGAGTATGCGGGGAAATATTACTGGCTGCACAACAGCTACTTTAAAACACAAATTCTTGGACAGGATTTCTTCAAAAAAGACCTAGAGCTCACTCTCAAGGAACGCCCAGACCCAAAACAGTATTTGGAAGAGATGGGGAATCTTGCCAAAAGGCAAAAGAACGAGAAGGAAGAAATGATTAAGGAATTGACTTTGGAGGAACACAGGAAACTGATTGAGTTGATTGACCTCTTTGGCTGGTTCCAGGATTACAGGAAAGAATACATGATGCAGGCCTGCCATTATCTTGATGTTTTGCTTGCGGGGTTTGGCAAAAGAGCCGGCATTTCCGCTTGGGACATGAAATACACTCTCCCAAAAGATTTGCCTTTGATTCTTGATGAGAAGTTCGATAAAAATGATATTGATGCAAGAAAGAAAAACTGCATAATTGTGTGGAAGGAATTCAGCGACGATTATGAATTCTTAACTGGGGAAGAAGCAGTGGCTAAGGAGAAGGAGATATTTCCTGCGGAAGAAAAAACGAATGAGATTTTAGAAATACGCGGAATGACTGCCTGCCAGGGACTGGTTAGGGGCGAGGCCTTTGTTTCCATGAGTGCAGAGGAGGCAAAGAACATTTTGCCAGGGCAGATTCTTGTGACTTCAATGACTTCCCCTGATTTTGTTATTTCAATGAAAAAGGCAGCTGCAATTGTCACCAATGAAGGGGGGATCACTTGCCATGCTGCAATTGTTTCAAGGGAATTTGGAGTTCCCTGCATTGTGGGAACAAGAATTGCAACGAAAGTATTGAAAACCGGCGATTACATAGAGGTTGACGGGAATCATGGGTTTGTTAGGAAACTAATAAAGGAATAATCACTTTCCTGATTTAATCCCGTACAAACAAACCCAGCCCGGTTTTGGGGGTTCTGAGAGTTTACCTGTTAAATCAAAATCAGTGGCTATTATAATTAAATCAACATCAAATCCTGAGTCTTCAATTAATTTCTCGATTTCCTCAGGCGAGAAAAAGCTGTAGAATCTTTCCCCTGCCTGGTCAGGGACTTTCCTTTCCCCCTCTCCCAATTTTATGGAAACAAATAATATTCCATCGTCTTTCAAAACTCTCCTGAATTCCGCCAGAGTGACATGGACATCTTCCTTGTCAAGGTTTGCAATTGAGGCACAGGCCCAAACTCCGTCGTAAGACTTATCTGAAAATTGCATCTTCCTGATATCTCCCTCGTAAAAATTGGCTTTGGGATATCTCTCCCGGTCATACTTAATTGCCCTTGTCGAATAATCAATTCCATCAACCACAAAACCCTGATTTAAAAATTCAGGAACATCTCTTCCCCCGCCACAACCGGCATCCAGAATCTTTTTTCCATTCAGGTATTTAACAAACCTGTTTATCTGGCTCTTCCAGCTGTATGAGTCGCTTTTTTCCCTGTGCCATTCAAAGCCATCCTCATAGTCTTTCTTGGTTTCTTCGTAGTTTTTCATTATAACAATATAAAAGAGGTTCTAATTATAAAAATTAGAGTATGGATTTGAAACAGCAGATTGTCGATTTATACCGCAAAACAGCCACAGAACTGCCTGAAGACGTGTTTTCGGTGCTGGAAAGGGCGAAAAATGCGGAAGATGGGGGCGGGAAGGAAATCCTCTCCAAAATTCTGGAAAATTCCAATATGGCAAAAAGCAACTCCAAACCCATTTGCCAGGACACCGGAATTCCAATTTTCTATGTGAAACGCCCTCCAGAAAATTCAGAAAAGGAATTAAGGGAAATTATTGATGGGGCAACAGTTATTGCTACAGATAAAATTCCTTTGAGGCCAAATGCGGTTGACAGTTTAACTGACAAGAATTTGGGGAATAGGCCAATAATCCATTTCGAAGAATCTGGGAAATTGGAAATTGATTTGATGCTAAAGGGCGGAGGCTCGGAAAATGTTTCCGCAATTTACAAACTGCCTGATTCAAATTTGAATGCAGGAAGGAATCTAGACGGGGTGAGGAAAACTGTTCTTGACACTGTTTTCAAGGCCCAAGGCAAGGGATGCCCCCCTTATATTGTCGGGGTTGCGATTTCAGGGAGTATGGAGGAGGCCATGCACCTCTCCAAGAAACAATTGCTGCGAAAACTGGATGATGTCAATTCAAATCCCGATCTGAAAGAGTTTGAGGAAACAGTTCTGGGGGAGATTAATGAACTGGGGATAGGCCCTCTTGGCTTGGGAGGGAGAACAACTGCATTGGGAGTTAAGGCCGCTGTTTCACCCAGACACCCTGCCTCTTTCTTTGTCGGGATTTCAATTGGCTGCTGGTGCATGAGGAGGCAGAGTTTATGATTAGGCTGAAGACTCCGCTCAGTGTGGAGGAAATCCTCAAACTGAATGTCGGGAGCAATGTCCTCTTGAGCGGGACCATATTTACTGCCAGGGATAAGGCGCATGTGTTTTTGCTGGAGAATGATTTTGATAAGGTGAAGGATTCGGTGATTTACCACTGCGGGCCAATCATTAAGGGCAATAAAGCGATTGCCGCAGGGCCAACAACAAGCTCAAGGATGAACCCCTATACCCCAAAACTGATTGAGAAATATGAGGTGAAGGCAATTATCGGCAAAGGTGGGATGGATAATTCAGTTCTTGAGGCCCTAAAAGGAAAGGCGGTTTACTTTTCCGCAATTGGCGGTGCCGCAGTCACTTATGCAAACGCCATTTCAGTGAAGGGAGTGGACAAGGAAGAATTTGGAATGCCTGAAGCCATCTGGGAGTTTGAAGTAAAGGACTTTCCCCTAGTTGTTGCAATGGGTGCAAAGGGGAACAGTTTGTATGATGAAGTTTACCAAAAATCAGAGAAGGTTTTTCGGAGATTGATTGGTTAGGTGTTGTAATGAGTGGGAAAAAATCCAAGCCAATTCCGGAAGGGACCCTTAGAATTAAGGCCAAGGGCTTGAAGGTTTATGCCGGGGGGGAAAAATTCTGGAAAAGGGCCAGCAGGAAATTTCCTGAGGCAATGCAGGTAATAAAATTATTCAGGGCGCATGATAACTTTGATGCCCTTATAGACAGAAAAAATTCAATATTCCTCAAGGGGCAATTATCGCCGGAGGGGAAAACCCAGGGGGCAAGAATTAACATATTGCCTGATGGCAGGAAATTAAGCGGAGCCTATTCGCTGTTTGCAAAGAATTTAACAATCCATGATGAACGCTCAAACAGCCATTGGGATGTTTTATACCAAAACCCAAGCAAGGGTTTTTCCCATCTCTACACCGTTGAAAAAATGGCCAAATCGGTTAAAAACAAATACAGGGCGGTTAAGGAGTTTGGAGAAAGTTATGCGAAAATTAAGAGAAAGGTACTGGCCGCATTAAATGACGAAGGGGACAAACTTGCCCTGCCGATGTATACCCTGCTGAAAACTTATATGCGGGTTGGCAATGAAATTTATTACAGAGCCCATAAGCATAAGGGCCTGACAACATTAAAGAAAAGCGACATCTCAATTAATGGCAGGGAAGTAACATTCAATTATTTGTCAAAGGGCGGGGTGCCGAGAAAAATTACGGAAGAATTCCCGAAAAAATACCTAACCAGGTTAAAAAAACTTCTTAAACCCCTGAAAAGAAACTCTTTTATTTTTGTAAACGAAAACACAGGGCGTCCTTTGAGGGATGTGCAATTTGAAGAGGCTTTTAAAAGATACTCTGGCAGGGAATTCTACCCGCATATTGTAAGGTCCTACTATGCAACCACTAAAGCAAAGGAATTCCTGAAGACACATAAGTCGGCAACCAAGGAAGAAATTAAAATCTTATACCTGTCAATTGCGGAAAAACTCGGCCACAAAAAATTCGTAAAGAAAAAGCACATTTGGGAAGACAGCTATAATGTAACCATCAACCACTACATTCAGCCCGAACTTGTGGAAAAAATAAAGGGCCTAGTATAAAAACTATATTCTGCACAAAAAGGGGTTAATTTGCACAGTTAGGAATTCTCGCAGGATCTTTGCCACTCAGAAAAACATTTAATGGTTAAGAGGACGATTTATTTAGGATAAGTATGGAAAATCAAAATCTTAAAACTCCGGTCTTGTTGTTGGCACTATTACTTGTGGTTGTATTGACCTTGACAGTGTTTGGTTCATTGGACCTGATTGTTTTCTGGGTTCTGGCTGGCATTTCGGCTATTTTTGCATTCAAAATCCTACCCGGAATGAAACAATAAATAAAGACCTAAAACCCCGATTTTGCACAAAAAGGGATTAGATTGTCTATTGTTTTATAATGCAGAAATAGCCTATTGGCGTTTCAATGATTTTTCCATTCCATTTTTCTACTTCTTCTTCAGTATATCTTTTGATGTTTACAAATTCTTTTGTGTGAAAGACATTGTTTTCTATGCCTTTTAATTCTAAGTTGATTGATTTGAAGTATTCTTGAGCTAGTTTGTTGGTAAATTTTTCCCCGTATACTGAAAGGATAACCGTCTTGCCAAGTTCTTTCATGTTTTCAATTGCTTTCTCTTGTTCTGGAATGTATCCTAAGGTATTGTTGAGGCAAACAACATAGTCAAAACCTGAAACAGGCTGAGGTTCTGTGATATCACTATGAATGAGTTCTGCTTTGAAGCCAAGTTTTTCCAGGTTAATTTTGCTGGCTTCAATCATGTCCTTTTCCATATCTAAACCAGTGATTTTTAAGTCAGGTCTTGCTTTTAGCAAAGCAATCATCCTGGTTCCATTCATACACCCAACTTGAAGAACGCTTGCATTCAAAGAAAGCTCTTTTTTCAACAGTTCAATTTCAAAAAGCCAGTTTTCCTTATTGGGGTAAGGAACATTATCCAATTCGTCGCACTTTACGTAGACTTCATTCGGTGAAGGCATACTAACTCAAACAAACAAAATTATTAAAAAACCCCGAATTTGCACAAAAAGGGAGCTGGCAAAAGAGATAAATACCTGTTTGGACTTATTTACAGGAATGAAGAGGACAATTTTAATTGGTTTTTTAATCGTGGCTTTGCTGAGCGGGTGTACTGATGCCCCTCCACAAACACCGGATTGTGAAAATTATTGTGAGTCTTTAACTCCGGATATTGATTGTGTGGGAGAATGGAAAGCATCAGGAATCTATCCTGATTGCGAGTGTGAATTTGAGTGTAAAACCGAACCACAACCAGAATGTAATGAAGAAGGAGAATCAATTCCTGTTATTGCTAGTCCCCCTGAATGTTGTGAAGGACTAACACTTATATCTCCAAAAGATTCACAAATTGTTGGTATTTTAGGTTACTGTACTGCAAAATGTGGAAATGGTGTTTGTGATGAGATAGAAAGCGAATCTAATTGCCCAGAAGATTGCGGGGAAGGTGTTGGACCATACTTTTGCAGAACCGATTCTGATTGTGAGGTTAAAGATGTTCACAATTGCTGCGGATACTTTCCAAGGTGTGTAAACAAGGATTATGAGCCAGACATTAACGCAGTAATAAGGCGATGTGAAGAAGAGGGCAGTGGTGGCATTTGCGGTTTCCCAGATATCACCCATTGCGAATGCATCGATAGTTACTGCCAGAGTATGCAAAACTCAACACAAGTTTAGGGCTGCACATCCAATTCAGGTTCATAAACTGCAAACCCCCACACACCCCGAAAAGGTTGGTGGCGGACCTGAAGATGGATTTTGCACAAAAACCCCAGTTCGGAACCCAAAGTCTAATCCTTTTTTGTGCAAAGACTCCTGAACCGAAAGGTATATATATGTCATGATACTATCATGATATACTATGACAAATCATGACTCGAGGAAAAGTTTTTTAAAAGCAACTGAGGTCTGGAAGAAGATAGATCCAAAGTTCGC
>JAFCCJ010000049.1 GCA_017610305.1 Candidatus Iainarchaeum sp.
TCCGGAAATAATATGTTACAATGACAATGATTGTGAGGGAACGCCAACAATAAGAAATTATTGCGCAGCAAATGGCGATGCATGCTCCGAAACAACAATTCCTATTTGCATGAATCCAGGAACTTCAAGTTCCTATTGTGGCGAGGCAATATCTGAAGAATGTGAGATTTGCGAATATAGCTGCGAGGATGGAAACTGCTTAGGGAATCCCGCCATAGCTTGTAGCGATGATGCCGATTGCGGAACACCAACTGTGAGAGAATATTGCGCAGCAAATGGCGATGCCTGTACAGAAACAACAACACCAACTTGTACAAACCCAGGAACCGCCAATTCCTCCTGTGCGAATGAAGTATCTTCAGCCTGTGAGCAGTGCCCAAACGGCTGCCTAAATAATTCCTGTATATCTTCCCCGGTTACCTGCACAGATACTGATGGTGGGAAGAAACTTTATGATGCAGGAACTGTAAGCGGGTTTAATGGAGTTTATGATTATTCCTACACAGATTACTGTTACACAATTGCGGACGGGACCCAAAAAGTAATGGAATATTACTGTAAAGATCCAACCCAGTATGGCGGAACTGGGCAAGTTTGCCCTGAAGGATGTTCTGGCGGGGAATGCCTTGGCGAGGAGCCTGACATCGAATGTAATTATGATTCTGAATGCGGGGAACAAACAGTAAGCCAATTTTGTATTGGCAGTACCTCCCGAACTGAAGTAAAAACTAATTTCTGTGATAATCCTGGGACAGTAGATGCCAATTGCAGTTATACTGTCGAGGTTAGTTCCAATAATTGTTCCCCTGGAGAATGTACTGGTGAAGGAATTTGCACAGGTGAATTCTCCTGCGAGTGTTCAAGTTGTGAGGATTGCACTGAAAAATTGAATAATTCAAACTGCTCAACAGTAGTACTTGCACAGAATATTTCCGATGTCAGTTCATCCTGTATTGATAGGCCTCCGGAATTTACAAATAAGACATTTGATTGTGAAGGGCATACAATCAGCGGAAACGGAAATAGGAATGCAGGAATATATGTTAGCCATGATGCAAATGTAACAATCCAAAATTGTAAAATCTCGAACTTCAATCACGGAATTTACTTTTACAATGTGCATGATGGTTTAATTATTGACAACACCCTAACAAATAATTCAAATCAAGGAATTTACCTGCAAAGAAGCACCAGCAATCTTGTGAAAAATAATTATGCCGAAAACAACTGGATTGGAATTTACTTTGCAGACGGGGCAAACAGTAACGATATTACAGGCAATGAATCACGCAACAACAAAATCGGTTTCAGTTTTAGGGGAAATTACAATAAACTGACATCTAATGTTGGCTGCGGCAATGTGGTTAATGGAATCCCAAGGGACGCAACTTGCTATCCCGGAATAGGCAATTCAGGATATAACAATCAATTCGATGCGGTTGAAAGCTGCCCGGAAATAGAATATGCCCTTTGTGGTTCAGGTAGAACATGCACTACGTCAGATGGGGGAAAGAATTACTATGAAAGGGGCAATTCAGTCTCCTGTGTTGGGAATGAATGTGAAGTTGGGCTTATGGAGAGTTGTGCAGATAACAATGTGCTAAACGAATCATACTGCGGGGCAGAAAATGAAGTCAGTTGGGAAAGATATGTCTGTCCGGAAGAATGTTTAGAAGGGGTTTGCATATCTTCGGCTAATAATACTCCCCCAACAGCACAAATAATTCTCCCAATTGATGGAAGTAAGTTTTTAGAGGCAGAAGCCATTGATTTCGAGGGCTCAGGACTTGATTTGGAGGATGGAAACTTAACAGGCAGTTCATTAGTCTGGAGATCAAACCTTGATGGCCAGATAGGTACGGGAGAAGCAATATCCAAGAATTTGCGTGTTGGCAAACACGAGATAACTCTCGCGGCAACCGACAGCAATGGTTTGACAGGAACAGACATGGTTAGTATTTCTGTTGTTACTGAGGGGGAAGTAAGCCTTTCACTAACCACAACAAGCCCTAGGGAAGGGCCGGTTCCATTTGCCGTACAATTTTCCGCAATCTGTGCGGATTATTCGAACCTAGATAATATTCAAAATTGTATTTTCAGGTCCGGGGAGGCAGGGCATGAGGACCAATGGGGTCCAGGAAATTTCGAAAGGGATTTCTCACACATTTATCGCAATGAAGGGCGGTTCACAGCATCACTTACTGTGCATCTTTCAGACGGAAGCCAAGAATTAGTTAGTGTTGAAATTATCACAAGCGGAGTAGTTGAGGAGCCTGAAGATACCACAATCCTGATAGGAAGGGACGTGGAAAATCTTGACCCAAGCGCAGAAGCAGGCGGGCTTTCATTCAGGGGGGCAGATGACACACAACACAATATCCCATTTTACCTAAAACTCTCAAACAACGGCCTAACCGGAGGCAGCTTCCTCTTCGACACCAAAACAATCTGGTATAAAGTGGATGATGGTAGTGGTGCAAGTAGTGATCTTAGTATGATAATCGATGAAGGAGATTATGTAAACGATGTTCGATGGGAAGATATACAATATGTGTCCCGATATGATGTTAGAGTTATATCTGGCGGGATTGCACACAGCGTGTATAATGGGAGGCTTTCTATTTACGGAGTTACATATAGAGTCACTGGCGGAGTAGCGCCTAATACTGTTTATGTAACTGTGGAAGGCTATGCAGAATTCAGGCAGAACAACAGTACAGGTAGATTACTATACAATACAAGAGGAGATTCTATTGATGAATCCTATGGAAAATTTTTATTCAACCAGAATCAAATTATGGACCTTGCCGCAGGCAAGAATATAGATTTACAAGGAAACGGTGACAGAACAGTATACTATGCATTCATGTACCCGAATGACACAAATGCGGCAAGCAGCATTTTCTTAATGCTGGATGCAGATGAAATGGGTGCGGATGAGTCTAACCAGATTCAATACGGGAAAAAAATAGCCTACACAGGAACCAGAATTCCGCCAAATGATGGGATTTATCAGGAAACCGATCAGATAGACCATAGCTGTTTCATTCCAAAAGACAGCGATTTCAATTCTACAAATGTCTATACTGATTCAAGAGCACATTTTATTTCAGTGTTTGATGTTATAGATGATTTAGGTAATGGAGATTTCAAAGTATATCTCGACAATGCGGATGGAACCAATGCAGGGCCATTCCCAAACAGCAATTTAAGTTATTTCGGATCTGATGTTGAACATGACTCAACCCATCTTTCTTGGAGCCTTAGGTCAGGCGGAACATCCAGCTATCTGCAGGCAGGTTATTCGGACTGGGGAGCCAAAGTAATAATTTCCCCCCCGAATAATTCAGCAATCACTGAGTTAACACTTCCAAGGGAAGAGAAAAATGTGCATATTAAAATTACGAAACCATCCCTCTATCAGATACCCACGTCAGATGCACTTAGTGTAAATTTCAATACTGAAGCAGTGACTCCTGCCGCAAACAGTCCAGGTCGAGAGGTTTATCTCGAATCACCACTTAATTCAAAGGCAGGGGAAATAGAATTTGACCTGCAATTGACCAATTCAGAAATTCCTGAGCTTTATGGCAATTATTTCTATTATGTAATAGATGGCCAGATGAGAGAGGCCTATTTGGGCGAAATGATAAATCTGGAAATGGACTCCAAATTTGATACAAGCTCCAATGTAAAGGACCTTGTTTCAATTATCAATGGAGGTAAATATTCATATGAGGTGGACTTTGGTGAAGGGATTGACCTTGAAACAACCTCGTTTGAGCCTGATGCGGGTGATCTTGTTGCAATTATGCTCTTTGGAACCGCATTTAAGCTTGAGAAGGCGGAATTATCAGGAAATAAATATCTCTCTTTGGTTTTGGTCAATAATTTGCCAGGTGAACGATTAGATGTAGGTCAGTCCATAACTGGTTTGGAGGGAGCTGGCAATTATGTCGGGCAACAGATGAGTGTGAAATTGGCGTCCTTGCAGAATGCAGGGGATGGTAACTACACACTTTACACAGGCAGCTTTGAATTATATGACCAGTCAGGCACTTTGGTTGACAGCCAAACAGTGGGTCCTATGACAGACCTCTCAAAAGTGTTTGTAAGTGAGCAGGGTAATTATGCATTGGGAACAGAAATACTTATTGGAGGAATTTCATCACAGTATGCCTATTATTCACTTGATCTGGTGCGAGTAGATCTACATGATGGATTTGGTTATCCATATGACTCAAATGACCGAAGCGGAATTTATGATTACACAGTTTCACTCGATATTGAGGGAACAAAAATAATGGGCTATAAAATAATGAATTCAAGGGAAACCTGGTATGGGGCCAATGCCCTCTACCCGACTGTGGAAGGACAGTCTCTCACAGGAATAATCGGAGAGCCAGCAGTATTTGGCCAGGCTTTGGCTGATGGGGCCTTCGGAAAGGGCCATTTCGCAGTGGAATTCTTCGGATTCGAACCAGAAGAAATAGTTCCAAACACACCGCCAACTGCAACAATCCTTGAACCTGCTGATGGTTCAACTTTTGCCCCTGATCAGTTGGTAACTTTTAGTGGAAGAGGAACTGATAAAGAGGACGGAACAATTCCCAGGCATTCATTAAGGTGGGATTCAAATATTGACGGATGGTTGGCCAACAGCGATTACTTCTCAGTTTATCTGATACCAGGAACCCATAATATAACTCTTACTGCCACTGATTCAAGAGGCGCAACTGGAGAAGACCAAATACAAATAACTGTCCTTTCCGAACCGGCACTGGAACCGGAAGATGGCGCAAGTTTTTCGTCATCAGAAACAATAACCTTTAGGTGGAATCCTCAATTAGTTTTCGGGGAGAATTGTGATGTATATGCGCTTTATGTCGATAATGCCGAGGATTCAAATACAACTGGCACAAGCATCAGCAAATTTGCATCTGATATTGGCGGAGGAACCCATATCTGGCAGATTGCATGCCTTGAGCAGACAGAAGAAGCTGTCGCAGACACCACCCCCATTGTTGGTGGCTTATTTGACTTTTTCAGAAGTTTATTTAACGCCAGAGATATGGCAGTGGTTTCCGAAGACATAATCGGCTGGAGTGAGGAAAGAAGCCTTACAATTTCAGGCGGGGGAGTCCAAACCTATGAGGAAGGAGAAACCATCGCCAATTTGGACGGGATGTGCAACTATGAAGGGGAACGGCTAAGTATTAAAGTTGAGGCGATAATATCAACAGGGCCGGCTAATCCATATTACGCAAGACTTTCACTCTATGATTCAGTTGGAACCAGAATCGACACCCGAACAGTTGTTCAAGGAACAGATTTAAGCACAGTGTTCGTTGACAGGACAGATAACTACGCACTTAAAACCAGAATAACAGTTCGAACAATAGCTGTTATGGCAACAACCGCAACAGGATATATTGAAGTTGAGGACATGGGCAACAGTACCGCAACCTGCCAAGCGCCCCCTGAACCAATAAAGGAATATTATGAGGAAGGTGAAACCATTGCAGACCTTAACGGAATGTGTTTCTATGAAGGGGAAATGCTGAGCATAAAAGTTGACGGGATAATATCAACAGGGCCGCTCAGCTCATACTATGCAATACTTTCACTATATGATTCTGCCGGAACCAAAATCGACACTCAAATAGTTAGTGCCGGTGTAGATTTGAGTACTAAATTCGTTGACATAAGAGATAATTATGCCCTAAAAACAAGAGTCATAGTATACTCAATAACCGTTGGCGCGACTACCGCTATTGGTGTAGTGGAAATTGCAAAAGAGGGAGAAAGCACGGCAACCTGCAGAGCACCACCAGAACCACCAAAAGAATATTATAATGAAGGTGAAACCATTCCGGACCTAAACGGAATGTGCAACTATGAAGGAGAAAAATTAAGCGTAAAAGTTGATGCAATATTGCAAACAGGTCCATATTCCGCATATTCCGCTATACTCTCCCTCTACGATTCTGTGGGCACAAAGATTGACACCCAAACAGTTGCTCAAGGAACAGATTTAAGCACAAGGTTCGTTGACAGGACAGATAACTATGCTCTAAAAACAAGAATAACAATCCAAACAATAGCCGTAGGCGCAACAACAACTATTGGCTTCATTGAAGTTACAAACGAAGGAGAAAGCACAGCAACCTGCAGAGCTCCGCCAGAACCACAAAAAGAATATTACAATGAGGGAGAAACCATCACCGACCTTAATGGGATGTGCGCATATGACGGTCAAGATATGACTGTTACTCTATTACAAATAACACAATCAGGTGCAGCAGCGACAACTTATAGTGCGACCTTTGATCTCTATGATTCAATCGGCACGAAAATCGACACCCAAACAGTTGCTACGGGTGCAGATTTAAGCACGGTATTCGTTGACAACGAGGACAACTACGCTTTGAAAAGCAGAGTAATAATCCACACAATAGCTGTTGGTGCAACAAATGCAATGGGATATATTGAATTAACTAAGGAAGGCGACAGTTATATGACTTGTAGCATTCAGGAGGAAGAAACTACTACTGTTTCGATTGGCAGCGATATTAATGGCCTTGACCCTGATGCAAGAGTAGGCGGTTTGGAATTCAGGGGCGCTGACAACACACAACATAATATCCCATTCCATCTAAAACTTTCAAATAATGGCCTAATTGGAGGATCATTCCTCTTCGACACAAAAACAATATGGTATAAAGTTGATGACGGAAGCAGCTACAACAGTGATTTGAACATAACAATCCACTCAGGGGATTTCGTAAATGCAAGCCGTTGGTCTGAAATCAGATTTACTCCCCCGAGATCAGTTTTCTTGCGGAGCTTGGATGATGATATCCGAAACACCCGCTATTCATATCCAGATGGTTCATTATGGGTTGATGGTGTTAAGTATTTAATCACCGGAGGAATTTCCAATGAATACAACAGTACAATATATGTAACCGTGGAAGGTTACGCAGAATTTAGGCAGAACAACAGCACAGGCACATTGCTCTACAACACAAGGGGAGATACTTCTGATGAGTCTGAAGGCAAGCTGTTCTTCAACCAAAACCAAATTACGGATCTCAATGCAGGCAAGAATGTAGACCTGCAGGGAAACGGTGACAGGACTTTCTACTATGCATTCATGTACCCGAATGACAATAATGTTGCAAGTTCAGTATTCCTAATGCTGGATGCTGATGAGATGGGTGCTGATGAATCCAACCAAATCCAGTATGGCAAGAAAATTACATACCTTGGAACAACAATTCCGCCAAATGATGGAACCTATCGTGAAACAAACCAAATTGACCAGACTTGTTTCATTCCAAAAGATTCGGATTTCAATTCGATCTGGGTTTACACTGATCCCAATGCATATTTTATTTCAGTGTTTAAGGTCTTCGAAAATTTAGGAGACGGGGACCTCAACGTTTACATTGATAACGACGATGGAACTTTGGCAGGACCGTTCCCTAATAGGAATCTGAGCTATTTCGGCTCAGATGTGGTGTACCTTTCAACCCAATTTTACTGGAGCCTGAAGACAGGGTCAAGTTACAGCTATATGCAGGCAGGCTATACTGATAAAGGTTCTCTTGTGAGAATAACTCCTGAAACAGATGCATCAGTTGCTGAAATCACAATGCCCTCAGCACCAAAAATGGTTCAGCTAAAAGTTTCAAAACTGCCCTCCACTCCTGATGAAAGTACAATTTATCAAAGTAGTGGACTAGGTTCCCGTGCAGGAGTTATAGAATTTGACATTAATATGGCAAATTCGTCAGGCCTGAACCCTTATGGAGAAACACATGACTATGTGGTGGATGGCAATGTAGGTCAGATTTACGTAGAGGAGTTGATTGATATCGCAGTGGATGCCAAATTTGATACTTCCTCCTCAATTCAGGATCTTGTTTCGTTCATCAATGGCGGCAAATATGAATATGCGGTAAACCTGAATCCGGCTTTAGATTTAGGTGCCAGTACATTTAGAGCAGGTCCGGATGATAATGTAACATTAGTACTTTTTGGCGAACTATATAAACTTGAAGAAGCCAATTTTACACCAGGATCCCCTAAGTATATTATTTTGGTTTCCTTGGACGGCGGCGAAAGGATTGAGCTCCATGATGGAAGAGGTTATCCTTACGACCCCTATGACAATACCGGAATATATGACTATTCTGTCTCAATCACAACCTATGTTG
>JAFCCJ010000007.1 GCA_017610305.1 Candidatus Iainarchaeum sp.
ACTTTATTCGGGCCTAGTTTTAAAAAATTTGCCGGGGAAAGTTTTGCCTCATTCTCAGGAACTTGTAGAATTTCAAAACCTATCTTTTCTGCAATTGGGTCCAACCGGTCTTTAAATTTCCGGTAATATTGAGGGTCAACAGTTAAAAGTTTTTTTCCTGGAACAGAGTTAATAAACATATCAATGTGGGCATGCCGCGTATCAAGAGGCAATTTAATAAATTCTATTTTCTTTTGCCGAAGTTTTTCAATGGAAGGGCGCTCCCTCCTGAAAGTGGATTCATCAATAAGGAAAATGCCTTTTGAAACCTGAACAATACGCCCACCTTCTCCCAAATTAGACTGATAGGCATGTCCTTGCTCGTCTTTAAGTTCTGCCCCACGCATGCTCCTCCCCTTTCTTTTCTTGGGGCCGATGACAAATCTCTTGCCGTCTATGTTGGTAAAGTTATCTCTCATCCAACTAGTAGCAGAATAACCTCCTCTGGAATTAACTTTAAAAGCTCGAGCACCATGTTTTTCATACGCGGGTATCATACTACTTTCAAATTCAGGTATAATACGGCCGTTTATACGAGCATTCTTCTCTCCAGTAAAAGGAACCATTACACGATACCCCAAATCAGATAATTGTTTAACAATGGCAAGTCTTTCCTCATGTACGCCTTCTAAAGGAATAGGTGAAACAAAAATGCCGCCTTTAGATGCTCTTGGTTCTGTAATTTTCTTAAACGTAATTTTTCGCATATTAAAACTAAACACCAGCTACTTTTTAGCCCCTTCCAGATCCTTTATTTTCTTGTCAAGCTCATTTATTTTCGCCTGGTATTTTGTCAGGTTCTTTTTGTAGGATGCCGCAGGCATAACCCCTTTGGTGAAATAATCCTCCTGCAGGGACTTGACAAGATTCATGGTTTTTTCCCGGTCATTCTTCAGCAACCTAACCTTAAGGTTATGTGAAAGCGCCGAATAGGCAAACATGCCCACGGTAACAACAATCACAATAATTACAATGAAGTAAATCCAGTTATCCCTTAAGAAACACCCTATTTGGCCGGTCGCAACTATATTTTTGGTTATCTGCCCGGTATTGCCCGCAATATCAGACGCAAAAAACCTAATGGAAACAGAACCAGCATTATCGCAGCTCATAAGATGTTCAGATGAAAACAACCCCTCCCCGATTTCTGCCAATGGAATATCCACCCCTGAAATCTCGGCCGTTATCTCCTTGAGATTCTCAATAGGTTTGCCATCGGAATATCTGACCCTGGCCTCAAGGGGAAGGGGCATGCTCAAATCATATTCATGGACTTCAGGCTCCAATACCTCAATAATTATCAGCGCCGGTTCTATTTCCACACCCATACTTTGCTCCCCGCCAAAAAGAACATCTCTTTTCATACTTTGTGCGAGAACAATAAAATCCCAGGATGTTTTTTCAGTGTCAAATGGAATTACCAAACCAACGGAATAAATTCCGCCCCCATTGTTTTTCAGCTGCAATTTCTCCCCCTCAACACCCCAACTAATTACATTAGCATCAGTAACTGCCTCTCCGGCATCAAGAACCTTTACACTCAAAGTTAAATTCCCGCCCTTTTTATATTTTCCCGGGCTTGGGCTAAGGAAAGTTATCAGATAAAACGCACCCTCGTTTTTAGGATACATGTAAATAGGGGATTCATCTTCCTCTCCGCTTTGGGAAACCTTAAGGTCCCATTTGGCTTTTGGATCAAGGAAGCTGGTTTTATAATTTAGAAAATATCTTGAGTTTTTGTTGCAATATATCTTCTCTTCATGCACATTTCTTTCTGAAGCGGTAATTGAAACAGTAAGCGCTGTGTCCTTAAGGCATTCTCCGGTTATTGAAATAAATTCCCCCTTCTCATAGCTTGCCTTATCAGTCTCAACACTAATCGCAAATGCAAACGTCGCAAGCAACACTATCGAAAGAATAAGGACAATTTTTCGCATAAAAATCACGTTTCTAAATCTTTTAATTCACTCTCATATTTAAGCATTATCTTATCATATTCCCCGCGGTTAATGCTCCCCTCCTTGAAATATGCGGTCTGAATTTTTTTAATTTCCATCATGACCTCCGTTTTCCGGTCTTTCTTGCCGGCCTTGTTTTTTTGGCGGATAAGGAACACAACAATTATTAGTGTCGCCCCCAAAATAATAATCAGATTTTCCTGCAATAGGTAAATAGGCGAAATCCCGCTGGAACTAAATTCCACCTCCTTTTCCACAGAATTCCCGAATAAATCATGGACACTTATCGAATAAACAAAGTCATTGTTTGAGCTGACTCTGTATTCTCCAATGAATTCCCCAGGCCCTGCATGCCCCAGCCTTTGCATCGCAATAAACTCCTCCCCGACAGTTGCCTCAATAAATGCCTCTTCGACAGGCCTGTTTCCCGAATAATTCAACCTAATATGGAATTTTATGAGGTCCCCTATGGCGAAATTACGCTGTTTTGGCTCTAGAATATCAATTAGGAGATCGGATTCAAGAATCTCTGCCTCAAAGGATTTATCCCCCCCAAAGAGCTCATCCCCAATGATTTTTAATGCCGAAATAACATATCTTTGCTTTCCAAGTTCTGCATCTATCTCCACCGGAACCATGGAGGAATAGCCTCCCCCTTCTTCAACAAAACTTATCAAATTATTTGATGCCGTAAGTATCTTGACATCCGCCCCCTCAATCTTCTCCCCGGATTCATCAATAATCTCCAAAAACAATGCAATTGATTCTCCGCGATAGTATCTTTCCTTCGGGATTTCCATAAAATTTATTTCCACAATATTCAAAATCGAAGGGGCCACAAAACTTATTTTCTGTTCTGCATGGCCCTTGTTGCCCTTGGCATCCTTAGCATCTGCAGAAATAAGCCAGTTTCCTGACGGGTCTGAAAAGTTGCTCTTATAAATTATCTCAAAAAAACCATCATCATCAGAATAAATTCTTTCCCCATAAATTATCTGCCCATCTAAAGCAATTTCTATGTCAACACCGGTTTTTATGCCAACCCCGCCCTTTTTTACAAATCCCTTCAAAGTTATTTCCTCTCCGACAGAATAAGTATCTTTAACAGCCCTCATTTCCAGGGAAAGAGTTGATGCAACAACAACTTCTTTTGACACATAAATCTTATCTGAGTCTTTTGAAACAGTTATGATAATTGGTTTCACCCCCCCTGAAACATCCCCTGAAACAAAAATTGTATTGCCATAAATCCCGTCATTTATGGACTTGTCATTATGTTCGCCATCATCCAGAAGAGTCACTTCGCCAAAAAAGCCCTTTGCCACAACATCCGCCCCGAGAACGGTGACATTCCCGTCCAACAACTGCAGATTGAGAACAGGCTCACTCCCCAAAAGAAAAAAATCCCCTGCCTGGGGAGCAATGACCTCAGCACTAAAAGGGGTTGCGCAATCAAGGGTGCAACTTTCCTCAGATTCTGCCGCTTCACATATGCCGTTTCCGCAACATTCAGCCTCAACCACATTTTCACAAACAAGGCCACTGCACTGCAGTTCCCCGCAAGTAGACCATTTTCCCTCACAACTCCCGCAATCGCCTGGGCAACTGCATCTTGTTTCATCCCCATCACAGGTTCCATCTCCGCAGCTTGATGAACTCCAACACACCGCATCGCATTCCCCCCCATCAACACAAATATCCGCAGTTCCTGAATCCCCATCATCACAATCTGCGCTTTTTGAGCATTCAGGCGCACACAATTTGTTTTCGCATTCCGACATGCAGGTTCCCGCAAAAAGGCAACTATCTGCTGTAAAGGGATTGCTGTCCAAACAATCCTCATTGCTGTTGCAGGCAACTAGGCAGCTCTCGGCGGAGCAGTAAGCATCGCATTCCCCTGCATTAATGCATTGGTTTGCGGTCAATGCGCTTCCATCATCACAATCGCTATTGAATTTACATTCGGTTTTGCACTCAATGTTTGAGCAGCTTGCATCACAGCTGCCAATATTCAGGCACACATCCTCGGTTAACGGATCATCATCATCACAATCCTCATCTGTGCCGCAATTAATGCTCTCTCCGCAAAGATTGAACTGAATTATCCCCGCGCTCCTTACATTGTATGCGGTAAATGTCCGCCCTTCTGAGGTTTCCCACACAGTATTTATGCCATCGCCGCCCTCATCCAGATACAGCTTTGCCCTTCCCCCGCCATTTATCGAATTGTATTTTAGCACAATCTTAAGTTTGTGCCTTGCCTCAATCAAGGCAGACACCGGAAGTTCGGCAAAAGATTCCTTCTCGGAATTATTGGGAAAGGCAACCCAGTCAGATTCAACAAGCAATTCCTCGGTGCTGTTCAAAGCATCAAGTTCATATAACGCCCATTTCCATGAACCGGAATCATTTGAAATTCCCATATCTGAAAACCAGACATAAACCCTGCCGGAAATCAGGAGACTCTGGGAAAAACTGCTCGAATACCATCTCGCCCATTCATATTCCCCGATTTTAGTATTTACTGAAAGATCGGCCTTGGCAGAACCCGCATTTGGCGGGGAGCTGTTCATCGAATAATAAGGCGCCTCAGGCGATGTTTTTGTGCCCCTTAACCAGAAAACATTTACCGATGCAGATGCATAGGATGACAACATGAGAATGGCAATCAAAATAACAAACCAGAGAGGGTTAATTCTCATCAGATATCTTCCCCTAGAAACTTGAACTTAATGTCCAGATTGAAAGGCTTGTGCCTTTGCAGGAAAGAAAGGTTCTTTTTCAAGTCCTCAATCTCAGTTTCATAATCCATTATCAGCGAATTATAGTTGCGCTTGTCCATGGTGGCATCCTTGAAATACTGGGTTTGCGCATCTTTTATCAGTGCAATTATCTCTCTCGCTCTTTTCTTCATGAAGAAAACCTTCCTGAAATAGTTAAGGTAGATAAATGCCACAAATGCCACAACCACCCCCACAACAGCAAGAATAATTGCAGGGAGGTAAAACTCCCTCACATAATGCCATATCGAAATTCCTGAAACTTCCAGCCCAATACTTCCTGCCTGTGAGCGGTTTCCATGCTCATCAATGGCGGAGAATTCCAGGAGTATATTCCCCGAATCCGATTCCTCAATTAAATATGTTCCTGCATAAACCCCGTTTTCTATAGACCTAAGCACAACTGACTTACCATTTACATTTGCATCTACTGTGCTTTTTGTCACCGGCTCATCATTGGGGTAAGTGAGCCTAATCTTAATCAGCAGATCCTCCCCAATTTGGTAATGGGTGGTGCTTGGCTCAAGCAGTTTGTAAAGTATTTCAATAGCCATCACATCTATTGAGGTTTCAGTTCCCCCGCCATGTGTTGTGGCTCCGTCCACTTTTAGGGCAATAACCTTGAATGTGTGCGTCCCGATTTCGGAGTCAAATTCAATAGGAACTGCCCCCATATATTTGCCGCCATCAATCTCCCTGAAATCTATTTTTTCGCCACTTGGGCTAATTGTTGAAACCGAGGCATCAGTTATAAGGGTGCCTCCCTTGTCCTTAACAGTTGCAATTAATTCAACACTTTCCCCCCTGCGATATGTTGTTTTGTTCAGGTCTTCCAATTCGACCTCGAGAAAAGAGGTGATGTCTGGCGAGGCGAACTCAACGTCCTTTTGTATAAATCCAAAGTTTCCATTTTGGTCAGAGCTGTAAACAGTTATTGACCAGGTTCCTGAACTATCGAGGAAACTGCTATGATAGTCAAATTCATACCTTCCATCTACTAAGGAGGTAAGCTGTTTCTTGTAAAGTAACCGCCCACCGGCAATAATATTAACATCCAACCAGTTCTCAAATGGCGAATCTTTCCTTTTCAGAAAACCAAAAACCTCAATTACATCCCCAACATTGTATCTTTCCTTGCTTGTGGTGAGTGTAAGGTTAAGGCGGGGTGAAACAAAATAAGTTTCAACAAGCAAGCCATCCCTGTCTAAAAATTCCGCCTCAATTGTTACAGGATAGCTCCCCTCCTTCACATTATCAAGAACAGTAAATGAATTTGCATAAATATTGTCCCTGGAGATTCCATCATCATGTTCCCCGTCATTAAACAGGGGAAACTCCCCAAAAAATCCTTTTGCAATTACTTTTGCATTTGTGACCTCGAGATCGTCAGCAGTCACAGAAACTTTTATGGTTACATTCTCGGCCCTAATAATCGGTGAATTTGTGGGAGATTCAATGGCGGTTATTTTAACAACCCTTGGCTTACAATCGGTTGCGCAATTTGAATAATCCTCCCCGCTCTCACACACGTCATTTCCACAACATCCAAATGTCTTAATAATTTTGCAGGAATGCCTGTCGCAGCCATAGTCAGTACATGTTCCTGAAGTGTTTCCTGTACAGCTCCCGCAATCGCCTGGGCAATTGCATTTGGTTTCATCCTCATCACAGCTTCCATTCCCGCAGGTTGTTGAATTCCAACACACGGCATTGCACCTTCCCAGCCCAACACAAACATCCGCCGTTCCTGAATCCCCATCACCACAATCCGAATCAGAGGAGCATATAGTTGAACATGTATTGTTTGAGCATAAAGCCCCACATTGCCCCGCATTCTTACACACGTCATTGGTTAGCAAAACACCATCATCACAATCGGAATTGCTATAACATGAAATATTGCATACTGAGTAAGAACAGGAAGAACCACATTCCCCTGCATTGATACAGCTGTCAGTGGTTAAAGGATTCCCGTCACCACATTCGGCATCTGATCCGCATCCAATAACACATTCGCTTGAGTTGGAACAGCTTGCCTGGCAGCTCCCTGCATTATAGCAGGTATCCATTGTTCCGGGATTTTCATCATCACAATCACTGTCCTCGCTGCAGCTAACGGTGCAGGCCGAATTTATGCAACTGGAATCAATAGTTCCCGCACCAACACAAGTGTCGGTAGTCAATGAATTACTGTCATCACACTCCGCATCATTGTTGCAGGTTATCACTGAATTCTCATTGGTACAATATGCCGAACAAACATCCGCATCATGGCAGATATCGATTGTAAATGGATTTTCATCATCACAATCAGTATTGATTGAGCAAGGGGCACTGCTGCACATATCAGCTGCAGAAATTATGGTGCTTCTTATGTGCTCAATATTGTAAGTATTTCCGTGAGGGTCATTAAAAGAGAATGAACTATCCCCGTCATATTCATCAACCTTTAATTCAATCCTGCCGGAAGAAGAGCTGGCAGAGTATTCAATTACTCCCTTTATCCTGTGGCTTGACTCAAGTAAATAAGGTGTTTCAATCTCGCTCTGCAATAAAAGGTCAGAGAAGCTCTCGGGGATATCAATCAAATCACTTTCCATTATTTTTGTACTCTCCCCGCTGGTTGGATTAAAATCATAAACTAAAAATCTTATCTGCGCAGAATCATTTGTTGAGGATATCCTTGAAATCCATGCCCAACCGGTTCCGGATATTATCTGGTTTTCCACCAATGGAAAGCTGTACCATCTCCCAAGTTCATATGTTCCTGAACTAACATTTGTGCTCAGGTCGGTTATGGCAGAACCCGCATCAGGCGCAATAAACGAAGATTCATAGTATGTATCTCCCTCAATAAGGATTGAGTAATCCGACCCCCGCCCATAGGCAACTATGTCGGTAGCAGATGCATTAATAGCTAAAAGCAGAATCGCAAACCCGGCCAGAATCTTAACACAGTTATTCCTGAACATTTTATCCTATATAGTATGTTTTTGTGTTTAAATTACTTTTCCAGTAGTAGAAACAGAGCATCATCTAAAACTTAATTTCTTTGAATTTCTTCAGCTCAGATTCCATAATTCCCCTAATCTCTTCAAGCCTTTCCTCAGATTTAGCCTCATACCTTACAATAATTTTCGGCTGTGTATTTGAGGCCCTAACCAAACCCCAGCCATCTCCAAAAAGAACTCTCGCACCATCAATATCAATAACCTCGTGCTTTTCCTTAAAAATTTCCCTTAACTTTTCAACAACCTTAAATTTCACATCATCGGCACAATCAAGCCTTATCTCAGGGCTGGAGTAATATTTCGGCATTTCCCCGATTATTTCCCCCAAATTCCTTTCACTTCCGGAAAGAATCTGCAATAACCTTGCGCCGGAATAAATTGCATCATCAAACCCAAACCAATTATCTGCAAAAAACATGTGCCCTGACATTTCCCCCGCCAGTTTTGCCTCGATTTCCTTCATCTTGGCCTTTATCAGCGAATGCCCGGTTTTATACATCAATGGCTTCCCACCCAGTCTTTCAATTTCCTCAGGAAGCAGCTGGCTGCATTTGACCTCAAAAACTATGGTGGCGCCAGGATTATTCTTCAGTACTTCTCTGCTGTAAAGCGCCAGCAGTTTATCCCCCCAGACAATTTCCCCCTTTGCGGTAACAACACCAATCCTGTCACCATCACCATCAATCCCTATCCCCAAATCCGCATTTTCCTTTTTCACCCTGGCGATCAAATCCTGCATCAGTTTCTCTTGAGTAGGGTCAGGCAAATGGTTGGGGAATGAACCATCCATCTCACAGTAAAGGGGAACAATCTCTGCACCAATTTCCCCCAAAACCTTTACGGCCATTGGCCCCGCAGTTCCATTCCCACAATCAAGAACAACCTTTAATTTCTTTTTCAACTTAATTCGTTTTTTTATTTCCCCAACATATTCTTCGTCAACATTTTTCTCGCTCAGCTTGCCATCACCCGAAGGAAATTCGCCCTCCTCAATAATCTTTCGAATTTCCTGAATCTGTTCCCCAAAAAGTGCATCCTTCTTGTTCAGTAATTTAAAACCATTAAATTCTGGCGGATTATGCGAGGCGGTAACCATCACCCCGCCATCAACATCCAATGTGTTCACGGCATAATACAAAACAGGTGTCGGCACCAAACCAACATCAACAACATCCAAACCTGTTGAAATAATCCCATCAATTAAATTTTTGGAAATCCTTTCACTGCTGGGCCTGTTGTCCCTCCCAATGGCAATCTCCTTTCCGCCATTATTAATTATGTAGAAGCCAAAGGCCTTTCCCAGCGCAGTCACAAGCTCAGGATTAAGTTCTCCCTCAGCCAAACCGCGAATATCATACTCCCTAAAAATTTCAGAATTAAAATTCAAAATTATCACACTCACTCTTTGAAAACAAGTTGCCCGGTTTCTGCAGTTTTCTTAACATCAACACCCATTTCACCTAATTTTCGAATTCTGTCAACAACAATCTGATAGTCGGTACCAGCACCAGATTTCACCAATTCTTCAGGACTTTTTAATATCTTTTCCATATCTTTATGTTCAGAACTTTCGGATTTTTTAGAATTTATAAATGTTTTCATATATAGTTCCCCAAATCTTTTGCCCTCATTTGTTCGCCATTCTTCATCAAAAAACTTAACAAGATTATTACAATATCCAACAATATCCTTTACCTTTCCTTGAGCACTGGGTTTAAACCTAAACAAAGGGGCACCCAGAAGTTTTTTGTGCAGATCATCCACCCTCTCACGATGTTTTGGGTTTCCTCCAGGTAAATGTCCCCTACGTCGTTCCATCATCCCTGCCAAGTAATCACCAATCAAAATAAGTCACAAGAAGTTAATAAAACTAAGGTCAAGCCCAGAATAAAAAATCCAAAAAAAATAGTCCCCGAAGGGATGCATTGATTTTAGAGTCTGCAATTCCGAAGAACCACAAGTCCCAAAACCAACACAAAAGGCATTGATGTTCAAATTAAGCGAAAATTCCGAAGAATTTCTTTTGTCTTTTCCGAAGAAAAGACCGCCTAATTCCCCCACCAATACCAATTACTATTATCTACCTAATTTTATTTAACCCTATTTTCTTAGCAATCCAAACCGCCAAACCTTCCTTCAGGAATTTTTCCGAACCAATTTTGTTTAAATCCACTTCCCCTTTTTAATTCCCTATGCTGGTTGTTGGTTTAACAGGGGGAATTGCCTCTGGAAAAACATTGGCTGGGGAAGAGCTCCAACGCCTGGGCGCGAAGCTCATAGGCTGCGATAAAATAGTGCATCTGCTTTATGAAAAGGAAGATGTGAGGGAAAAAGTAATCGTCGAATTCGGAAAAGAGGCCGTAAACGAAAGGGGCACAATCAACAGGAAAAAACTCGCGGCAATCGTTTTCAGTGATTCTGAAAAACTGAAAAAACTGAATTCAATAGTGCATCCCCTTGTTTTTACAGAAGTTGAAAAAAGAATCAAAAAATTAAAGGAAGAAAATTTCGAGGGAATTGTTGTTGTTGAGGCCGCGGTCCTCCTTGAATCAGGGATGCAGGAATCCTTCGACAGGGTTATTGCGGTAAATTCCCCGAAGGAAAAGCGCCTGGAAAGGCTTATCTCCAGGGGGCTTTCCAAAGAGGAGGCAAATGAAAGAATCAGTTCCCAAGCAAGCGATGGAGAACGGGTTAAATTGACCGACTATTTAATTGATAATGATAAGGGAATCAATAAATTAATTACGGAGACAAAAAAGATTTACAATAAATTGGAGGACTTGCTGTGAGAAAGGCCATTTACCCCGGAACATTTGATCCAATAACTTTAGGGCATCTTGATGTGATTAAAAGGGGCGGCAATTTATTTGATGAATTGGTTGTGGCAGTAACAACAAACCCCAACAAAAAAACCCTGTTTTCGCTTGAGGAAAGGATTGAACTGATTGAAAAATCGGTTTCAGGAATGAAAAACATAAGGGTTAAGGGCTTTAACTCCCTGCTTGTTGATTTCATGAAAGGGGAAAACTCCACAATAGTCCTACGCGGGCTAAGGGAAGTAAGTGATTTCTCCAGTGAGTTCCAGCACGCAATAGTGAACAGGAAACTTGATGGGGATATTGAAACTGTTTTTGTGATGACCTCAGAAGATTACTTCTACCTGAATTCCTCACTTGTAAAAGAAATCTCCTCCTTTGGGGGAAATGTTTCCGAATTTGTCCCTGAACCGGTTAAGGAAAAACTAAAAGAGAAATTCAAATAATTAATTTTCCAGTTTTTGTTTTATCACATTAACCAATTTCTTGAGAATTTCTTCAGAAATTTCAAAATCATTGTACGGAGCATAATTCTTTCCCCATTTTCCATCCTCAAACACAATTCCTTCAAATCCCCTTGAGTTTTTATACCTTGGAATAATGTGCAGGTGCAAATGAGTCGCAACATTTCCTAATGCCGCATAGTTGAACAAATCAGGCCGGAAAAGTTCATTCAACACATTCCTTACTTTTCCACCAATCTCAAACAATTCTCCCTTCTCATCTTCATTCATATCCATAAAATCAACGGCATCTTCTCTCTTCGCCCAAAGGTAAACCCTGCCAAGATAGCGCTGTTTTTTGTGTAAATAAAGAGTCCAGTGTTTATACTCCTTTATTGGCAATTCCTTAAATCTTTCAAATACGTCCGTCATATCTAAGAATTCCAAAGCAGAAAGCTTTAAATACTTCAAGGATTTCTTATAGTAAGAAGTACTATACTTCATGATTCATTATTTTGATAACAAATTAAAAGGAGGTTATAGAAAATGTTTGATAAAAGAGGACAATCGGCACTTGAATACCTGATGACCTATGGTTGGGCATTGGTTGTGATTGTGATTGTTGTTGCCGCGTTATTTGCGTTCGGTATCTTCAATCCGCCAGCAGCCGCACGATGTGCAGGCTTGGATAAACTGCTATACAAGGACCACGCAGTAGATGCAGTAGGCACAGGCATAACCCTTGCAATGGGCAATGGTGCAGGCAGCACAATTGATGTAACATCTGTTGCATATGGTGGAGATTTCGTAGGTGGAGTAGACACAGATACCCCCATCAACAATATTGGGAGCGGAGCTGACTTCACACTCAATAATGAAACAGTATTCACTGCAGCAGTCACAGGAACCTACAATGGGACCATAACAATCACATATGATACTGACTCAGGAATAACTCACATTGAGACAGCAACCTGCACAGGTACAGCGTAAAGGAACTAAGTTCCTTTACTTTTTCTATTTTTTTAAGTTCATCTAGCTTAGGCACAGCCATAAATTTCCATTCAAATTCCGGCGATAAGGAAAAGAATTAAATAATAGTTTGCATTTCTATAAATGATGAATCAAAAAGCACAATCTGCACTTGAATACCTGATGACCTATGGCTGGGCACTGATTGTAATTATAATCGTTGTCGCAGCCCTGTTTGCTTTCGGAATATTCAATCCGCCAGCAGCCGCAAGATGTGCAGGCATGGATAAGTTGCTTTACAAGGACCATGCAGTAAGTGCGGCAGGCACTGCCATATCATTAGCTTTTGGCAACGGCGCAGGCAGCACAATTGATGTAACTGCCGTTGCTTTCGCAGGAGACTTTGCCGGAGGGGCAGATGCATCAACTATCTCAAACATCGGAAGCGGTGCCGACTTCGCAGTCAACAACACTGATGGCGGAGACACAGCATTCACTGCAGCAGTCACAGGAACCTACAACGGGACCATAACAATCACATATGATACTGACTCAGGAATAACTCACATTGAGACAGCAACCTGCACAGGCACAGCGTAAATACATTACACTAAAGTTGAGAATGCATTTGCAAGCAGGAATCTTATTCCAAAAAACAGAATAAATGAAACAATAAGGATTATCGGGAAGTATTTAACGCCACCCTTTTCTTTTCCAGTATTAATCACGCCGATGGTTAGGGACGCAAATAGGCTGGTTGTAACAAGCATAATCATAACAAACATTTGGACAAACTCAACACTTATCGGTTCCTTGTCACTGGAAAATTGGGAAACATTGCCGCCCATACTGCCAGGAATATTTGCGGTGTTTATTTCCGGCATGGTGGCCATTTGTTTGGTTAAAATTTCAACAATAAAGCTGCTTATGCCAAAAAGCACAGGCCCACCCAGTGCTGCCGCGAAGAATATGAGCATTATGTAAATCGAAATATTTGCCGCAATCTCCTTTCTTAACGCAAGCTGGTCCCTTAAATCATCACTCAGCTGGATAAGCAAATTCGCTATCTGGCCCCCGCTGCTTATCCCCTTCGAAACCAGCCACATGGTCCTCTCCAGAATGATTGACTTTATGTTCTTTGGAATTTCATTCAGTGCCTCCTCAACCCTTGCCCCGGCCATTATTCTTTTGCTTGCATTCCTGAGTTCATCCTCCAATGGGCCAAATTCAGGCCTTGCAGATAAAAGCAAAGCCCTTTCAGTTGTCAGGCCTGATTTCATATTTGATGCAACAAGCTGCAGGGCATCAGGGAGAATGCTCTCAACAAACTTCCCCTTTGATTCTGCTGCAATGCTCAGCCATAGGTAGGTTCCGCCCGTAAAAAGCAGGAAGAAGAAGGGAAATGCAATGAAATAAGGAAGTATCTGGAAAATTTCAACAAGATATGCAAGGAATAAGCTCAAAATCAAACCATAAATAAAAAGAAAACCAACAAACCTTTTTTCACTGATATCAATATTCAGATAATCCATCTGCTTTTTGAATGCATCCACGATGGAATTTGGGAGAATCGCAGTCAGCCTTTTGTATATCTCAACCATTTCACTCACTCATTAAGTTTGGTCTCCTTGATTTCATAAATCCCAAAAACATGAACTGTGCCACTAGGATGAAGAGCAAAAGGAACCAAAAAAGCCATTCCCCTATGGACGTTTGGGGGAAAGTGGCCAGAATTATGATAAAAGTAAAGCCAAGTGCAGGAATTATCACCCCTAACATCATGTAAATCAGGGACATAAGCCTCATTGCAGAACCATATTCCCTTATCTGGTTCATTTGTTCCTTGCCCATAGAATCCACCAATGCCCCCATTACAACACTCACATCCGCCCCTGCCTTAAGGCCATTTAATATCTGCCATACCGACCTCCTGAAAAAAAGTGAAGGATTATTTGTGGCCATTTCTTCCATGGCCTGCTCCTGCAGTTCCCCTGTATTAATCTTTTCAACTGTTTTTCTGAATTCTTTGCTCACTTCCCCAAAATCACCTTCCGAAACCATTGAAATTGCGTCAAAAAGGCTTACCCCTGATTTTATCTCAACCAGCATTGTCCTCAATGCATCTATCAAATTCCTTTCCAGGCCCCTTACCTTTTTCTTTACCTTTATTTTCGGGAATATGCTCAACTGAACCATAATGAAAAGCCCAAGAAGAAGCCCGGCGGTAACTGACATAACTAGGGACATTACCAAATCCAGCTTAAATCCAACCGCAAACAGGAAAGTTGTAAGGGCACCAAACCCGGAATAGATAACTGCAAGCAAAAACATTATTGCCCCATATTGCTCAATGTTCAGGTCTATTTCGGCCTGTACCAATTCCATTTTTAGATATGGAAAAGCTCCGGCAACCTTAAAGCCAATGCCTATAAATCTGGAACTTAGATTGTAGAGAACCGGAAAGGGAAAGGGACTCATCGGTATGGATGTTTTTGGGTCCATTGAATCACAACTTGAAATCAGTGTCCTTTTTGACTAATTTCTTTATGTCTTCTGTATCCATGTAATATGTCGCCATTATTCTCCCAACATGCTCTTTGTTCCTGTGGTTGTGCTTTACCATCCAGTCAAGAATTGTTTTTTTGGAGGCAATCTCCTTGTTTATCTCATCAATTGTAAGCCCGGTGTGCAGGGAAAGCTCATCATAAAATCTCACACTGTCAGAATGCTTGCCAATAACATCCTGCGCAGGCATCCACCTATAAAGGACATTTGCCTTTATGGATTCCTTCTCCCCCCTTTTCTCAGGGACAAATTCGGCAAGTTCCAAAACCCTTCTAACACCCAATCTCCTGTTTCTGAACATCACAACATTCAAATGTACAGAATCAAGCATGCTTGGGGGCAGTTCAATCGGCGGATTTACAAGCCTTCTGATTGTCTCATCAGCGGTATTTGCGTGCACCGATGTATATACACTATGCCCTGTATGCATCGCCTCAAATAAAACCTCAGCTTCCCTCTGTCTTCTTACCTCCCCAACAATAATCCTGTCAGGTCGCATCCTCAAACTGTTAACAAGGAGGTCAAGCATTGTCACCCCCCCTTTCCCCTCAGGATTTGGCTCCCTTGTTGTCATTGGTACCCAATGGAGAAAGTTAGGCAAAGACAATTCCCTTGTGTCCTCAATTGAAATAACCCTGTTATTTGGCTGGATAAATGGCATGCATATATTCAGGAAGGAAGTTTTCCCTGATGCAGTTCCCCCACTAAGAATGATATTAAGTTCATACTGCATTGCAAGCCATATGATTGCCATAATATCTGAATTGGTGGTCTTGTTCTTTATGAAATCAACAACAGTCCATGGGTCTCTCTTAAAGCGCCTAATTGTAATTGTGTTTCCCTTGCCTGAAATAGGGAATAACGTTGCGTTTGCCCTGTCCCCTGTAATTAGGTGCGCATCAAGAAGTGGGTTAAGGATTGTTATCTGCTTGCCCACCCTTCTTGCAATAATGCTTGCATAATTTTGCACCTCTGCTTCAGGCTTTATGAATACATTGGTTTCCAGCCATCTAAATTCCTTGTGGTAAACCCAGACAGGCTCTTTGGATGAATTAACAACAATCTCCTCAAGGTTCCCGTCGCTCAGCAAAAATTCTATCTTCCCCAACCCAAGCATTTCACTCAACAGGATTCCTATAAGCGCATTCTTGGTCTCAAGGTCAAGGCTGGGCAATTTTCGGTTCATGATTGTAAGTGCCCTTGCCCTAAATTTTTCCTTAAGCTCCTCAATAAATTTTGGCTCTAGCATTCGTTCGGTCTGGATTTTGGTGTCCATTATAAGGTCTTTTTTTAAGTTATGCAGCATGGCTTCAGTTCCTTCCCCATATTCAGGGATGTCGAGCAAATAACTAAGGACATAACTCCCCTCCCTGTTGACAATGCTTACCTCTATTTTCACCCCTTCGGATTCCATACTATACTTCTTCAAAAGTTTATCAACCATTCAAACACCTTTCACCTATTATCTCCTGTTTTGAACTATTTATTCTTTTTCTTTTGTTTCTCCTGTAATTTCCTTGCCTTCTCCTCAGCCCTTTTCTTTTCCTTAATCACCTTTTGCATTTCATCATAACCCGGAATCTGCACCGTAACCTCACCAAATGCCGGGTATTTAAGTTCCAAAAGCCCCTCATCCTCAAGATCTGACAATAGCCCTGCACAGGTTTTCTTGTCTATCTTAAGCTGGGCTGAAAGTTTGCTCAATTTTAAATTCCCCTGCTGGTTAACAATGGAAATAATCTTGTCAAAATCGGTCACAATCCTGTGCTTCTTTATTTCTGTTGCGATTCCCTTTACCATCTCAACCTCTTTTGCAGATTCCTTAAATGCCTTTGGAACACCAACAATTCTGACCTGATTCAATCTCCTGTTTGCCTCCCTTTCCAAATCAATCAATGACACAAGCTTATTGAAGCTTTCAAGAGTTTTGTTGGTGTCAATATTCAGGACATCCTGTTCAAGTTCCTGTTCTGAGAGATTGTATCTCTTGGCCAGTTCAGTTATCTTATTCTCAAGTTCGCCAAGCCTTTCATCATCTATCTTGCCTCTTGCCTTTGCCCTTAGAATTTGGTGCACCTTAGTCTGGCTTACCGCCTTTTTTGTTTCGGTGGCTGTCACAGGCGCAAATTCCCGGGCATTGTCAGCAACCCTTGGCGTTCCTGATTGCGCCTTTAGAATATTTCTCCTCCTTATCTCCAGAAGCTTCATCTTTTCCCTATACTCGAGGGTTTTTCTCCTGTACTCCTCCTCAGTAATCCTTCTCTTGAAAAAGTCCATGTTAAGGCTCTTTATGAGCTCTTTAGTAACGGTTATTTGCTCGTCAAAGTCCTCTATTTGGGAAACACCTACTGCCCCACCCCTAAAGACAGGGGCTCGCCTTATTGGTTCTGCCCTGGCAACAGCTGACGCGGGCATTTCAACAGCTGGTGATTTCTCAAATTTTGGGTTCTCAACAATCTTCGCCTTTTTTGGCTTCTCCTCAATCTTTTCTTCTTTCGGCTTTTCAACAACCGGCTTCTTTGCAGGCACCACTTTTTCAGCAGCGGGTTTTGACTCAATTTTCGGCAGGGTTATGGCCTTCTTCGTTTCATCAGCCTTCTTCTTGGTTTTCCTCTTTGCCCTTTTTCCTCTTGCCTTTTTCGCAGGTTTTGTTTTTTTCTCAACACCAAGGCTTCTTTCGAATTTGCTCCTTTTTCTGGCGGCTGGTTTTTTGGGAATCTCTTTCTTAACAGTTTCCTTTTCAGGCTTTTTGTCCACAATCTTTTCTTCCTTAGGAGTCGACTTTTTCTTGTGGAACATCGGTTTTAGGAATTCATCCTTTGGCGGAACCTTTTCCCCGCCCTTTTTTTGTTCATCAAGTTCCTTAACCCATTTGGGCTGTTTGGCCATTTCCCTCTTCTTTTTCTCAAGCCTTTCCAGCTTCAGCCGTGTTTCCTCAACAATTTGCTCCCTTCTGCCGGGTGGGGACGTCTTTGCCGGTTTTTTGGCCGTCTTTTCTACTGGTTTTTTGGCCACTTTTTTTGCCGGTTTGTCAACCTCTTTTTTCGCCTTAGCAGCATCAGGTTTCTTCCTGAACACTTTCCCAATACGGTCAATAAAAGTTGAAACTATTCCCTTCTTCTTAGCCATTTTCCTCACAACCCAAATCCACCTAAATTTATGTAATTACTCATATTTAAACCCCATCCAACTCAACCAAAAGGCCATCACTGTAAACTGATTCATTGCCTGAAAGGTCAAATGCAGTTATTACAAAGTGAAATCTTCCTTCCCCTGAAATTGTTAAATCCTTTGAGTTTTCCTCAGAACCCACAGTTTCAAAAAGCGAATAAAGGATGTACAAATCCCCGGCATCTGTTGATTTATAGATGTGATATCCTCCAAGATCATCTTCACTGTTGCTTGACCAATTCAGCCTAACCACACCATCAGTTTTTGTAAAATTCAAAGTCTGTGGTTTTGATGGTGGCACATCATCCCTTTCTAAAACAGAAACAAAATCATCGACAAAAATACTGTCAAATACAGCCTTATTCTCATCCCTCTCTTCAGGGTCCAGTAAAAACACGGTGGCGGAATAATTTCCTGCAAAAAGTTCTCCAGGCGGAATAATTTCCTGCACTGCATAATCTCCCTTGCAGCATGAAAGGGATTGTTCCAGAACAATATCATAATTCAGCAAAACATTTTCGTCTTCTGAATCCAGCACAATCTTCATCTTATAATTCGCCCCCTGCTGAATAGCCAAATTTCCCGCAGGTTTCACCTGGAGCACAAACCCAATTTCCTCATCATCAAGAATCCTTTTCTTCACCGAATCAAAGCTAACAATTCTCGCATCAACAGCAACAGCTTTGCAGACCCCGTCAGCACAAGCCAAACCTCCGTCACACCCACATATCTCGCAATCGGAAAGAAGTTCCCCGTTTACGCATATTAAAGGCCTTTGTGAAGAACACGCCCCAAAAAGGGTTTGGTCCGAACATCTGTCCTTACTATCTGAAACCCGCACATGGACAGTTTCAATAACAAAATCCCCCTCAGAATCAATCGCCTTAACCTTTAACGAATAATTCCCAATCTGCTTGAAAATCAATTCAATTCTTTTACTGCATTCCTCTCCTCTCCCGCAATCAATCTCCTCAATTATTCCCCCGCCCTCAATAGTAATTTCCCTAATGCCGTTCCCGCCACTGGCGACAATTTCAATTGCAACTTTATCGCCAAGGACAACATGTTTCTTTTCAAGATTGATGGAAGTAAATTCCAGTTCTTGTTCATTTGGAAATCCAGGAATGGGAATTATTGCAAGAAGGATAAATCCAACAACAAGTATGCCCAGTAGAAAAACGGCCTTGCTTATCAGTTCCGGGTCCACATAATCACCTATAACTTTTTGTTATCTGGGCACTGGGTTTTGTAAGGGTATAATTGAAATCATTCGCATCAAAACTGCTAATTGATGAATTGAAGTCAACCGCCATTTCAGTTGAAACCGAACTTCCATCATTCCTTGCCACAGAAAATCCATCCCCGACGGAAACAGAAATTGTTTCAGAGTAAGGGCAATCTGTTCCAGGGCTGCACCAGATGGTGATGTCATTGTTTGCGGCAGGGTCATAATGGGTGCTCACCAATAAGTCGCCTGCGCCAAATGCACAGCTTCCACAGCTGCTGTCATCAATTTCCAGCTCAAAGAATGGCCTAAGGTCCATTGGATCAACTGAATTTTGAGGGCAGCCTGTAACGCCGCCGAAAGTACAGCTCACCATGTTCAGGTCCTCACTGCCGTTAGTAATAATAACATTCAGGTCAAATCTCCTGACATCCGATATCTCGAAAACATCCATGCAGTTGCCAGGCCCATATGCAATTTGGTTAAGCCCTGAAATCTTGTATTCCATGCAAAAGGGATATGCGATGAACGAGACCGAATCATCGGTGCCCCCCCATCTTGTATCCTGTATGGTGTCAATGCTGACCTCAATACCATCAAATGCATTGCTGTAGTTGGAATCCTCGAGGAATATTTTCATTGCATTAAGGCTGTCGATGTAGGAATTCATCCTTGAGCTTTCCACAGGAAGAGTTGTTGTGATATTAATCCTGTTCTCATCAAGCGACATGCTGAAGGGAAGAATCCTCTGCTCAATTGCCGCAGCAGAACCGGTTTGGTCGTAAAGAATTGCATCCCTGTAAAGGTTATTGGACTTGTTATTGACTGAAATAAAGGAACTCATTAGGCTGAATACCTCCTGATTATCCTGGTTATTTTCGGTGGCAACACCTATAAGCAGAATAACGTTAAATGCCATGAGAAAAGTCATAATTGTGAAAAAGATCCCTTTTTGGTTCATTTTAATTCCTCCAGACATAGTAGTCAACTACGTAATACTGCGGGACCGAGCCCCCATAACAGTTTACAACATCTTCATTGTTTCCAGGGCACTCACTCATGGAACCGTCCTCATTGACCACTGCAACTATCACGCCTTCCCGCGTTATATTTACTGCATTGAATATCTGTTCTGAATTAACACAGCCAACAGATTCCCCCCCGCACAGGGCATTAACAGTTCTGCTTGCCAGGAGCGTTCCCCCGACAAAATCCTCGTAGAAGTTTAGGGTTGTTGATGGAGTATTCAAATCCGCAATGTTTGCAACATTAACATCAAGGTAAATGTCATCAGGCCCTGTAATTTCCCCTGTAAAAATATCCACAGTTAAATCCCTAGTTAGGAAAGGAATAGTCACCTGGACGTTGAAATCAATCCTATGATATCCTGCATCATCTTCATATTCGAAATAAGCGCCATCTCCAGGAAAGCTTATGGCATCAGAATCACAAGTGTTTGCATTTGAACATGGCAGATTTAAGATATATGTTGCAGTCCAGGTTTGCCCCCCCTCAAGGTTGTTTACATCAAAAACCATATTTTGGTCAACTATTTCCGCTCCACCGCTCTCAATTATATTTATGTCCGGAATCAACGGGATTACAACATTTGCATCGCCCGCAATTGACTGTATTGCCTGAGCAATTAGGTCATATGCCTCCTCCAGGGCATTTTGGTCCTTGGCATAATAGTACTGCCCTCCTGTTAGGTCTGCAATATTCTGCAGTTCTGTTTCATTAATTTTGGTGCCCAATCCAACAGTGAAAATTATTATGTTATTATCCGCAGCATCCTGGGCGGCCCCTGACGAACTCCTTCCGGTATTGGTCTGTCCATCAGACAGTAAAACCTGGAAATCAAGAGTCTCCTCATCCGCCCTGGGTGAAAAAATAAGCTCATTAGTGGCCTCATAAATTCCCTCACCTATTGCGGTTGCCCCCCCGGCCTTAAGGACATTAATTTTATTTTTTACCGCAGTTCTGTTTGAGGTAAGTGGCTGTTCCAGTTTTGAAGCATCGTTGAAAGAAACAAGGCCAGTGTCATCATTGGCAGTCCAGTCTGCATGGTCTATGAACTGCTTTCCAACTTCCTGCATTGCCTCTAATTTTGAAATTGGTTCCTCAATAATTTTTACTGTAAGGTTTACATCGATTGAGGGGTCATTATTCCAGCCCCACACCACCCAAGTTCCATTTTGTGATAGGGTGTCGGGAACTGCAAAATAAACATTGTCCTGTATGTTAAACAAAGTGGGCGAAATATAGCAGCCATCTCCCGGAGTCCCCCCATAGTAACCATAAAGCGTCCCATCAGGGGCCTCAATATACATCTTTGTGCAGCCAAAGAAATCACAGGCAGTTTCCCACTCTAGGAAAACATCGAAGGCATCCAAATTGGTTATTTCGAATTGGGTAAGCGCAGTCCAGTTGGTATGCCCTGTAAAAAAGTTGTAATTTCCGCCGCCAAGAGTGTTTTGGTCCTCAACTATTGCAGTCCCTTCTGCAACAGCACACTCACTCATACTGCCACTTATGTCCATCACCTCTATCACATCTACAGGAACCCTAAACCCGCCGGGAACAGTCACACTAAGCTGAACAGATACATTTTCATCACAGGATATTTCTGTGTCAGGCGTTACATTAACATCGAAAGTAACCTCAAGCCCCCCCTCCTGGAAATACAAAGGCCCATAGTAATCAGAAAACATTATTGAATCCAGTCTCTCTTCCTCAACAGCTTCCAGTTCGGCACCATAGCTTAAATTGCAGTCTGCATTCTGCTGCCTCTTTGCGAAAATTCTCTGCCCATGCAGTATAGCTCTATTGCTGGGAATTGCCGAACCACTACTGCTAATCACAGTCCCTCCCTCCAAGAAGCAGCCCTCAAAATCCCGTGATATTCTGCAGGTGGAAAGATTCAAGGTGTATTGTGTTATCTGGACATTTATGTCCACCGTGCCTGGAAGGTCAGATGAAAGCCGGCTGTTAATTTCCAGTGCGGCATCATCTAGTGTATTTGTATCAAGAACTTCCAGCAAATAACCTGTGTTTTCCATTGTAGTAATAGAATCATCAATCAATTGGTTTAGCTGTGCCCTTGGAAAGGCGGTCCCCCCCAAATCAGGCTTGTTTGCAACTGTTGCCATCAACACAAGCAGGAGTATAACTGCCATTGCGGCATCCAGTGAAAAAACAAAACCAAACGACTTTTTACCGGAGATTGTAAAGCGTGAATTTAACATCAGCACTCACCCCCTTGTAACTTGCCTTCCTATAGATAACAACTTTATCTGCGTCTCCAACAGGAGGCAGGCCTGCGTTTACATCATCAACCCCGTCAAACTCAAAAAAGAAATCATAATGCCGTATCTTTAGCTTTTCCCTCGCCCCATCATAACTCATATTCTGAAACGCAACCAAATTATCTTCCTCAACCACCCTGCTCATTTTTACAAGCCCAATTTCATTTACCATGGCCTCAGGAAGATATATCCAGTTATCAGGATTGCCCTGGGTTGTAAGCAGGATCTCAATCGCATTGAATGCAATTAACTTCATCTCATTGGTTTCTATATTGTCGTCGAGGGAGTTAAGTTCCCCAACCCAAAAAGTATTTATCGACAGAAGGACGAGCAGAAAAATGATTGCCCCGACCAGCAAATCAAGCATCATCCCCTGCCCCCTATTATCAGATATTTTCAACAACAGCCCCCCCGTCTACCTCATAGATTAAAACACTGCCGTTTGAAAGAAAATTATCCTTTGCCTCACCAAAAAAATCACAAAACCGGTTCCTAATCTGAACAACATTGCCTAAAATGTTGAAATCATTTGAAATATTGTCCAGCCTGACAGAATCATTTCCCGGACTCATGTTTACAAAGCTAATCATAGTTGAAATCTTTTCGCATTCAATTTTTGCAGTATTTGAACTTCCTAATTCTTGCCCCAGATTGTACCTATCTACATACTGGCTGGTTACAAGAACAAGCACTATTAGTACAATTACAACTGCCGCAATTGTTTCCTGTGCCACTTGCCCCTTTTCCATTCAATCAGACCTCTGAAAGCAGTACATTGCCATCAATGCTTTCTACTTTTATAAAATGAATTCCTTCCGATATAGGGAGGCTAACATAAGTAACCTCTGCATTTGGAAATTCTTTGGCTGAAGTTGTAGTCCCTGAAATAGTGATATTAAATTCAATCACATTCTCAAGCCCCCTTCCGGAGGTAATCCCTTTGGGAAGTATAATTTCAACAATTTTTGTGTTTCCCTCTCCCAATCCATCAACCTCATCAGAAGCATTCTTAAGCTTTGAAACAGCTATCTGGGCAGCCGAAAATCTGCTTGAATCATCGAACATTATAAGTGATAAAACAAAAAGCAAGCCAACAGCTATTAGCAAAAAAGAAATTATTAGCATATACTCCATCGAAGATTGTCCTCTCATACTATTGCCTCCTAACTTGGTGAACAAAGCACCTCACACTCGGCCTGGGAAAAATCCTGGTTTTGTATGCAGGTATTGAAACACTCAGTAAATCCTGCCCCTTCCCTCAAGCACACCCCAACACAACACTCCCCTATAAGCTCACCAAAACAACTCTCTTCAGGGCAGACAGTTCCTGTAATCTCTGCGGAGACTGAACATGCCTGCATGGTTGGAGTATCATCTGAAGAACCGCCTGGCGTAGGGGTTGGTGGCCCAATTCCTGGCCCTATTCCCCCCCCAATCTCATTTTCGTCTACAGAAGCATTACCATCCTTTTCATCGGGATCGTTGGGAACTGTTCCATTCCCCCCATCATTCCCTGTTCCATTTTCAGGAGATTTCTCCCTTACACAACTGCATGAATTGCAGACATAATTCGGCGGGCAACCCAAATTGTCACACTCCTCATCGGCTTCAACAAATCCATTTCCACAGGAGGGATTTCTCGGATCAGGCTCATTTTCGCCAAGGCTGAGGCTGATTACAACAATTATTACAAAAAGCACAACAACAACCAGAATAATTTTGATTGCCCTTTTCTTATTTTCCTCAAAACTCTTTTCATCAGCCATTAGAACCCTATTATCAATAAGCTTTGGACTATAAAATAATATGGGGCTGGATTTCCGAACCATCTGAAAACTCGGCAAGAAATGGAAAATTTATATACTATCCAAGACTAGGTTAATTAGGGATAAGTGATTTGTGGAGGCCCTGTAATGTCAACTAAATCTTCTAAAAAACCCGTAAAACCAATGCTTTCGGTTTTCATGCCGGCAAGGGATGAGGAAAAAAATGTGGGTAAAAACCTCGATGTCATTCTGCAGGGGATTAAGGAGGGAAAGATTAACCATGCAGTTATTGTAATAGATGGAAGCCGGGACAGAACACCGCAAATAGTTTTCAAAAAACTTAATCTGCCAGAAGCGCAGATGAGAAAGTTTAATGCCAGAGTAGACGGGAGAATAGGCAGAAACACACTTGTTCTGCCAAATGGGGTGATTCTTATCCGCCATGCAATGCCAGAGGGAAAAGGAAGGTCTTTTGCGGAATCTGTTTGGACTTTGAAAGGAAAGACCAAACATTTCAAAAACGAGAAATCTGTTCTGGTTAATTTTGATGCGGACGCGCTTGACCTGGAGCTTAAGAAAATCACAGGCCTTGCCTCGATAGTTCATAAAACCGATGAGAAAATGGTGTTGGGTTCTGTTAAGGAAGGTTTGGTTATTACTCCAAATAGTTCAATCGGATTTAGGGCAATGCGCACAGACGCATTGCGTCCCTTATTCGACATTCGACATCCTGACCATAAAAAATGGGTCCATGTTTTTCCCAAGGAGATGGGGATGGACTTTGCATTAAACAAGCTTGTTTATCCTGATGGGATGCCGAATATGGGCGAATATAAGCGAGTTATAGAAGAACTTGTAGTGAAATTTGAAAAGCCCTTCCGGCATCAAAGTGCTTTGAGACAAATAGGTGATCACCATACAGTCAGTGAAAGGCTCGAATTGTTTTCTAGGAAGCCAGATGCTTGGTTGCCTGAACGAGGCCTTGCTTTTAAGGAAAAACACAAAAATGCGACATCAGGGCGGAAAAGGAATAAACCAAAGTAAAATTATGTAGAAGTAAGCCTTTTTCTGCATTTTCTCTCAGTTAATATTACTAATTATGGCACTGAAAGAAACAGTTTCAGAGCTCCCGCAGGAAAAGCTCAAGAAAACATCTGCAGAACAGACCATTCTTCGAAACCTGCAGGAACTGGAGTTAGAACTGGCTGAGGAGAGGGAAGACTCCCGTAAAAAGGAGTTAATAGCCCAAATAAGCGAGCTTAAGAGCCATTTGGCTGCCGTTCAGGGCCCCACTTATTTTGACTTGGAGCAGGAAAATGAGGAAATGAAGCAGGAATTGAAGGAATTGGGCAAGAACCTTAAGCAGATTAAGAAGGAAAATTCCCTCCTGAAAGAGAGTTCTGGCTTTGTTTCCCTAAAAGAAGAGGTTGAGCCAGAGGAAACCCCGAAAAAGGAACTAAAATCCACCCTTTACAAATTGCTGCTCGGGAAATACTCAAATATTATAAATGATTTTGAAAAGAAAACAGTGGGGGAAATAAAGGGCCTGGTGAATTCCGAGGATTTAACTGTCCAGTCACTTTTGAATGATTTCAAGCCGGAAAACTATTCCTTTGAGGAAAATTACCTTAGGGCTGCCAAGGAAGTGCATGAATTCATTTCAAAGGAGATTAATTATGTAAAATCCGATTTGGAAATAAATTTCTGGCTCTCGCCCAAAGAAATTGTAACATCCAAAATTGGCGATGATGAAGACCAGGCGGTTTTCCTTTGCTCAATGCTTTTTGCGCTGGGGGATAAAAATGCAGAGGTCGTGATTGCGGAACTTGAAAACCTCTCAACACATGCATTTGTGATCACAGAATTCAACGGGAAATTCTACCTATTTGACCCGGCACAAAAAGAGGACTTTGGAAAATTCTTAGGCGAAAAGAAAAATGTAATCGCAAACTATTCCTTTGATAATTCCAAAATCAAAAGATTCCTCTACAAATTCAATGCCGAGAATTATGAGCAGTTTGTCTGAATTTAAAAAACCAATCCGAATTCAGACAACAATCTTCCTTAAAAGCTTTTAACCAAAAGTTAATTGGTTGAAATGGAAAAGGAACATCTGAAAATATTTGTAATCACAGTCCTTACAATTGCATTCTTCCTTATTATGGTGACAGGAATAATAAAATTCCTTTTCCTTCAGCCATGGCTTGGCTTAACAGATATTGTGCTTCCCTTTGCACAGATTAGTTTCATCCATGACTGGACAGGTTTAATTCTGATCCTCTTTATCCTAATCCACATGTATCTCAATCTGGGATGGTTTACTAAAACAATAAAAAAATTATTGGGAAAGGAGGCCTGAAATGAACAGAATAGTTTTTGTCATTTTCATTGCAGCAGTTCTCCTGCTTTCTGGCTGCGTCAGTGAGGAAGTAAGGGAGCTGCAGGAAGTTGAAATCAGGGAGTATCAGGGGGAAAACCTTTCCTCAATCGGCGATTTCAGGGAGAACTCAATCAAGGGCCCGCAATACATCGACATCGAAAACTATTCTCTCGAAATCACAGGCCTTGTTGAAAATACAAAATCCCTCAGCTATGACGAGGTGCTTAACAGGCAGAAATACTCGAAGCTTGTTACACTGTTTTGCGTAGAGGGGTGGAATGCGAAAATTCTTTGGGAGGGAATTCTCCTGAAAGATTTACTTAATGAGGCAGGAATAAAACCCGAAGCAAATACCGTAATTTTCTACGCCTATGATGGCTACTCAACTTCCCTCCCGCTTGATTACATTATCGGCAATGACATTATAATGGCTCACAAGATGAATGGGGTTGTAATGCCCTCTGAAAGAGGATTCCCATTTGAATTGGTTGCGGAGGAAAAATGGGGCTATAAATGGATTAAATGGATAACCAAAATCGAACTTTCCAACGATCCGGAATATAGGGGCTATTGGGAGCAGCGAGGCTACAGTAATAATGGGGATTTGGACAAATCGTTTGTTGGCTGAGAAATCACAATTTACTAACCCTAACCCTATTATTTTTCCGCGAATATTTTTTGATGAACTTTTTCAGGCCTGATTTTGTCAGGAGGATATTTTTCGTTCCGAGGCAGCACACAATGGACGATGCTTCAGCAGTTCCCCAGTCGAGTGCGGTCGGAATATCTTTTCCCGCAATCAGCGCAGCAGTGAATCCGGAATTGAACGCATCCCCTGCCCCTGTTGAATCAATGTGCGGCGTGTCATAAATATTCTTGAAATAAAGATTCCCTCCGTCATAGGCATATGCCCCCTTTCTTCCGTCAGTAATAACCGCAATCGGCGAATACCTCTGAAGAATTTTCAAATTCTCCCGCAAATTCTTTTTTTTGGTGAGCAGTTCTGCCTCCTCCTTGTTCATAAACAAAACATCGGTTCCCCGCAACAACCCCCGCATCGCTTTCAAGCCTGTTTTAAGTTCCCTTCCTCCAGGATTGAACGCAACCTTAATTCCATTCATAAGCGCAAACCTCACAAGCCTTTTCAGCACAATTGGTTTTGTATGGATGCTCCCCAAATGCAGCCATTCTGCTTTCTTCAATTCTTTCCAATCAATTTCCTTTTCATTGTTCAGTTCAGCTGTTGCGCCTCTGTAAACCAGAATAACTCTGTCCTTACCAAAGCCGGTTAAAATCACTGAGTAGGGAGTATTCAGTTTCTTTGATCGGATTATCAATTTCGTGCCAACCTTTTCCTCCCGCATTTCCCTTAAAACAGCCCTTCCTGATTCATCATCCCCAATTGCCGCAAGAATCCCTGTCTTTAAACCAAGCCTTGCAAATGCAACCGCAGAATTTGTGGCGCCCCCGCCGATGAAGTAATCCATATCGTCGATTTCCATTTTTGTGCCAGGAACAAAGCAAACATTCTTCCCAACAGCCTTTGGATGCACCTTTACAAAAACATCTTCAGTTGCCGAACCTACAGAAACAACATCATACATATTATCGCCGAATAAGTTATTCTCCAAGTTTATTTATTTGTTTCCTATTCATGTAAGGGAAAGAAATTTATATCTGCACCCCCTTTTCTTTACATGGATGTCTCAGTTGTAATGCCCTGTCTGAATGATGAGAAGACAATAGCTGATTGCGTTGGAGATGCAAAAAAGGCGATAAATGGTCTGGGTTTAGACGGGGAAGTGATTGTGGTAGATAGTATTTCCACAGATGCCACCCAGATTTATGCAACACTTGCAGGCGCAAAAGTTCTGCAGGAGCAGAATGAAGGTTATGGGAAGGCCTGCGTTAAGGGCATAAACCGGGCAAAAGGAGATTTCATTGTCCTTCTCGAGGGAAACAAATCCTATAATCCGTTTGAGATTGGAAAATTTGTCAGGATACTGCAGGAGGGGAGTGATGTTGTTGTTGGGACAAGGTTCAAGGGAAAAATTGAAGAAGGATCAATGCCGCCCTCCAGGCGTTTCATTGGAAACCCGCTTCTAACAGGAATTTTCAACCTGCTTTTTAGCACCAGATTCAGCGATTGCTACTGTAATTTCAGGGGCCTTTCGAAGGAGGCCCGCGACCGACTTGGCTTAGAGGCTGTGGGAAAGGAATTTGCAACTGAGATGCTAATCAACGCAAAAAGAATGGGGCTGAACATTGCAGAAGTTCCAATTAAGTACCGCCCTAAAATTACAGAACCAGACAGGGATTTGTTCAGTGAAGGAATTTCCCATATCCAGTTCATGTTTAGGGAAAGATTCAAATGAAGATTCTTTTCGTTAGCCCATACATTTATCCTGAGGGAGGGGGTGTGGGGAGATTTGCATATAATCTGGCAAAGAACCTTTCCAAAAAGAATAATGTTTCTGTGGTGTGCAATGGGGACCACAATGCAAGCGCAAATATAAGGGGAATCGATTTCCATTTCTTAAAATCCGGATTGAAATTCAAGAACACCCCTCTGAATCTTGGCCTCCTGCCAAAACTCGACCAATTGATGAAAGAAAATGATTATGATCTGGTGCAGGCATTTACTCCTGTACCTTTCTTTGCTGATATGGCCGCAATCGCAGCAAGAAAAAACAAAATCCCCTTTTTCCTGAGCTATAATACTTTTGATTTAGGCGGGAAAGGCCTGCTCCTTGCACCTTTAATTTATCTTTATCAAAAAACCCTTGAGAGATTCACAATCAATTCCGCAAGAAAGATAATCCTCTACAACAAAAATCTCTCCGAATCAGACGCCCTTAACATGCACCGCAATAAAACCGAATTTGTCCATCCCGGAATTGACAAAGAGATTTTCCGTCCAATGGACCTTTCTCCAAAATATTTCCTTTTTGTGGGTACCTTGAACAGGAAGCAGAAATGGAAAGGCCTCCATCATCTGCTAAAGGCGATTAAAATCCTGGATTCAAGGGGACTGAAGGCAAGGCTTAAGGTTGCAGGCACAGGAGACTCATTGGGCCATTTCAAAACCTTTTCCCGGAAACTGGGGATTGAAAACAATGTTGAATTCCTCGGCTTTCTAAATGACAGGGACTTGGCAGAAACATACAATAAATCCCATTCACTGGTTGTGCCTTCATTCACCAATGCAGAGCTTATGCCATTTGTAATCACAGAGGCATTTGCCTGCGGAAAGCCTGTCATTGCCTCAAGTGTTGGTGGAATTCCCTATATAATCGACCGCTGGCACAACGGCCTGCTTGTAAATCCACAGAAACCTCGGGAAATTGCAGACATGATGGAACTTGTTTTGAGGGACAGCAGGATTCCGGAAAAATTAGGGAAGAACGCACTAAATTCTGTGGCAAAATTCAGCTGGAGCAATACCGCAAAAGAGATAGAGGAAATTTACGAAAGAAGCATTTAACCCAATCAGAATTCCAGAAGAATTCCGCCGCCTGTCCAGCCTGCACCAAAACCAACACAGAGAAGCATATCCCCCCGTTTCACTTTCCCTCGCTCAATTCCTTCGCCAATTGCAAGCGGTATTGATGCAGCGGCAGTATTCCCATACTTATCCAAATTCAAAAAGGTTTTGTCCATCCCCAGCCCAAGAGCCTCCATGCCCTTCTCGATTATGTTCACATTGGCCTGATGCGGGAAAATCCAGTCAACATCCTCCAATTTCATTTCAGATTTCTTCAGTGTTTCGTTGACAAGTTTTGGGAAAAGATCAACCGCAAAATCATAAACATCCTTCCCCTCCATCCTCAGATATCTCTCCCCCTCAGGAATAATTAGCGCATCCTTCCCTGACCCGTCTGCATAAAGATAGGAGGAAATCACCTTGTCCTTCTCACTGGCTGAAACAATTGTTGTGCAGCCAATATCCCCAAAAATCGGGGAAATGCCCCTGTCAGAATAATCCATAATTCTCGACATCTTTTCAGCTGTCACAAATGCTATATTTTTGTAGGAATCCCCCTTCATCCTGTTGTCCAGCATCCTTGTCACAGCATCCAGGCCGTAAACATAGCCTGAACAGAAAGCGCTGAGGTCAAAGGCAGGGATTCCCTTAAGCCTTAGTTTTTCCTGAACTATGCATGCGGTGGAAGGGCATTGTAAATCAGGAGTCATTGTGGCAACAACTATTGCATCCAAATCCTCTTTTTTAAGATCTGCCCTCTCCAGTGCAATTTCAACAGATTTTACACCCAAATCAGAGGTATTTTCATTCTCAGCAACCCTTCTCTCCTTAACCCCAAACTTCTCCCTTATGAACTCATCAGAGCTGTTTATGCCCTCTATCGCAATCAGTTCCTCATTCAAAAGCACCTTTTCAGGCACATATGTCCCAATCGCACTTATTTCAGCCTTCATAAATTATCCCCCTAAAAATAAGATATGAAGATTAGAAAAAGCTTTTGCTGGTTTTAATCCTCCGCCCCTAGTTTAGATAGCCAAGGGCTTTCAATTCCCTTAACGTTTCTTCATCTATTTGGAGGAATTCAGTTTCAGAAGCCTTCCTTGACTCAAGAAAATCGATTAATCTTGTCTTGAGTTCTTCCGCCACAGTGGTTTCGGTTTCAAAAACATTGTTCTGCTCAAGAGGGTCTGAAACAAGGTCATAAAGCTCAAAGCCCAAAAAACCCCCGATTAATTTCCATCTGTCGGTACGAATAGCTGCGGTTTCATTCAAACCAAAATAGTTTTTCCTGAAATTCCTTGGATAAGCCACAAAAAAATTTCCGTCTGCAAAAACAGCATCTTCTTCCTTTGCGGTGCTTTCGCCGCAACCCATTGCGTTGAACAAATATTCTTTCTTCTCAATCTTCAATAATGATTTCACATCATTGACTCTGTAACTGACAGTTAAACCATAAAATTTTCGGTTGCAGGGAATAATCATTGTTTCACTAATGGTGTCAAAATTCACAATTTTCAAATAGGCGGAATCTTCATGGACGGTGATTAAATCAATTTGCTTGCTATAACTTGATAAAGATTTGATGAGGCATTCGCGGAAAGAGGAATCTTTATCAACACACCTGCCTGAGGAAACCTGGAAAGATACCCCCCCATCAGTCATAGAAATCAGGTTCTTTGTTGCGATAGAGCTTATGTTGGAGTACCTATGTTCTGTGAAAATAGCAACATCAGCTTCAGGTTTCTTTCCTTCCACTGCCGTGAGAAGACTTCGGCCCTCCATTTCAGATGATCCGCCAATGTCCACCAAATCAAAAACCATGGGCATTATATCAATCAATTGGGCCAGTGATTCAATCCTCCTGCTACCAATCCCCGGAATTTTAACAATCAAAGGCACCCTGATGAATTCATCGTAAAGGTATGGGCCCACATGCTCAAGATGGCCATGCTCCATAAATGCCTCGCCATGGTCTGCCGTAAATATGATGACCGTATTCTCCAGCAAACCTTCCCCCTCAAGATAATCCAGGAATTCCCCAATCAAACTGTCAGAGTATGCAATTTCCCCGTCGTAAAGGGAAATTATTTTTTTCAAATCATTTTCATTAATTTGCATTTTATTTTTGTTTATTTTATCTATTGAGTCATGTCCAAAATAATCCCCAATCTCTCCCGAATATTCCCTGTAAAAAATATTGAACTCTTCCGGTGGATTATATGGGGAATGGGGATGGAAAGAATGCATAAACAAAAAGAATTTCCTTTCGCGATTCTGCTCAAGCCAGCTACGCGCCTCACCAAACACATCATCCTCAACTAGCTCAAAGCTGGCAAAGCCCTGCTCAAATCCCCGTTCTTCAGTCAGGAAAGACCTGTTAACGAAGGCAGCATTCAGGTAGCCATTGTCCCGGAGAACCTCCGC
>JAFCCJ010000008.1 GCA_017610305.1 Candidatus Iainarchaeum sp.
CCTGCGACAACATATGCAACTGCCTTTTTTCTGGGAATTAATGAGCTTGTCACATCCCTTGAGGCAGAGTCATCTTTAAGGAAAGAAATGAGTTTTTTCTTTGCGTTTTTTGTGAGCATGCAAACACCAAGAGAATAGTATTGTGAAAACAAAATTTTATAAATGATAAATCCAAGCTCCGCAGAAAAGATATATATACTACTTTTCACCTACAATACTGGATGAAAAAGATACATTTATTTATTATTTTGCTGATTGCAATGGTGTTGCTTAGTGGCTGTCCAAGAGAATATATTCCTCCGCCCGCAGGACATCCCCCTCTCTGGGAGGAACTCTGTTTTTTAGAGGCCAAGAGCTACTCCTGTAATTCGTTTAATATCGGTAACCGTATTCGTGATGAGGGCGGAGTCGAGGCATTTAAAATCACTTACAAAAGTGAAGGGCTAAAAATTAATGGCGTATTGGTAAAACCGAAAAACATTGAAGGGAAGGCCCCCCTAATTATTTTCAACCATGGCGGGGTGAACGGAATTAACTTGGCACATGGTGAATGGATTGAAATGCTGGCAAAGGAAGGATATGTTGTGCTGGCATCCTCTTATCGCGGGGAAACAGATAAACTTGGAACAAGTGAGGGTACTGTGGAAGTTGCAAAGGGCGAAACAACAGATGTTTTGAATCTTATGGAGTGCGGGAAGGATTTGGATTATGTTAATTCCTCAAAAATCGGGATGATAGGGACCTCCCATGGAGGGGGAATAACTGTGCAGGCGATTGAGTTATCTGAGGATATTACTGCGGCAATCTCATTTTACGGCCTGACAAATTTGTTCAATCATTATGAACGATATGAAAGCGGGGTGATGCAAGGGGATGGTGCGAGGTTGGAAGCATTTGAAAAGTTTGAGAAGATGAGTGATAGTGAAAGGAACCAAGAACTCAAAAATCGAAATGCAATTGACTGTGTTTCTATGGTTAATTCCCCGCTTTTAATAATTCACGGGAAAGCAGACATAAATATTCCTGTTGAAGAGGGATATGAACTTAGGGACGAAATGGAAAAATACGGTAAGACTTATGACTTTGTGGCATATGATGGCGTGGCCCATGGATTCAATTATCAGGACACTCGGCAGGCAGAAGATTCCTGGAAAAAAACAAAAGAATGGTTTGATAAGTATTTGAATTAATTAGTACAATCCCTTTGCAATCCTGTCTAATCTAATGCTCTCCACCGCCATTTCAGGGGTGACAACAACCGCCTCTTCAGCCCATGCAATGGTCGCCAATTTCTCCTTACTCAGGCCAATAACTCCATTAAAAATCCTGTCCAAATTATCGTTAATCCTGAAAGTGTTTGGAATCAAGCCCTTATCAATCTCGCCGTTTTTGATTATGTAACTGTCTCCCCTTATTGTTGAGGTGAAATCACTTGAGGCCTGTCCATTTACAGGATAGCTGTACCAAATCCTGCCAATGTAAATTCCATCCTTAACCTCTTTCACCAAATCCTCATCATTATAGTCCCCGGCCTCAACAACAATATTTGTGGCATGGATTCCCGCATCTGAACCATAATTCCTTCCGCCCCCGCCAAACCTGAAGCCGTTTGCCGAATTGTATCTTTTGTCATCCTTATACTTCTTTGCATAATAATCATTTGAAAGCAAATTAACCAATTTCCCATCCTTAACCAGTTCAGTTTTTGAGGTGGGAAGCCCCTCATCAGTAACTGCCTTGGTTCCAATCGCATCTTTGAGCAGGGCATCATCCCCCACAGTCATTTTATCGCTCCATATTTGCGTATCCAATTTTCCAACATAGGGCGTAGATTTCTGGTCATAGGAATCAAGCTCCACCGCAAACCTGCTGTACATTAAATCTGAAACAACCTGCCTCCCTAAAACAACCTTATAATCCCCGGAATCTAGGGCTTTTGAATCAATAAGCTTCAATGCCTTCTCAACAGAGGTTGAACCAATTTTCTCAACATCCAGATTCTTCATCATGGGTGAGGAGTCAAACCACATCCCAGCAACATCCTTGTCCAGTTCAAAAATTGTAGTAAGTGTCCCCAGAGAAATTGTGCTTTCATCAGATGCATCAATGCCGTTTGTGTTAACAACAGCCATCCTTTCCCCGAGATAATTCAATTCCCCTGTAATGTTCAAATTTTTCTTGAAATCATTTGCCTTCAATGTGTTAAACGCGGCATTCAATGCTCCCCAGGCTGAATCAATCATCCTTCCGTCATCTGAATCCATAATTTCCTTATCATGGTAGTTGCTGATTTTCGGTTTTCCATTTGGGGACGGCAGCGAATGAAAATCAGTATCCATTACCTTATTTCTCTCCGCCTTCCTAAATGCCTCCTCAATTCCTGCCGAAGATAAATCAGAATCAACACTTCCAAAACCAATCATTCCATTGTCAAACAAAACCCTGACACTTAACCCAAAATCCTCCTGGCTTTTAGGCTCCTCTAATCCGTTTGAGGGAACATTTGTGGCGTAACAAATCCTCATTGTGGAAAGATGGTTGCTTGAGGCATAAACCTCGGCCTCCTTAACCCCCTTCTTTTTCTCAACCAGTTTAAGGCCTTCTTCAACCGCCGCTTTCAACTCATTAATCTCAATCATCTTACTCACCCATATGGCTCCCTGAAACAGTTGCCTTTGCCCTGATATGCGGGCCGCCATTTCCAACCTTCATTGTCTGCATCGGTGTCCCTTTCCCGCAATTCGGGATATTATGGATAGAAAAATCATCTGCAATTGCATCAATGCTTTTCAAAACAGTGTAGGAATCTCCAGTGACACCGCCGCTCCTGTAGAGCTGCCCCAATTCACCATTCTTAATCTCATAAACTTTCCAGCAGGTGATTTTAAAATTCTGCCTGGTTTCCCCGATACTAGGAATCTTCTGCCCAACTATGTAATACCCCTCTTTGGTATCCTCGAAAATCTCGTCTTTTTTCCAGCTTCCCGGGGCAAAGCAGGTGTTGTTCATTCTAACCAAAGGCATATCCTCGGCACTTGTTGCGCGCATCCCGCCATTGGGCTCTTTCCCCAGAATGGAGGCAGTCTCCCTGCTGTTCAAAAATTCGTTTAATATTCCCTTGTCAATATTAATTATTCTTTTTCCCTTAACTCCCTCATCATCATACTTGTAATTCCCATATCCTTCAATAGTTGGGTCGGAGAAAACAGTCAATTCCTCGCTTGCAACCTGCTCCCCAAATTTATTGTCATCAATTCCTGAAAACCACCAGGCTCTTCCTGCCCATGCGGCCTCTTTCTTCAATGCCCTGTCCGCCTCATTTGGGTGGCCTGTAATCTCATGGCTTAAAAGCGCATTATACCATGGGTCGAGAATTACAGTTGCGTTTTCAGTTTTCTTCATTGCAGGGGCATTGCTTAATTCAACTGTCCCTTCAGCCAAAAACTTTCCAAACTCCTCAAAATTCTTTTCAAACTCATTCTCCCCATCCAAAACTTCCAGGCCTTTCCAGCTCCCCAAAGTGTCGTAAAAGGTTTCAATTGCCTTCCCTTGCGCAACAACATAAATAAATGCTTCAGTAAGTGCTTTTTTCTGATCGATAAGTGCCCCCTCGGTTGAGGCAAAAATCTTTCTTCCCAAACCTGTGACCATTGCAACAGTGTTAGATGCGATACCTTCAGTTCCCTGAATCGCTTTTGAATTATCCTCAACCCTCTTAATCACTTCTTCCAAAGAAACATCCCTAGGGTTCTTTTTGTATGGGATTTCCCAGTTATCGACCGCAATTTCAATATCCGCGAGTTCAGTTGACCTCAATCCCTTGCCGAAAAAACCCGCATCATTAATTGCCTTTGCCTTCCATCCGGCATTTCTCCTGGCCCTTTTGATTGCAATCCCTAGCATTTCCTCCAGTTCAAGTTCAATATTGCTGAGCTCACTTTCACCCATACTTCTTCCGATAAATCCCCCTGCAATAACATTATCCTTCTTTGCAAAGCACCTGATGCCTGTGCTTAAGCCCCAGTCCTCAGTTGCGCCCTTAATATTTCCCTGTATGGCGGCCGCTGATTTCCCTTCAAATACCTCAATCCTTGCATCTGCGAGGTAAACATCAGTATTTTTCGCCGAGAACTCATTCAGGGCTTTAGGAAGGGAGTCCTTTGCATTCTCCAATGATTCAATTGTCAGTGCCATAATTTCACCAAATATGTGCCAATAAATTAGCTATAATTAATTGATAAATGAAAGCTTTAAATTGCTGTTGCTGAACGAAATCCAGCATCAATTCTAGGCTATTTCTTCTTCAGCAAGGGAAGGCCGGTTTTTGGGTTTTCAGTTACTTCATAACCTTCAGGCAAATCAATGCCATTTTCACTCTTCTTCGAGAAAAAGAACAAAGTCCTTCCATTCTTTGCCTCAACTGAGTGCAGGTAATACTGCTGCCCTCTTGAATTTTTATGTTCGTATCCCATAGAATACCTCCTCCAAAAAGAAGGGTTTTGTTGTTATTAAAGCTTCCGAAAGTCCAATTCCCCCAGATTGCCGGAATTAACGGCGTAAAGCGTGTTTTTCATGGGAAAGCTTTTTATTTATCCGAACGCATAGAATTAACGTGAAGAAGAGAATTCTAGGGAAATTCAGGCGTTTCTGCGCCGCTATTTCCAGTGAAGACAGGATTGCAGTGGTTTTCCACGGTGATGCAGATGGGCTGTGCTCAGGCGTGAATGCCGCAAGGGTTGTCCAGCTGCGCAGGGGAAGGAAGCCGGAAATGTTTTTCTCCCAGGGAAGTTCCGAGGTTGAGCTTACGGAAAAGTCCATCAAAAAAATGAGAAAAGGCAAAATCAACAAAATAATTCTCGTGGATCTGGCAGTTGACCAGAATCCTGCAACAATAAAGAAAGCGGAAAAGTTTGCCGAACTGCTGATTATTGACCATCACAAAATTTACAAAAACCTCAATTCGCGTAAAACAACAATGGTAAAGGCACAGTATGTTTCCTCCCGCGAACCCAGCAAATACCCCGCCGCAAAACTCAGCTTTGATTTATTTTCAAACTGCGAGGACCTATCGGATTTGGAATGGGTTACTGCTGTTGGGATAATTGGTGATTCCGGCCTTAAGCACTGGAGGAAGTTCATTGTCCGCGCAGGAAGGAACAATAAACTCTCCCTGAAAAAAATGAAAGAGCTGAAAGAACTTATTAGTGCTGTTGAGGCTGTTGATGGGAGAAAATTAAATTCTCTTGCGAAAGAATTCTATAAAAATATTGGTTCCCCAAACAAGATTCTCAGGTCAAGGTTCAAAAAATACAAGAAAAATTATGATGCTGAATTGAAGAGGCTGATGAAAGGATTTAAGGGAGCGGAAAAATATCCTGAAAAACAGCTGATCTACTATTCCTTCAAAAGCAAATATTACATTAAATCGGCCCTCATAAACCACATCTCCCAGAAATTCCCGAAAAAAACCCTGATCCTTGTCCAGGACAGGGGAAACACAATGCTGCACATCTCCGCGCGCAGGCAGGATTTCAGGGTTAAGGTGAACGAACTGCTTGAGAAAAGCCTGCGCGGCCTGAATGGTTCAGGTGGGGGCCATATCCCTGCGGCAGGCGGAAGGGTTTCGCGAAAGGATTTGGGAAAGTTTAAGAAGAGACTGCTGGAAGGCCTCTGATAAATTCTATCCCCTATTATTTATTCAGAGTTCTTGCAAGGAACTGCTTTGTTCTTTTTTTGGTTGGATTCAATAAAACATTTGACGCGGAACCTGATTCCACAATCTTCCCCTTATCAATAAAGAAAATCTTATCTGAAATTTCCTCAGCGAAAAAGATATCGTGCGAAACAAAAACTAAAGTAAAGCCATCTTCTGCCAGTTTTCTGATTACCTTATTCACATCCCCAATCATTTCAGGATCAAGATTTGAGGTAATTTCATCAAACAAAAGCAGTTCAGGTTTCATTGCAAGCGCCCTTGCTATTGCCGCCCTCTGCTTTTCTCCGCCCGAAAGCTGGAATGGGTAACTTTCCGCCTTGTTTTCGAGTCCAACCTTTTCAAGAATTTCTTTGGCTTCTTTAACTGCCTCTTCTTTTGCAATTTTCTTAACTAACATTGGTGCAGTAATAATATTCTCAAGAACTGTTTTGTGCGGCCATAGGTTGAAATCCTGGAAAACCATTCCAACTTTCGGTTTTTTTGCAAAGGTTATTTCTCCAGCATCAATCTTTTCCAATCTGGCAATGATTCTGAGGAGAGTGGTTTTGCCGCTTCCTGAAGGGCCGATAATGGAAACAATTTCATTCTTGTTTATTGTAAAATCAATTCCATCCAATACTGGAGTTTCTCCAAAACTCTTCTTAATTTTGTTCAGTTTCAAATATTCCTTCATTTTGTTCCCTCCTCAATTTTCCTGACAAATGCTGAAAGTTCAAATTTCTTAGAAAAAAAGACAAGCGGCAAAAGTATGGCTATGAACATTACTGCAATTATTGTGTAGATTTCCAAAGGCCTGTAGGTCTGGCTTATCAGAATCTGACCTGAGTGCAGGAGTTCGTTAACTGTAATTACCGAAGCCAGGGTTGTGTTCTTCATCTGCTCAATGTAAAGCCCTGTTAAGGGAGAGAGTAACTGCCTAAAAACCTGGGGAAGCACAATTTTACGCATGATTTGAAATCTGCTCAGGCCCAGAAGTTTTGCGGCTTCAACCTGCCCTTTTGGAATGGCCTCAATCCCGCTTTTTATCAGTTCCCCAACATATGCTGAAAGATGCAGTGAAAGAACTATTACTGCAGTTTCGAAAGCCCCTATATCAATTCCTGTAACAATTGGAAGGGCATAATAAACCCAGATAAGCATTACAAGGAAAGGCATTGCCCTGAAAAAATCCGAATAAATTGAAGCAATTTTTCTTGCAAAATGATTTTCCGAGGTTTTCCCAAGCGCCACAAGTATTCCAATAACTGTCCCTATGGGAATTATCAATACTGAAAGCTCCAGCGTGATAAGCAAACCGCTGAGCAGTATATCTGCGTTGTTCCAAACTACATTAAAGTCGAAGATCATTTTTGCCACCCCCCAAAAGGAACAAAGGGCAGGCTCATGCCTGCCTCAGAGTTATAGACTCATAGTCATATTTGCCGTAGATTTCCCCCAACTCGCCAGATGTCAAAAGGACATCTATTGCATTGTTGAAGAAATTCAGCAGCTTTAGGTCGTCTTCATTAACCGCAATGGTTAACTCCCTTAAGAGATAGGGCTTTTCAAGCAGAGGCCTTACGTCGCCATGTTCTTCCATATACTGTTCGAGAACAATGGCGTCCCCTAATCCAACATCTGCTCTCCCTGTAGAAACTTCGACATATGCAAGAGAAATATCTCCTGAGGAAATTACATTTAGATTTGCCTTTGGAAGATATTTTTTTGCATACTCATGCCCCTGTTCTCCTGCGATTACTGCGATGGTAATGTCTTCCCTGTTCAATTCTTCCAGTGAATGGAATCTGTCTTCGCCTTTCAGCACAGCTCCATTATTTCCCAGATAGCCTGATGGTTCTGAAAACATTACTCCGCCATAGGACCTTTCAATCAAGGGATAGATTTGCGAAATATTGGCTTGGCATTTCCCTGACTTCAGGTCAAGGACAAGATTGCCCCATGTAGTTTCCACATACCCAATTTTGAAACCACTTTTATCGGCAATGCTTTCGACTATGTCAACCCCAATACCCTGCATTTCCCCTGTTTTGAGGTCTTTGTAGGAGAAGGGAGGATAACTTACGTAACAGGCCTTAAGTTCCCCTGTTTCACGTATTTCATCCAAAGTACTCTGTTTTGTGCTTCCACTGTCCCCGCCCCCTAAAATAGGGATAAATGCAAGGAACAACGCAAGCAAAGCCACTGCGATTGCTATTTTTCCTAGTTCTTCTGTAGTGTTCATAAAACACCCCCTGAAACCTAATTAAACTGCTGTCTTTTGGATTATTAAATATTATTGAAGGATTCTTTTACAAAACCAAGCTTTTTAATACTTTCCATTATTTATGTAAAACATGGGTATGGGAAAGGTTTCATTGGATTTGAATGACAAAAAGATACTCTTCGAGCTTGACAAGAATTCAAGGAAATCGTTTGCAGAGATAGGGAAGGCCACAAGGCTTTCAAAACAGACGGTTAAATTCAGGGTTGAAAGGCTGTTAAGGAGGGGCGTTATTGACAGCTTCCACACAATGTGGAATGTTTCAACATTGGGATATTCGCAGCATAACATCTATTTCAGATTCAGAAAAACAAGTCCTGAAAAGGAGGCTGAGCTGACTGAAAAACTTGAAAATAGCAAACATGTCAGCTGGCTGGCTAAGATTGATGGCCATTATGACCTTATTGCGGCCACACATTTCAAGGCAATTCAGGAATTCTATACTTTTCTCCAGGGAATAATTTACGAATATGGGGATATAATTCAGGAAAGGGATATAATGACCATAACAAATCTATACCAGTTCAAAAGATATTACCTAATTGATAAAAAACCTGAAAAGGTTGAGCTTGCATACTGGGTCAAGCCAAGGGAGAGAATGGAAATCGATTCAATCAACAAGGAAATTCTGGCCGCATTGGTGGAGAATGCAAGGGAGCCAGCAACAAAAATCGCAAAGAAAGTAGGAATCACTCCCGAGGCAGTCAACAACAGAATAAAATCTATGCTGAAAAAAGAACTAATACAATCCTTCCTCCTGAAACTGAATTGGCAGATTTTTGGATATAGTTACTATAAGATAATTATTGATTTCAAACAGCTGACTGGAAAAAGGAAGCAGGAACTTGTTGAATTCTGTGCAATCCATCCCAATGTTTCGTATGTCATTGAAGGAATTGGGATAGGGGACATTCAAATAGACCTTGAACTAGAAAGCCAAGAGGCTTTGCATAATTTCCTCTCGCTTTTGCGTGAAACCTTCTCAGACATAATTTCAGATTACGAAACCCTCTCGATTTTTGAGGAAATAAAAATGCGCTATCAGCTTCCGGATGAGAAAAATATTACTTAAAATAACCAAACGCATTCCTGAAAATAGCCAGGCCTGCAGCCTCATTGGAAATTTCCGTCCTCGTGGATTGCGGGCTGTTTAAATGGGTGAAATACTTTTCAGGATGGGGCATCAACCCAAGAACCCTTCCGCTTTCATCACAGATTCCGGCAATATCCTCGTAAGAGCCATTTGGATTTTTCACATACTTGAAAACAACTTGGTCATTAGATTTCAATTTCCCCATAATTTCCTTTGGGGCAACAAACTTTCCCTCCCCATGGTTTATCGGGCAGGGAATAATGAAATCAATATCCTTTGTGAAAATGCATTTCCCCTTGTTCACATTTTTCATTTCAATCCACTCATCTTGAAAATGCCCTGAATCATTCATTGTAAGCGTGGTTTCCTGCTTTTTGTAATTTCCGCCAAAACCAGGGAGAATTCCAGATTTTACCAATGCCTGGAAGCCATTGCAAATCCCCAAAACCAAATTTCCCTTTTCAATAAACTCAGGAATATCATTCCCCAATTTATAGGTCATTTTATTGGCGAGAATTTTCGCGCTCCCCAAATAATCCCCGTGGGAGAACCCGCCAGGAATCACAAGCATTTGATAATCCAATAACTTCTTATCGCCGCGAATCAGTTCATTAATGTGAACATTATCGGCATCAAACCCAACCATCTTAAGCACGTGATTGGTCTCATACTCGCAGTTCGTCCCTGCGGTTCTCAAAACAATTGCCTTTGGTTTCATCTTTACCATCTCAGAGTTTTCTTCCAACTTTCCTTCAGTTCACTCAAATTTTCTTTAACAATTTCTTTACCACTCAAACCTTTAATCGCCAATTCATTCCCGCCGGAAACTTCCCCAATTTCAGAAATCTCGCAACCCTTCATAATTTCCTCAAATTCTTTTTTCTTGCCCGCATTAACCTCAACAACAAACCTTGAATTGGATTCCGAGAACAAAATGACAGCATCCTCCTTAATCTCCTCCTCCTGTAAAACCTTTCCCAATTCGATTTCCGCGGATTTCATTCCGGCAAACGCCATCTCAGCAATCGCCACTCCCAATCCGCCTTCGCTGCAGTCATGGCAGGCGCGGACAATCCTTTCATCATTCTTCCCCCCAACAGCAATCGCTTTCACCAAAGATTCAAAATTCTTTCTTGCTTCCTTAAATCTCACTTTTGGGACGGCTCCCTCTTTAATTCCGTTCAGCAGCGCAAAATGCCCCGCGCCCATCTCGTTGAAAGTTTTCCCAACAACATAAATCAAATTCCCCTCCTCTTTCAAATCCATTGAAATCCTTTTTCTGCAATCTTTCATAACCCCGATTGCGGAAATCAAAAGCGTTCCAGGAATTGCAATGGTTTTCCCCTTCAGAATAAATTCATTGTAGAAAGAATCCTTGCCGGAAATAAATGGCAAATCATAAGCGGTTGCAGTATCATAGCAGCCCTTAACAGTCCTGACCAATTCCCCCAACTTATCCTCTTTCTCAGGATTCCCCCAGCAGAAATTATCCAAGAGGGCAATTCCCTCTAAATTCCCCCCGACCGAAATAATATTCCTTACAGCCTCATCAACTGCAGAAGCCGCCATCCAATAGGGGTCAATATCTCCATACATTGGATTAATCCCATTTGCAATAGCCACCCCGTCATTCTTATCCAGTAATGGCCTTACAATTGCAGCATCCCCTGGGCCGTCATTTTCCGCGCCAACAAGTGGCTTAATTATGCTCCCCCCCTGAACCTCATGGTCGTACTGCCTGATTGTGCTTTCCTTGGAAGCAATGTTTGGGTGGGAAAGCAGTTTGCGCAAATCCTCCCCTAAATTTCCTGTTTTAATTGAAATTTTCTCCTCTTTTTTATTTTCCCACTTTGCCTTCAACTCCCTCCTTGGACCGCCATTGTGCAGGAAATCCATTTCCAGGTCCCCCACAATTTCGCCATTGTAAAGCAGTTTCAGCATGCCGGTTTTCACAAACTCCCCTATTACGGTTGCCTCAACATCCTCATTTGCGCATAATTCAATGAATTCCTTCTCGTGCTTTGGAGGAACAGAAAGAACCATTCTTTCCTGTGCCTCGCTAACCCAAATCTCCCAGGGAGCAAGCCCCTCATATTTCAGCGGAGCCTTTTCCAAATGAACTTCTGCACCTAACTCCTCACCCATCTCCCCAACAGCTGAAGAAAAGCCTCCCGCGCCGCAATCAGTAATTGCGGTATACAATCCCCTGTCACGCGCCTGCAAAATCACATCCAAAACCTTCTTCTCCTCAATGGCATTCCCAATTTGCACTGCAGCAGCGCTGGTGGATTCATCAAGTTCAATGGAAGAAAAGGTCGCCCCGTGAATTCCGTCCCTCCCAGTCTTCCCACCAACAGAGATTATCAAATCTCCGTCTTTCGCTGCCTTTGTCTCCATTCCCTTTGGAATTATTCCCACAGTTCCGCAGAAAACCAATGGATTTCCCAAATACCTTTCCTCAAATAAAATAGCACCATTAACTGTGGGGATGCCCATCCTGTTTCCATAATCCCTCACTCCTGCCCTTACTCCCTTCGCAATCCTTTTTGGATGCAAAATTCCTTTGGGAACATCTTTCGCCGGCATGTCAAACTCACCAAAGCAAAAAATATCTGTATTTGCAATTGGCTTTGCCCCCAATCCGCAGCCTAAAACATCCCTAATAACCCCGCCAATTCCTGTGTTTGCACCGCCGTAAGGATCTAGTGCTGAAGGATGGTTGTGTGTTTCAACCTTGAACGCAATATTGAATTCATCATTGAACTTAACAATCCCCGCATTATCTGAAAAAACAGAAACAAGGAAATCCTTTTTCTTCTTCCCTGCTTCATCAGTCGCTTTTACAATATAACTCCTGAACAAGGAATCAATCTTCTCTACCTTCCCGTCTTCTACATAATCAATCAATGCATTGAAAACCTTATGCTTGCAATGCTCGCTCCAGGTCTGCGCAAGAGTTTCCAATTCAATCTGCGCAGGCTCCCTTCCCAGATTTTTGTAATGCTCCTGAATCTCTTTCATTTCCTTTAGGTTAAGGGAGAGCAGCATATCCTTGCTCAGCGTTTCCAGTTCCTTTTCGCCTAGACCAATGAATTTAATTTCGTTTTTCATTTTTATCAATCCAATTTTTTGTAACTGTAATTTTCAATGATCCCGTTCGCAAGCAAATCTGTGCAAATTCTTTTCACTTCCTTCTCATCCAGTTTCCCTTTCAGCAAATATTTCCTTGCAGTCCTTACACCACCATCTAATTTCCCGCCGAGTATATCCCTAATCCCTTCCTCAGCAGTCATTCCAACATTGTCAGTAACATTTTTGTGCAATGAAACTTCAATCGCCCAGTTAAATCCATTGGAAAATTCGGAATTAATCTTAAATTCCTGCGTAATTGGGTCAATTAGCAATTTTTCAGCGATTTCCTTTACAGAATTCTCATCCAAATTCGCATCAATAAGATAAACATCAACATATTTTACGGATTCAACGGATTTTATAAGCAAATCCTCCTTTATATCACTTAATGTGCCAGTTCCCACAGAATCAGTAAATTCAGAAAGAAGTGATACTTCAATTCGCCACATAACTAAATTCAAGGGGAAAAGAATTTAAATTACTTGAGCTTCATATCTATTAGGTCCCCTTAATGAGTGAAGCTAAGCATTCCTGTGGATTGGCAGCGGTGCATTTGCCTAAACCCCTAAAAAAGTACCCATTGGGCGGTGCTGCGTTCTATTTGTATAAAATGCTCCTCCAGCAGCAGAACAGGGGCCAATTAAGTGCGGGAATTACCACATATAATGAGGGCAGGGAGCAGATAATTGACACTTATAAAAAAATTGGAACCGTAAATGAGGCCTTTCGCTCCCATATCCCTCTAAAAAGCAGGGGAATTATGAGGAAATACGGCGGGAGCAAAGGGATAGGGCAGGTCAGGTATGCTACCTCCGGCCCCAGTGATGTTGGTGCGGCCCAGCCATGGGAAAGGCACCATGGGAGAAAATGGAAATGGTTCAGCTTTGCATTCAATGGAAACATCGCCAATTTCGCCCAATTGAGAAAACAGCTCAACAAGGAACATTATCACCTGGTCAGAAAAATCGACACAGAAATTGTCCTCCACCACTTCACCAAATCATTTGTCGGCACAAGAAAGCCAAAGATGACGGATGTTTTTGGCGCACTTGCGGAAAAGTTTGATGGAGCCTATAACATAAATTTCATTAACGCCGAGGGGGCAATGGTTGTTGCAAGGGATCCAATGGGATTCAGGCCCCTTAGCTATTCAATTCAGGATAATTTTATAGGCGCCGCTTCAGAGAGCGTTGGTTTGCTGAATTTTGTCAAAAATGGGATAAAGGACATTAGGCCAGGGGAATTATTGAAAATTGAGAACGGGAGCGCAAAGATACAGCGCTATGCAAAAAACAAGAAAACTGCGCACTGCATGTTTGAGTATGTTTACTTTGCAAATGCCGCATCAGTTCTGGATGGGCGGAGTGTTTACAAGGCAAGGTTAAGGCTGGGAAGAAACCTTGCAAGGAGCGAGAAACTGGATGTCAATGACAGGGACTATATTGTTGTTGCGGTTCCTGACACAGCAAGGCCTGCAGCAGATTCAATGGCAAGAAATTTGGGAATCGGCTCTTTGGAGGGCCTGATAAGGAACAGATATGTTGGAAGGACATTTATTGAGGGAATAGCAAGGGATGAAAGGGTGAAGGAAAAATACAATATCAACAAATCAGTTTTGAAAGGAAAGAAAGTAATTCTTGTTGAGGACAGCATTGTCCGCGGAACAACCTCAAAATCACTTGTTAATTATATTAAGAAGGAAGGCAAGACAAAAGAAATTCATTTGCGTGTTTCCTGTCCCCCGATTAAGTTCCCCTGCTTCTATGGAATTGACATGAGCACAACCAGTGAGCTTATTGCCTCAAAAAACATGAAACCAGGTGAAAGAGATAAGGTGGGAAGGGTAGATATCGGGAAAAATGCGCTTGAGAGAATAAGAAAGGAGATTGGCGTTGATTCCCTGCAGTATCAAACAATTAACGGCCTGGTTGACGGGATAAAGATTGATGGAGGGGCAAAAAACCTCTGTGCTGCCTGCCTGACAGGGGAATATCCGACCTATTGCGGCAGAAAACTCCTGAAAAAGGCCCAGCAAAACGCCAAAAAGAAAAAAAAAGGCAGAACTTACGAATAATCCCCTTGCGAAGGAATAAATACCTTTAGAACATCTATTTTTTTATGCCTCCCAGAGTAAGAGATGTAAAAAAGAAATTTGTAGGTGTTGGAGAACTTTGTAAATTAAGTGGAGCGCATGGGCGGTATGTAAGAAGTCGCTTGCCCGAAAGGGAAGGAGCAGAAAGAGACCCAAACCATCCAAAAAGGGCCTGGAAAATCTCCCGAGAAACTGCTAATGAACTTTGGAAAGAGTGGGACCGATACCAAGAACGGCTTGCTCAAGAACTAAGGGAAATAAAGGAAGAGGATCTGATTCCCTTAACACAATTGGCGGTTGATTTAGAGCTTGATAGCAAATCTTTGGACGCCCCAATAAGTAGGCCGGGAATAGGGGTAATTAAAAAAGCTGGAAGGAATTTTGTAACTAAAGCAGAACATGCGCGTGTTGTTGCAATTCGCGGAAAAGGCAAGGTTGGAACCGGTGATGCTGCAGAGATACTTGGAGTTCCGATACAAACTGTGAAAACCTGGGCTCATAGGGGAATACTTGAGCATGAGATGCTCGGGGTTACAAGATGGTATGATGTAGAGTACTTGCGAGAGTTTAAGAGGCAAATGGACATAAAAAATGCAACAATTGCAGCAACATTAAGTGGAAAACAAGTGATGAAAGAAACAAAGATGACCCGGCCGAGGATTTCTGGTTTATTGAAGAGGGGCTGTGTTGATTCTGAGGTAGTTGATGGTGATTATAGAATATATAAAAATGAGATTAGCCATCTTCTGAAATTTAAGGAATTGCTTGATACCTTGGATGCAGCAACTACTAAAAAAGAACGTATAAGGATAAGAGAGCGGATTGAGACAGCTATGAGTGATATGAGAATAAGAACCCGAGAGAAGGTATATCTGAGACAAATAAACCATAAAACAAACAGAATACTTAAAAAACGCAACAATAAGACGTAATTTATTTCCAATTCTAAAGCATCCGCTTAAATTAATTTCTTTTTTCCTTCTATTAGAGGTGTTTTATTGAGAGTATTTGTAATTGGTTCAGGGGGAAGGGAACACACCCTAGTTTGGAAGATTGCCCAGAACAAGGATGTTGAGAAGATTTACTGTGCCCCGGGAAATGCAGGAATTGCTGAATTGGCTGAATTGGTGCCTATTTCTGTTGATGAACTGGATAAACTGGCTGAATTTGCTAAAGGGAATAAGGTTGATTTGACTGTTGTTGGGCCTGAAGCCCCGCTCACGGAGGGGATTGTCGATTTATTTGAGAGCAAGGGTTTGAAAGTTTTCGGTCCAAGCAAAAAGGCAGCGCAAATTGAAGGCAGTAAGATTTTCTCAAAAGAATTGATGAAGAAATACAAAATTCCCAGTGCGGGATTTGAGGTTTTTGATAGTGCGGATGCTGCGAAGGAATACTTGGAGAAGAAGGGGGCACCAATTGTTGTAAAAGCCGACGGGCTGGCAGCAGGAAAGGGAGTAATTATCTGCAAAACCAAAGAGGAAGCGATTGAAGCAGTTGATGAGATAATGGTTGAGAAAAGGTTTGGCGAGGCAGGCGATAAATTAATTGTTGAGGAAATGCTTGAAGGGGAGGAAGCCTCAATCATTGCTTTTTCCGATGGGAAGAATGTGCAGTTAATGCCCAGCTCCCAGGACCATAAAAGGGTTTTCGACAATGATGAAGGATTGAATACAGGCGGAATGGGAGCATATAGTCCTGCACCTGTAATCACAAAAGAAATGGAGCAAAGGGTGTTGAATGAAGTAATAATTCCAACTGTAAAAGCAATGGAAAAAGAGGGAGTCCCATTTAAGGGGATTTTATATGCGGGCCTTATGATTTCCGGAGATGTGATTAATGTCCTTGAATTCAATGGCCGTTTCGGCGACCCTGAAACACAGGTCGTACTCCCCAGAATGAATTCTGATTTAGTTTCAGCAATGAATGCCTGTGTTGATGGTACTTTGGCTGATGAGAAAATTGTCTGGAGCGAAAACCCAGCCACATGTGTTGTTATGGCCTCTGGCGGTTACCCTGGAAAGTATGAAAAGGGAATTGAAATTTCCGGTTTGGATGAGGCAAATGCCCTTGAGGGAGTGACAGTTTTCCATGCAGGAACTAAGAGCGAGGACGGAAATATAGTCACCAATGGTGGAAGGGTATTGGGGGTTACCGCAACAGCTAGCAGTGTAAAGGAATCAATCGAAAAGGCATATGAGGCAGTTTCGAAAATAAGTTTTGAAGGGGCCCATTTCCGAAAGGATATTGGGAAAAGAGCTCTTGAAAGGGATTGAGATGGAAAGGAAAGAATTTGGCCTTAAACTTGCAAAAGATGCAGGAAATCTTCTTCTAAAATATTTCAAAAAAGATAATGTTGAAACAGAAAAAGGGAGAAGAGATCTGGTTACTGAGATCGATTACAACTCCGAGAAACTGATAATGGACTCAATAAAGAAAGAATTTCCCGATGATGCGATTGTTTCAGAGGAAACAGAGGGAAAGGAAGGAATTTCAGGATATAGGTGGATTATTGATCCTTTAGATGGAACTGTAAATTTCAGCAGAGGACTCTCGCATTTTAATGTTTCAATAGGGGTGGGAAAAGAAAATGAAATGCAGTATGCATTTGTTTACGTCCCTATATCTGATGAATTGTTTTCTGCGGAGAAAGGGAAGGGCGCTTTTCTGAACGGCGAAAAGATTAAGGTCTCATCCGAGGAAAACCTTGAAAAATTTCTGGTTTCATATGGTGCAAGCAACCATAAGGATTCTGAAATGATTGAATTGGGCGTAAATTCTGTCAGGAAAATCCTCTCAAACTGCAGGGCCATAAGGATGAGGGGCTCGGCAATGCTTGACTTCTGCCATCTTGCAAGCGGGTTGTTTGACGGATTTATAAGAATTGAATCCAAGGAATGGGAAACCCCGACAGGAATCCTGCTTATTGAGGAGGCAGGGGGAATGGTTACTGATTTTGACGGGAATGAGTGGACAGCTGGAGCGAAAAACCTGTTAGCATCTAATGGAAAGAAACATAATGAACTGGTTGAAGTAATGAAAAATTCCTGAGGGTTTTAGAATGGAGAAGGAAGAAATCCGTAAAGAGATGCTTTCAAAGAGAGATGATTTGCCAAAGGACAAGGTTGAGGAAATCAGCAGGCATATAAAAAACAAATTATTCAAGCTCCCTGAATTCAGGGACGCAAAAAAAGTCCTTATTTATCTGCATTTCAGAAAAGAAGTGAAAACTTCGGGAATAATCAAGGAATGCCTTGCCCAGGGAAAGGAAGTTTTTGTCCCGGTCAGCGATTTTGAGAAAAATGAATTTTCCATTTCTCCATTTCCTGGTTTTGAAAATCTGGAGAAAGATAAGTTTGGAGTCCCTTTCCCAAAAAAAGAATTCATTAAGGAGGCAGATTCTTCGCAATTGGATTTAATAATCGCCCCGGGAGTTGCTTTCGATTTGGAGGGAAACAGGATTGGTTTTGGAAAGGGATTTTACGACAAATTCATTTCAGCGGTTGATGGAAATCCATTGGTAATAGGCCTTGCCTTTGATTTCCAGCTTCTGGATTTAGTCCCTACAGAAAGGGACGACATCCCTGTGACCATGGTAATCACTGAGAAAAGAATTGTTTCAGTTTGAATCTACTTACCGATTTTAATAGTGTGAATTCTCCTCATCGCGTCCAATGTTTTCGAGCTCTTTTCCAGCTTCTTGTAATTGCCCCTTGTCCTGAACAGCCCAACAATGAGGAAGAAAACCCCTGAAGCGCCGAAGGCAACGGGGATTATTATGTAAAGGTTGTGCAGGAAGATTGAAACAATGTAAAGCACAATCGCAATAATGATTAATGTAAATCCAAGATAGCTTTTGGTCATAGATTTATTGATTCCCTCTAAGATTTCCTTTCCAAGATTCGGAAACACTGATTGAGATGCTTCGGTTGCAAAGCTCCCCAGCAGTTTCGACATCTCCCTCTCAATAACCAGAATTCCCGGAATAATGAGGAGCAAAGCAACTGCATTTAATATCCATGTGCTTGGAACCCCCATAAATTCAAAATCAACAGAAGTTGAGCTAAAGAGAAGCAAATAAATCACCGCAAATGTCGCAAAAAGGTAAAGCCCTATTTTTTTCAGTGATTCTATGAATTGGTCCTGTGCCTCCTCATGGGTGGAAACCATTGCAGTTACCCAAGAAAACTGGGAACGCAGCGCATAAATAATATTTCCGGCAAAATTCGGCAGAATGTGCTTCAGCCCCTTTTCGAATTTCTCGCTCCTGCGTATCAGGAAAGGCGTAACAATAACACTTGAAATCACAAGGAATATTCCGACATTAAGAAGCATTTGATTTCCGGAAATAACTGCAATTATCAGTGAAAACTCACCAATTGGCGCCATTATGTTTGCAACCCTCACTGAAAAGGCAGCGTCCAAACCAATAATCGTTCCTCCCAGACCATATGAAAGCCACTTCCCTGCAGTTGCCGCCAGCAGAAGCGCGCCGGAAATTCCCAAAACAAAGAGAAGTTCCATTGGAGTTCCTGGAAGGACAAATGCCAGGCCAATTCCCACGAAAAAGAAAAGCGAAAAAAATTCCCTGAAGATTCCCAGCTCCTCCTTAATTTTTTTAACCTCTTTCAATTCGGAAAGGAGGAACCCCGCCAAAAACGCACCAATTGCAGGCTCCAAACCAAAAAAGCTGGCAAGAACGGCAAACGCAAGCGCAATCCCCAATGAATAGAATGCGATATGCTTGGTGTAATCAAACTTCTCAATCAATTCAATTAGGTATTTTGAAAATTCACTGAGAATAAATAGCGCAACTATAACAAAGAATGCCCCTGTGAGCAGCACACTCTCAATTCCCCCGCCGGCATGTGTGGCATCTGCAACCAAAGTGCCGAGAATCACAAGGACAACAATAGCATAAAAGTCCTCAATAAGAAGTGCAGGAATTGTAATTCCTGTCTCCAGTGATTTGGTGAGATTATTATCAAGCAAATATTTCCCGATTATTGCTGTTGAGCTGATTGAGGCCACAACCCCAAAAAGCGCAGCCTCCATAAGGGGAAAGCCAAGCCATAACCCTATTATTGCCCCAAAACCAAAACATAGGATTATTTTAGTGGGTCCCAGAATAAATGGGATTAAACCCCCCTTTCGCAAAGTTTTGGTTTCAAGTTCCAAACCAATAAAGAAAAGAATCATCAATACTCCGAGTTCAGCGAATAATTCCATCACTGGCGATGCTTCAGGGCCACTGGCGATAATCCCCAAAAGCCCGAGAATTATCCCCCCCAATATATAGCCAATTATCGGGCTAAGCTTCAGCTTCCGAAGGGCAGCCCCAAAAAGCATACTGAAAAATAACACTATTCCTATTTCTAGGATAATGAGCTCAATTGTCTGACTCATGGCAAGATAAAGGGTTAATTGGTATTTAATTCTTGGCTTTATGCAAAAATCAGCCCAATTTCTTCTTATATCTCTTCATAAGCAAGGAATTAGTTACAACACTCACAGAACTGAATGCCATTGCAGTTCCCGCAAATACTGGATTTAGCAGGCCCGCCTCCCCCAAAAAAGGGAATAAAATCCCCGCCGCAATAGGAAGGCCTATCACATTGTAAATAAACGCCCAGAAGAAGTTTTGCTTAATTTTATTCATCGCATACTTGCTCAAATCTATGGCATTAACAACATCCCTCAGGTCATCCCTGATAAGCACAATATCTCCTGTCTCAATCGCAACATCAGTCCCTGAACCAATTGCAATCCCAATATCTGCCTGGGCAAGTGCAGGTGCATCATTAATGCCATCACCGACCATTGCAACCTTTTTCCCGGAATCCTGCAGTTTTTTAACTTCCTTTGCCTTGTCCTCAGGAAGAACTTCCGCCAAAACATGCCCTATCCCAATCTGCTTTGCAATCGCTTCCCCAGTCCTTTGGTTATCGCCCGTAATCATAATGGTTTCCTTGCCCATTTCCTGCAATGCCTTAATTGCTTCCTCTGAATTCTCCTTCAATGTATCTGCGACGGCAACAATCCCTGCAACCCTTCCACCAATGGCAACAAGCATTGCGGTCTTCCCCCCATTTTCCAATTTTTCCATCTCACTTTCAATTGAACCAATTTCAACATTCCTTTCCTGCATTAATTTCCTGTTCCCCAAAAGAATATCCTTACCCTTAAATTTCCCCTCAACCCCCTTTCCCGTAATTGAATTGAATGAAGTTGGGTCAGAAACCTTAATTCCCTTCTCCTTCGCGCCGTTAACAATTGCCTCCCCCAAAGGATGCTCTGAATTTTTTTCAATAACCGCCGCAAATTCAAGCACCTGCTTCTCAGTGAAGGAATTTTTCGCAATAACATCAGTAACCTCAGGCTCCCCTTTTGTTAAAGTTCCGGTCTTGTCAAAAATAACGGTTTCAATTTCCCCCGCCATCTGCAAAGCCGCAGCTCCCTTAATGAGTATTCCGTTCTCCGCACCCAATCCGGTTCCAACCATTACTGCTGTGGGAGTTGCCAAACCAAGTGCACAGGGGCAAGCAATAATCAGAACAGTGATGAAAATTGCGAGCGCAAACAGGAATGGTTGTCCAACAACCAACCAGATAATTGCGGCAATAATTGCAATAGCCATAACTGTTGGCACAAAAACACTTGATATTTTATCAGCCAGCCTCTGAACAGGTGCCTTGCTTCCCTGTGCATCCTCAACCATCTTAATAATCTGCGCAAGCATTGTCTCAGCGCCAATCTTCTCGGCCTTAAATTTGAAGCTCCCTGTCTTGTTTATGGTTGCCCCAATAACAGTATCTCCCTTCCCCTTTTCCACAGGAATGCTTTCCCCTGAAATCATCGATTCATCCACACTGGAATGCCCCTCTACAACAAGTCCATCCACCGGAATTTTCTGGCCGGGCTTCACTATAACAATGTCCCCAATCTGTACTTCCTCAATTGGAATTTCCATTTCCTTCCCATTTCTCTCAACAATGGCGGTTTTTGCCCTCAATCCCAGCAATTTTTTTATCGCTGCGGAGGTTTTTCCCTTTGCAACAGCCTCAAAATACTTCCCGAGAAGTATAAATGTTATCAGAAAGGCGGCAACCTCATAGTAAAGGTCATGGGCTGTGAAAATCTCCGACCCTGTCAGAATCATCACTGTTGCAACAAGGCTGAAAATGTATGCGGAACCAACACCTATCGCAACCAATGAATCCATGTTTGGATTCAGATTTATCAGTGCCTTTACCCCCCTTGTGAAAAAGTCCCTTCCAAAGAACATCACTATTGTCGCAAAAATAAACTGAATTAATGCGGCATTTTCAACCACAAATTCAGGGATAGGGAGGGCAAATAATGCCGCCACCATCATATACATCATGGGCACACTCAGAACTGCGGAAACAATGAACTTATTTTTGTAGGACTTAATTTCTTCCTCGCGGGCGTCCCTCTCGGAGTCCTTTGCCCCATCAACATTTTTTATTATCTCATAACCTGATTTCTCAATAACCTTCTCAATATTTTCCTCAGTCACTTTCCCTGAATCAAATTCAACAAAAGCCTTTTCATTTGCATAGTTGACATTTGCAGAATTAACGCCCTCAGTCTTTTTCAGGGCCTTCTCAATAGATAGGGCACAATTCGCGCAGTGCATGCCCTTGATGGGAATGCTTACTTTTTCAGCCATATATCATAATATGATATATCACTTTTTAAAGCTTTCTTGCTGCGAATTTCAGCCAATGAGTGTTGCCGCTGCAAAAACCAAAGGGAACAATATTATCTGATGCAGGAAATAAATCAGGAGGGACTTTCTCCCCAAAAACTGGAGGAAATTTGTAACCATAGATTCCGGATTCTTTAGTTCAATTCTTTGCTTATTTCCCTTATAGAAGAAATTCCCTAGTGCTATTCCAATAAGCACAGCCCCAAACCAGGGAATTACCGGAAAGAAATCAAGTGCCGCGGTAGGTGTCCCAATTCCAAACCAAGCGAGGAACGGAATCCCCGATGCTTTAAGGTTAATAACCATTGGCAAAATAATCAAACCCAAACCCAAAACAAAATTAAACTTCATCCTTTTCACCAAAGGAATTGAAAGCATTATTGAAACCCCAATAAGGTGCAGAATCCCAAAATAAATGAATATCTCAGGCATAATGATAAAAGTCACTACAGTAAGCAGCAGCCCGCCGGAGAAAATCACCGTCGCTCTCCTTACAAAATTCATCACGAAATTATCGAGGTATCTGTTGTAATTTACCGCCAGCACAGTTCCCACAAGAAGCAAAAAAAGCCCAGCAGTTGCCAGCTGAAACAGTCCCCAAAAACCGGCATAAATGTCAAAAGTAATAAAATTAAAATATCTCAAATCCCACAAAAAATGAAATATAACCATCATTAATATTGCAATCCCTCGTAGGGAATCCAGTTCCCAGAAACGCTGTGCCATGAGAATAATTTCAGGCAAACCAAATATAAAATCAAACTATTGAGGAGTAATCTTTATTTTCATTTAAATATGTCATTTAATGACATATCATTTAAATCTTTTCATTCACACTTATAATATGGCTGAAATAAAAGTAACCAATATGGTGAAGTTCTATGCTTTGGGGATGCTCTATGAGGGGCCAAAGCATGGCTATGAAATAATCAAGAAAATCGGCGAAAACCTGAACAAAAAAGTAAGCCCTGGCCAGATTTACCCATTCCTCGCAAAACTTGAAAAGAGCAAACTTATCACTTCCGGAAAAAGGGGGGAAAGGGACAAGAAAGTCTACTCCCTAACTCCTGCAGGAAAGAAATTCGTGCAGGGAATGCTCCATAAATTCGGGGATTTGGTGGAACTGGCAATTGAGCCAAATTTAACAAAATGCGCCCATTGCGGCTGTGAGATTTTTAAGGGCGGTCACAGGGAAAAGGTTAAGGGAAAGGAACTCGCTTTTTGCTGCAAGCACTGCGCGGCCTCTTTCAAAAAGCACTAATTTTAATTTTCCGGGAATTTTCCTAATTTTAACCGGAAAATGACGGTTTCAAGAATGTATAATTATGGTTTCAGCTCTAATTGTAGTGGTGATTTTGGATGGAAAAAAATATTTCACTTGATGTTACAGGAATGCACTGCAACAGCTGCGCGAAAATAATCCAGGAAGGCCTGCTGGAACTTGAGGGTGTGGGAAAGGCAGAGGCCAATTATGTTGATGAGAAACTAAGCATTTCTTTTGATTCGGAAAAGGCTCCAATGGATAAGATTGAGAATAAACTTAATGAAATGGGCTATGGGATTAAAGGTTCCAAGAAAGTAGTGAGTAAAAAGAACACTATGCTAGAGGGCCTTTTTTATGGGCTTGTGCCCCATATTGGCTGCATTGGTTTTATCGTCGCTTCTGTTTTGGGAGTAACTGTTGCCATTGAATTATTCAGGCCGCTTTTGATGAATCCCTGGTTCTTCCACATACTTATACTGCTTTCCATTGGGTTTGCAACACTTTCCTCAGCATATTATTTAAGAAAAAATGGCCTCCTTTCATGGAAAGGTGTTGTAAGGAAGAAGAAATACCTTGCAGCAATGTATGGTTCTACAGTGGGGATAAATTTGGTTTTGTTCCTGCTCATTTTCCCAATGCTGGCAAACCTAGATACCGGTTCTTTTCAGAACACCCCAACAGGGGCAGTGGTCCTGGATGGAGGGGAAGACCTAGCCACAGGAAATTCAATAATTTCCTTACAGGTTGATATTCCCTGTCCGGGCCATGCCCCGCTTATTTCAGGAGAGCTGAAAACAATAGTAGGGGTTACTGGAGTGAGATATAATTTTCCCAATAATTTTGATGTGGCCTTCGATTCAGAAAAAACTTCCAAGGATGAGATTCTCTCCCTTGAGGTTTTCGAACCATATCCTGCAACAGTTACCGCAGAGCCGGCAGCTGCAGGCACAGGTTCTTCGGAAGAGGTTGCAAATTTTAATCAAATAAGTGAAATAGAGGAAGTAGCTCCGCAGGAGGCTACAGGAACAACTTCGTGTGGGAATTCCTGCGGTGGAAGTTGCGGAACGCCAAGCTGCGGATGCAGCGGATGATTTTTACTTGGAGGTGCAATAAATGGAAAAAACAGAAATATTAATGATTCTTGTGGGTGCTGTTTTGTTACTCACTCTAATAAACACATATTCGATATTTGGTTTCGAGGAGAAATTAAATTCAATTTCAGGAAATGTTGTTTTGGCCGGCAGCGGCGATAGTGGGGGTATTGAGGAAACAGCCCCTCTTGGAGGGAACAATCCACAGCCAGCTCCGGCACCTAGCCCGGCGCCAGTAATTGAAGTAAGTGCTGATGACGACCCTGTAAAGGGTTCAGAAGATGCTCCGGTTACAATAATTGAATTCTCGGATTTTGAGTGCCCTTTCTGTGCGAGGTTCTATTCACAGACACTTTCCCAGATAGAGAAGAATTACATTGACACAGGTAAAGTAAAATTAGTTTACAGGGACTTCCCGCTCAGTTTCCATCAGGAGGCCCAGCCTGCAGCGGAAGCTTCTGAATGTGCCGACGAACAGGGCAAATTTTGGGAGATGCATGACAAGATATTTGAAAACCAGCAATTAATAAGCGACTCATCTTACAAGCAATGGGCCACGGAAATGGGTTTGGACACTGAACAGTTCAATGAGTGCCTTGATTCAGGAAAATATGCGAGTGAAGTGCAGAAAGATTTTGCAGATGGGCAGGCATATGGTGTTTCAGGAACCCCTGCATTCTTTATCAACGGAACAAAGTTGATAGGAGCCCAGCCATACAGTAAATTTGAAGAAGTTATAGAAAACGCATTGAAAGGAGGAAACTAAATGAAAAAGACAATATTAATCTTGGCAATATTTGCCTTAGTAGTTTTTGCAGGTTGCGCATCCAACAGCTCAACAGGGCAGGTTGTGGCAACTACTGGAGCAGGGGGCAGTAGTTCAACAATAAATGTTCCCCTTAGCAGCATAAGTGCTCAGGCAAAATGGTTTGAATATGATTCTGGGGGAGTAAAAATAAGGTTTTTTGCGGTAAAGGCAAGTGATGGTTCAGTAAAGACAGCTTTTGATTCCTGCGATGTCTGTTATGATTCCAAAAAAGGATACAGACAGGAAGGGGACAAGATGGTCTGCAATAACTGCGGAAACAGCTATCCAATTTCAGGTTTGGGAACCGAAAACAGAAATCCTGGTGGATGCTGGCCAAGTTTTTTGCCTAACAAGATTGTTGGAGATAACGTAGTTATCGAAAAATCCGATCTTGATAGGGGAAGGTCCAGATTTGCGTGATGAAATCGCACTAAAAAGCTTTTAAAGAACTGCACAGGCAAGAGATATATGGACCTCTCAAATAAGAAGCTTTTGCTAGGGATAGTAATAATTGTGGGTTTCGTCATCGGAGGATTTACTCTTTCTTCAATATTGAGTGAAGAAGCGGCAGGAGTCTGCATTGTTGACGGCCAGTGCACCCATGAGCAGAAGCTTAATGATATTTACGGCCTCTTGCCTTTGCTCCTTAGCATTGCACTTGTTGTTGGTGCAGGAACCTATTACTTAATGTCTGGCAAAATTGAAAAGAAAGACAAATCCCTGAAAGACAACACCAAAATAATTCTCCATTTCCTGAATCCTGATGAGAGAAAAGTTGTGAATAAGTTGATTGAAGGCAAGGGAAAAGTTATTCAGGCCGAAATTACAAGAATGGAAGGAATGACCAAACTGAAATCCCATAGAATCACCCAAAAGTTAATTGACCGAGGAGTCCTCAAAAAAGAATCAATGGGCAAAACCAATATACTAAGATTCACCAAGGAAATAGAGGAAGGTTTGCTGGATTAGTTTGCAACATTAAAAATTCCATCAAATTCTGCTGAAAATTCTTTTGCAATCTCCCCTGAACTAATTACAACCAAATTCTCATTGTTCCTGTCAGCCCCGCTCCTTGTCCAGTTGAAGGAACCGGTTACTACTCTCTCTCCATCAATCACCGCAAACTTATGGTGCATTAAATCCTCATTGGAATCTAACCTTATGTCGACCCCAAAATCAAGTAGCCGTTCATATTCTGAATATTGCGAAGAGGCATTATCCTCCTCAACAACAATTCTCACCTCAACGCCCCTGTTTTCAGCAGCAATAATCGCATCCCCTGCAGAATCAAGAGTGAAACTGTAAATCGCCACATCAATCGATTCCTGTGCGGAATTTATTTGCTGAATAAGTGCACTTTCGCATGGGTCTGCGGGGCAGAAATAAACATCGACAGAATTAAATTGATTCAAATTAGCTGATTCAGAAACACAGCCTGCGAAAAGCAGTAAAAAAATAAGAAGCAGATGCCTCAACAGAAACACCATTAGTGCCGGAAGTGCCTTGTGCCGGTGAAAACCATTGCAAGCCCTTTCTCATTTGCTGCGGCAATGACCTCATCATCTTTAATGCTCCCGCCTGGCTGGATAATTGCGGTAATTCCCGCTTCAGCGGCAGCATCAATAGAATCCCTGAAAGGAAAGAACGCATCGGAGGCGAGAACTGATGTTGATGCCTTGACTCCTGCCTTTTTTACCGCAAGTTCCGCCGCATCAACCCTTGACATCTGGCCTGCCCCTATGCCCACAGTCTGGGTTCCCTTAATCAAAACAATTGCATTGCTTTTCACATGCTTACAGACTTTCCATGCAAATAAAAGTGATTTCATCTCATCTTCCGAGGGTTTTTCCTCAGTAACAGTCTTTGGCTTATTCTCATCCTTTGTCCCCATATCCCTTTCCTGAACAAGCAATCCACCAACAACTTTTTTTGCATTAATTCCCTCAGGAATGAATTCTTTTCCCAACCCTTTAAGTTCTAAAACCCTCAGATTTTTCTTTTTGGCAAGAATCTCAAGCGACTTTTTGGAATAAGACGGTGCAATAACAATTTCATTGAAAAAAGAAATAATTTTCTCAGCAGTTTTTGCATCGCACTCCCTGTTCAAAGCAATAATTCCGCCAAATGCGGATGTAGGGTCGCATTCCAGTGCGTTGGAGAATGCGGTTGAAATATCCTCGGCACTCGCAACCCCGCATGGGTTTGCGTGTTTCACAATAACACAAGTGGCCTCGGAAAATTCCTTGCATAATTCAATTGTCCCATCGGCATCATTTATGTTGTTGAAGGAAAGTTCCTTCCCCTGCAGCTGAACCGCGGTAGTGATGCTGGGCTCTGTTACATTGAACTCCTTATAGAAAGCCGCCTTTTGGTGTGGGTTCTCCCCATACCTGCAGTCCTGCGCCTTCTCAAATCCAAGTGAAAATTTCTCAGGAAACTCCCCCGGAGTGAATTTCTTATTAAGATAATCAGCAATCGTCGCATCATAAGTGGAAGTATGCTCAAAAACTTCCTTTGCAAGAATCTTCTTTGTTTCCAAACTTAACTTCCCTTTCCCCTTTTTCATCTCAGCAATAATTTCCCCATATCTTGCGGGGTTGCAGACAACTGCCACATCCCCGTAATTCTTTGCCGCGGCCCTTAACATAGTTGGACCGCCAATGTCAATAAGCTCAATCGCATTCTCAAGTTTAATTTTAGGGTCAGAAATTCCCTCGACAAAAGGATAGAGGTTAATCACAACCATATCGATTGTTGAAACCCCCTGCTCCTTCAATTGTTTCATATGGGTTTTATTTTTCCTGATCGCAAGAATCCCGGCATGGATTTTCGGGTGCAGGGTCTTCACCCTCCCATCAAGCATCTCTGGAGAATTGGTAAGTTCCTCAACCTCAACAACCTTAACCTTCCCTTTCTTCAGCTCCCTTGCGGTTCCCCCGGTGGAAATAATGCTGACCCCTAATTTCTGCAATTCCTTTGCAAACTCCACAACACCCTCCTTATTCCAGCAGGAAATCAGTGCAGATTTTATTTCAGCCATCAATAATCACTTTTCCATCCTTCACATTAATTTTACCCTCAGAAAACAATTTAATTGCTTTTATTATCAGTTCCTGCTCCGCCTTTTGCACCTTATCCTTAAGGGAATCAACAGTGTCATTTTCCTCAACTTTCACCTTTTGCTGCATTATAATAGGCCCCTCATCCACTTCCTCAGTAACAAAATGCAGTGTACACCCTGTTTCCTCGTCCTGGTTTTTCAATACCTCCTCATGGACATTTGTATCCATTCCCCCGGAATATTTGGGGAGTAGGGAGGGATGAATATTCATAATTTTGTTCCTGTAAGCCTCGCAAATTTCCTTTCCCACAATTTTCATATAGCCAATAAGCAAAACAAGTTCAACACCGACCTTGCCCATCTCTTCTTTCAATGCATGGTCAAACTCATCCTTCGAACCAAAATCTTTAAAGTTCATAAATTTCGCATTAATATTATGCTTCCTCGCCCTCTCAAGGATGAATGCGTCCTCCTTATTGCTCAGGACAAGCGCAATTTCGGCATCTAGTTCTCCCTTCTCAATTGCATCAATAACTGCCTGTAAATCAGTTCCGCGGGTACTCCCCAAAACGCCAATTTTAATCTTCGACATTGTGAATCCTCTTAGCGGCCAAAACAGTATTTTCCAGAAGTGCGGCAACAGTCATTGGCCCAACCCCGCCTGGAACAGGGGTAATCCATCCGGCCCTTTCTTTCGCGCCCTCAAAATCAACATCCCCCATAATCTTACCCTCATCAGTCTTGTTAATTCCGATATCAATAACAACCGCCCCTTCCTTTATCATATCTCCTGTAATTAAATTCGGCTTTCCAACGGCAACAACAAGTATGTCTGCCTGCCTTGTGTAGGAGCCCAAGTCAACGGTGTATCGGTTGCACATGGTGATGGTCGCATGCAGGTTCAGGAGCATCAATGCGGTTGGCTTTCCCACTATTGAGGAGGTTCCCACAACAACAGCATGTGCCCCCTCAATCTTTTCCCCTGTTGATTGTATAAGTTCAATAACTCCCCTCGGAGTTGCGGAAATGAATGTAGGTTCCTTGATCAAATTCTTCCCGTGATTGTATGGGTGGAAGCCATCAACATCCTTTTCTGGTGCGATAATCTCGGCAACCCTTTTCTTCTTCATGCTATCCGGCAAAGGCAGCTGCACCAGAATTCCATGAACCGATTCATCCTTGTTCAATTTCTCAACAGTTTCCTGCAGTTCATCGAAGGAGGCTGTTTCAGGAAGCGTAACCAACTCATCCTTAATCCCCACCTCTTTCGCAGCCGAGGTTTTCATTTTGATATACAAATCAGAAGCCGGCACATGTCCGACCTGAACAACAGTTAAGCCAGGGGTAATGCCCTTGCCCTTAAGTTCCTCAACCTCTTTTTTCAGTTCTTCCCTTACCTTCGCCGAAAGGGCTTTTCCATCAATGATTTTAGCTGACATTAAATCACTTGTAGATAATGAACTGCTGACAAAGTTCTTTTACCTCGGCATTAACTTTCTCAATAAGTGCATTGTCATCAGGACTTTTCACAACCTGCCCAATCCATTCCCCGACCATTTTCATCTCAGATTCCTTCATTCCCCTGGTGGTTAATGCAGGAGTCCCAATTCTAATCCCATTTGGATCCCACGGGGTTCCTGTATCATAGGGAATTGTATTTTTATTGGTGCAAATCCCCGCCTTATCCAGTTGCTCAACAAGATGCTTTGCCCTTTGCCCTGTTTTGGTCAAATCCAGCAGCAGCAAATGGTTATCGGTTCCTCCACTCACAAGCCTAATCCCCTGCGCCTGCAGTTCCTCACCCAAAGATTTCGCATTCTTAATTATCTGGCCGGAGTATTCCTTGAACTCAGGCTGCATCGCCTCCTTGAAGGCAACAGCCTTTGCAGCATTAATATGATCATGAGGCCCTCCCTGTAAACCAGGGAAAATCGCCTTGTCAATCTTCGCAGCAAATTCCTCCTTGCACATTATCATCGCCGCCCTTGGCCCGCGCAATGTTTTATGTGTTGTGGTTGTGACAACATCAAAATATGGGACTGGATTTTCGTGGTACCCTGTCGCGCACAATCCCGCAATATGCGCAATATCTGCCCAGCAAAAAGCCCCAACCTCATCACAAATCTCCCTGAATTCCTTGAAAGGAACCTCTCTTGGATAGGCGGTGTAACCGCTTAGAATCATTTTAGGCTTTTTCTCTTTTGCGGATTTCCTTATGGCATCCATATCAAGCATTTCAGTTTCCTTATCAACACCATATGAAATATGGTCATAATATCTCCCTGAAAAATTAATCTTAAGCCCATGGGTTATATGCCCGCCCATATCAAGGTCAAGGCCCATAAATGAGTCCCCCCTCTCCAAAAGTGCGAAGTAAACAGCCTGGTTTGCCGGAGAACCACTTAACGGCTGGACATTAACATGTGCCGCCCCAAATAATTCTTTCGCCCTGTCAATTGCAAGATTTTCGGCAACATCAATGCATTCATTCCCGGCATAATATCTCTTCCCAGGATATCCCTCACTGTATTTATTGGTCATAATGCTGCCCATTGCCTCTAAAACAGCCTCACTGACATAGTTCTCTGAAGCAATCAGCTCAATTCCATCCATCTGCCTTTCTTTCTCGCACTGAATGGACTTATATATTTCCGGATCCTTCTCGCTTAAAATCGACATTTACCCACCTCACCAAGATTAAATGGTAGAAAAAGTAAATATTAAATCGTTAAATACCTTTCTATCAACCCCTATTCGGGTTGACGGAACGGCCTATACTTCGTATAGGCCTTGCTCACTTCGTTCGCCAAATACAACGCCAAAAACCCATAAATACTACTTAATCTATATTATAGTGAATGAAAAAGGAAATTTTGCTGGTTATTTGCCTCGTTTTTCTATTGCATACTGTTTCCGCCGCAGTCCTTTTCGAAAGCAGCTGGGACACTGCTTTAGGGAGCTCTGATGAAGCTATTGATGATGGTGGAAAATGGTTTTCAGGTTCTGGCTGGTCAGGGAGATTGCAGGATCCGATTGTTTATCCAAACGGCCCCGGAGGGCGCAATTTCCTGAACATGCGAACTGTTGGCGATACTGGTTATGGCAGCCCCCATTATATGAACTGGGATATTGCAGGTGGAACCGGCGGAGACGTATTTTATGACCCTGATGACCTTTACTATAGAATTTATTTTAGGGTTCGCGAAAACTGGTTTGGGAATGGCCCAAACAAGCACTGGTTTAGCGTTCGCACTAATGCAAGCCATGCTGGAGGGGGAACAGCTTTAAATTTCAGCCCGCCCGCCACCGCCGAACTTCCCGGTCTTACAGGTTCGCCCTTTGTGATTGAGCTTGGTGCCCGCTTCATGTGCAATATTGTAATGGAGCAGGGAAGATGGTATCGCTATGAATTCCATATTCAAGAAGTAGATGAAACCAGCGAAAGATGGTATGCAATGC
>JAFCCJ010000009.1 GCA_017610305.1 Candidatus Iainarchaeum sp.
ACTCCTTAGGGATGGCTGGCTGGGGGTCTGCCCTCCTTACGGCATCATGCTGCCCCGGGCAAATTATAATCTCAATATATTCCGGGACCTTCAGCATAAGCTCCGTGAATTTTTCATATTGCTTGTAAATGTCCTTTATCGCCAGTTCATCAAATTGGTCAGGGTAAACCCCTATCCCGTCAATATTGTCGCCCACTACCGCCAGATATTTTATTTTGCCTATTCTTTCAAGTTCCTTCCCAGAACTTGCATTCCCATTTAACCATGAAATGAAATCATTGAACTCCTTCTCAATGAACAGCTTGCTTCCAATATGAAGGTCGGAAATCGCCATAATGCTCAAATCCCGTTCCACACTTTTAACAGGCCTGTTCGGCAAATCCGGAAGGAATATCTCCTTTGCAATAACCAAATCTTCGCTGAGTTTTGAGCCCTTTACCCCGATAACATCATCCAAAATAACACTTTGCGCAAAATCAAACAACTGCTTCTCACTATTTGACGCAAGCGCTATTATTTTTGAATCCAAATCTTCAACCTCAAAAACAAGGTTCCCTTTTTTGCTCACCCATTTTCTGTTTACCATCCCGATAAACTCGACATCTCTTCCCTTGGAAGACCTTGCCACTCTTGAAATCGCCCTTGGGTCAAATCCCTGTCTCTGCTTCAGGACAGATGAAAGAAACTGGAATTTATCCCGAAACATGCTTAAAAAGTCCTTTATTTTGCCCTCACTATAGCTCTTCCCCGTAATGTCATACTCTTCCATTACCCTTAATTTTGGGTCCACATCCCTGGCTTCGGCATTGAAACCGCTTTTCCTAATTATAACAGTTTCCTCAACCCCTTTCAGCTTTGTGTCCTTCCTAAGCAAAGAAGCCTTAATCTTCTTCTCGTCAATAATTAGTTCGTCCTTTTCTAAAAATTCGTCAATCATCTCCCTGTAATCTTTCAGGGAGGAAAGTAGCGCAACCGCATTTGGTTCAATAAGTATTCCTTTCTCTGCGGCGTACTCAATTACTTCCTTTTCAACAGATTCTGTTATCAAATTTTTCTCCAAAAAAACCCCTTACTTGCTTTTTTCCCTCAACCTTTCAAGTTCGGAGATTATGGTCCAAATTTCGGTGCGGGTATGGGCAGGCATATTGATGTCATTGCTTATGTCATCCAGGCGGTAGATTGCGGATGTAATCCTTAATCCAATTTCCTCCTTCTTTGCCATAATTTTTTGCTTGGCATCATCAACAGATTTCCTGATGTTCCTTGGAACAGTGGTATCCTCAATTACCTCTTCCATTAGTTCAGCCACGTCATTAAGTTCATTGTCCATTCCAACCCCTCCTTTGCCAGCCGGCCAACTAGAAAAGTCAACTGTAAAAAACCGGATAGCATTCAAAAACAGTCATTTTTACAAAAACCCCCGAAAGTAGTTCAACTTTCTTATCGGTTAACTGAGATAATATAAATAAGAAAACAATTTAAAACACACGCCTACCTACCCTTTCTCCAGCAACTATAAATACCAGTTTGGACTTATTTGTGGCAAATGAACAGGAAGTTGTTAACCCTTGGAATTCTAATTTTGTTGCTTGGTAATACTTTTGCATTGGAATGTGGCACCCTCCACATTTTTGCAATCGATAGTATTATCTATTTCTCAATTTTCATAATTGCTTTTTTATTTGGCTTTTATTTGCTATATAAAAAGAAGCAGAAGATAAATGGTAGTGCGATGATTTTTTTGGGAATTTTTTTCTTTCTAATTTGGTTTTTTAATGTCACAATAATAGTTGATTGTTTTGACAACAACAATCCTATGGATGAGGCAAAGAAAAATGTAAGAAACCTCGTGAATGATCTTGGGGTTCCGAAAAAGATAGGGCAAGTTACATTTAAGTCTGATGCAATCCTTGCGGCAAAGCCAATTGCCGAGGGGACACGGGAGTTAAGTTCTGATCAGGTTTGTGTTCTCATAGGGAATAGCCTTGAAAATAACAACAACTTCCAATATGAGGGAATCTTTAAGGGTAGTGTGATTGCCTACAAAGAGAAATTGACTCAACACGCAAGTTTGTGGATGCTATGCAGCAGGGCTAATGAGATTAGAGATGATATTAGCGATAATGGTTTAGATCTGGAATTAAACATTGATGACTGCGAAGGCGGATTTAAGGATTTAATTAATGAGAATTCATCTTCAAGAGTATGCGTAGTTGGTGTTGCGGAAGAATCAGAATAACTCGCAGCAAAATTCACTTCCCCTTAAAATTCTCAATGGCCTCTTTCCCGAGGATTTCCCTCAGTTCAGATTCAACCCCTTCGCCGGAAACAATCCCATCAGTCTCTTTCCTCGCCTTTTTCATCTCTTCTTCAGTTGCAATATCTGCCTTGTTAAACACAACAATTATTTTCTGACTGAAAATTTTCTTTATCTCTTTCAAAAGGCTCATCTGCTCCTTTAGCTGATAACCACACCGTTCAGTTGGGTCAACCACAAATACAATCACTTCCCCCAGATACTTGAGTGCAGCTATCGCCCTTTTCTCAACAGGATTTCTTTTTGCCATCTCCCTATCCAATAATCCCGGGGTGTCAACAACCTGAACATCATGATACTTATAAGAAAAATAACCAAACTTAACCCCCTTTGTTGTGAAAGGATATGACGCAATTTCAGGCTTTGATGTTGTAAGGCGTGAAAGGATTGTTGTTTTCCCCGTGTTTGGAAAACCTGCAAGAATAACAGTTAAGCACTCAAGTTTTAGTTTCGGAAGCCTTCTCCCATTTATCACCGCGCTTCTGACAATGTTAAGGCTTTTTTCAACTTTTGAGATTATGGAATCAGCGCGAGCAAAAAACCTTTTCCGCTCCCTAATTACCTTCACCTTATCATCGGACCGGTGAATATTTTTTATAGTTTCAATCATCAATTTCTTTATCAATTTCGAACTTTTCTCCAGATGTGCAAGTGCCTGTTTCAATGAATCTATGTCAACTGATGACGAAAGCAATTCCAGATGGAATTTATGCATGTCCTCCAGATTGGGAAAGGAAACAGAAACAGCGTGCAATTTGGAGGATAATTCCTTCCCCAGCATCGCGGCCTTCTTAGATTCCTTCTCCTTAACCCGCCTTTCCTTATTCCTGGTTTTTTTCATTCCGGCGGCTACCTTTAACGCCTTTCTTACGGCAGAATCCATTAAATCCTTTTTTGTCGGAATATTAGCTAAATTCAAGGGCATCCCCACATAATATTTAAATCATTAGCTTCATTAATTGTTAGGTAAATATCATTAATCAATAGTTACTGCAAATATGGCGAATATGCGCTTTTTTTTGTGTTTTTGAAAGGAATTGGTTCTAATGTTCGACAAGCTGTTTCATAGGCTTTATGAGGGAAATTACCGGAAATTGCTGATAATTCCAGCCATAATTTTCGTTGTTTTCCTTGTGGCAATATTTGTTTTTCCCGGAATTGAACAGGGCATAGACCTAACAGGAGGCACTATGATAGTTGCCAGGGGAGATTTGCCGATGGATGCAGAAAGGGTGGAAACACTCCTTTTGGAAAAATATCCCTTACAGGAATTGCGCGTAAGTTCAGTTTCATCCCCCGCCGGCTATGGGGCGGTAATCCAGTACAGCAAAAATCAGGATTTATTTGATGCCGAGGAGGGAATAAGCGGTGCAAAATCGCTCCTTGAAACCAATCCAGAACAGGCAAAACAGGAGGCAATATCTGCAATGGCCCTTCTTGGGGATTACGCAACCCCCCCACCCACAAACAACCTTACGCCTAAGCAGACAGTGGATGCCGCAACCGACACATTTATTCAGGCAAAGGAATCATTCGAACTTTCGGTCCAGAATCTTATAAAGACCGAATTTAATCTGGGCGATAATGCAAAATTCCAAAAAACAGAGATTGGCCCCTCGCTGGGGGAAAGTTTCTGGGAAAGCGCCATAATGGTTGCGGCCATGGCATTTATCTCAGTTATAATTGTGATATTTATTTTCTTCAGGGAAATAATCCCCTCATTGGCGGTGATTGGTGCCGCGGTATTTGACATAGCAGGGGCACTTGCACTTATGGCAATTTTCGGGATTCCGCTATCCCTTGCCTCAATTCCCGCCCTTTTGATGCTGATTGGTTACAGTGTTGACACAGACATTATGCTTACCACAAGGCTGCTTAAGAGAAAGGAAGGAACTGCAAGGGAAAGGACCGTGGAGTCAATGAAAACCGGGCTTACGATGACATTCACCACAATTGCGGCATTAACCTCGATGATAATCCTGGCATATCTAGGCCAGATATTTATCATTTTCCAGATTGCGGCAGTACTGCTTTTCGGCCTTTTTGCAGACCTTATCTCCACTTGGTTCATGAATGCACCAGTGCTTTTATGGTATGTGGAATCAAAAAAAGGGGGGAACTGAATGAGGGAACTCCTTAGCAACTGGAAAATCCTCCTTTTGATTTCAATGCTGATACTATCTTTGGGATTGATTACCTTCAAGGGAATCTCGCTAGGAATTGATTTTAAGGGTGGAACCATGTTCCAGATAGAGCTGGAAAGGGAAGCCGAGAGCCCTGCCCAATTAAACGCCGTAAAGCAGACGATTCAGCAAAGAATGGACTGGACAGGGTTAAGGGATACAATAGTCACAACCTCAGGGGACAAATATGTAATTGTGCAGATAGCAGAAACCGACCCTGAACAGGTTGAAAGAATGGAAGGGCTGCTAAGGCGCCAGGGAAAGTTTGAGGCAACTTTGGATGGGGAGATCCTTTTCACGGGTTCAGATATAATTCAAATATACAAGGACAGTGCAAATGGTTATGGCGCATTCCCAAAAGACAGCTTGGTTGGATGGAGGCTGCCGTTCCTGCTAAAGGAAGAAGCGGCCAAAAAATTCACCAGCAGTGTGTTCCACCGCTGTACACTTAATGCATTTGACCCATCGGGCGTGGGGAGCCAGTATGATTGTGATGTCACATATTTCTTTATTGATAGGCCTGATAATGCGGTCCTTATCCTTAGTCAGGAATTGTATGAGGCTGACAGGCAGCTTCTGCTGCAGGGAAATGCATCCAATGACATCCCTGCCGACACCAGAATTGAGGATCTTTTCGAGAATGCCGCATTGCCATATATCGTAGTTGGCGATAATGGCCTAACTGCCGAGCAAAAATCAGAACTGTCCTCACTAGTGTCAACCAAAAGTACGGCAATAATACCCAAATATCTTCCAACAATCGTCCAGGATGATTTGGAGTCAATGGGCTTTAAGATAAAGGAGGTGGAATCATCCACTGAAGGTTATTTATTAGACCCAAACGAGTTTGGTACGCAAACATTTGCATCGCAACTGCCCATTCCCTGGGTATGGCAGGCAACTGGCGCAAGGCAGGTTATTTCGTTAACCTCTGGAATTACAAACCTCGAGCCATATGTTGGTGATGTTTCTCAGGCTAAGATTTTCTCCAGGCTGTTTATTGAAGGGACAACCCAAACACAGGAAGCCGCCATTGAAAATCTCCAGACCCTTTCCATAATACTTGAATCAGGCTCCCTCCCAATAGGGGTGGAGAGCATCTCCAAGGAAACAATTTCCCCATTTCTTGGCCAGGAGTTTTTGCAGAATGTCCTTTTCATCGGCATAGTGGCATTGATTGTGGTTGCATTGGTCATTTACATCCGTTACAGGAGATTGAGGTTAACAGTACCGATAGTATTTACCGGGCTGAGTGAGGTCTTTATTATTCTTGGCTTTGCCGCCCTCATCAACTGGAACCTTGATTTGGCCGCGGTTGCGGGAATTCTTGCGGCTGTTGGAACCGGTGTTGACGATCAGATTGTCATTACTGATGAACTGATGAAAGGGGAGATTGCGGCAGACACCTCCCTATTGAACAGGGTAAAGAGGGCGTTCTTCATAATTATGGTGGCCGCAGCAACAACCATTGCAACAATGTTCCCGATTGTTTTGTTCGGCTTTGGACTTGGAAAATTGGTCGGTTTTGCAATTATCACAATAACCGGAGTTCTAATCGGAGTTTTCATCGCAAGGCCGGCATATTCTGAGATTGCAAGATACATTATCTCAAAATACTGACTTATAAAAACCCGGAAAAATTCCTAATGCCGGTTATTTGCATTGTTAAGTAATACCATAAAACAAGGATTAATGCGGTTGTCGCAAACCAGCTCAAAATATGCAAAGGTTCAACAATCCAGAAGCCGAATAATTCCCCGCCCAAAATAACAAGATAAATCCGGAAAAGATTCAGCACAAGAAGGCTAACTGAACCTGCGAGGAAAATGCCAATTTTCTTTTTTATTTCCGGCTTCTTCAGCGAGAAAATTATTGCCGCAAGTATTATGCTGCTCACCAAACCTGTGCAGGACGGGCTTATTTCAAAATTGCCTCCCTCTGAAAGAATTATATTTCCCTCTGACTCAAGTCCCAGAAGCCCCGCTTCAAGTGATGCAATCGGCTCCTGCAGCAAAGGTATGCTTGAACCAACCAATAATGCCTCAAGCACAAAAAAAACCGCAAAAAATTTCAGAACAAACCAAAATATGCCCTTCAATCTACCACGGAACCTTTTTCAGTTTTATTTTGAATGCCAGATAATTTGTTATCTTGTGAATTATTATTGTGCCGGCACCAATCAATAGGGCTTCATAGAATCCTGGGAGATAATAAATGGTCCCCAAAATCATTCCCCCGATAACAAAATCCAATTGATCCAGGAACAAAACTTCAGTCCCCCTGGGGATATTGTTTCTCCTTTTGAAAAAGCTTCCTGCAATGTCGCCTAAAATTGCCCCTATCGACAATGCAAAGCCAAGCATAAAAAAATCAGGGCTGATTCCCGCGGTAAGGGATGGAAAAAAGAATTCGAGACAAAAGGCACCCCCCGTACCCAAAACAATCCCTATTGAAGTTCCCTTGAATGTTTTTCCCGGCCCTAGAATTGATTTTCCGTCGATAAATTTGATGTTTAAATCCATCGGGGTCTTTCCCCCAAACAGCATTGCCCCTGAATTGGCAATATACATCGGAATTATGTAAATTAATATTTTGATAAGGAAGTCCAGCAAAAGAATCCATCCATTTTACGGATTTTAAATCCGTTAAAGATTATAAAAGGGGAACAAATAAAATAACTATAGTTCATAGTTTTTGATAGTGATTTGTTGCGTAATCTCATAATTCTTTCATTGGCTTCACTTGTGGCGTTGGCGGTAATTGTGCTGATTTTAAGTGCCGCAATCCCCTCAGGCTTATTATTTGGCCCGGCATTGTTTGAGAAAAGCATTGCAGTAATCCCTGTAAAAGGGGAAATATTCTCATCCACCGGAGGTTATTCTTCAAGTTATACTGCGGAGGAATTGGTTGCGATAATAGATGATGCCGGCAATGACCCTACCATTGGCGTGATTTTCCTCGATATCGACAGCCCTGGCGGAGGGGTTGTTGCAACCAAGCAGATTGTCGCAAAAATAAGGCAAGTTGATAAGCCGGTTATCGCATATATTGGGGATGTGGGCGCAAGCGGCGGCTATTATATCGCGGCAGCAGCAGATGAAATAATTGCCGATGAGGATTCCCTCACAGGGAGCATAGGCGTAATTTCAATGGTATATGAAATGGTTGAGCTTCTTGACAATTTAGGGGTTAAGGTCACAACAATAACCGCCGGAAAGAACAAGGATATTGGCAGCCCCTTTTCAGAACTAACTGAGGGGCAAAGGAATATGCTGCAGGAGATAGTCAATCAGGCGCTGGAAGGGTTTAAGGAAGATATAATTGAATTTAGGGGAAATAAGCTGGATATGGAAGTCTTTGATGAATTAACTGACGGGAGAATCCTGTCGGGAAGGCAGGCATTGGAAGCAGGCCTGATTGATGATGTGGGGACAAAAGAATATGCGTTTGAGAAGGCGGCCGAATTGGGCGGAATTACAGGCGAACCCATATTGGAGATTTATGGCAAGCAGGGATTAACCCTTTTTGATGTTTTTACCCAGGCAGGAAGTTCCTTTGGGGACGGGATAAGTTCACGCATGCTCCCCCCTGATGTGGGCCTAAAATCCTAATAATGCCGCAACTGCAACAATAAGGACTGCGCTAATTCCGCCGGCAAGTGTGGCGAGAAAATTTACCTGCATATTGTTCAGAATCTTTTTTCTCTCAAAAACCGCGCCAAGTAAACTGTCAACCAATGAGCCAATTACCCCCGCAGTCACAATGGCAATTGCGGGAACTAAATCCCTAACTGCGAGAAAGTAAATTGCGCCAATCATCAGCGCCCCGGCAAAACTTGCCGCAAGCCCGAGTTTGGTGACCCCTCCGTCAGTTCCTGTTTCCACTTCCTCCATTGTTGTAATCAGCTTCGGCTTTTTGGCGGAAAGCATCCCAAATTCAGAGGAGACGGTGTCCGCAAGTGCGGCAGCTATTGCCCCAAAGAATGCAATATGGTAACCAAGCAAAATTGCAATAAGGGCTCCGCCAGAATTGCCGATTACATTGGCACTGGTTCTCTTGCCATGTTCGCTGCCCATCTTTTTCCTTGCATATCTAGTGGACAATTCCGCCACAATAAACATGACAACCAAAACAAAAAATTCAATAAGTCCCAATTCGCCCCCGCGGATAAAAATGGCAATTCCCACAATATTTGCCACAATTATTCCCTTAAGGTCAAGGGCATTTCTCCAGAGTGAAATTAATGAGAAAAGAACAAGTACAATTACTACAATCGACAATTCAATTACATCGCCCGGCAATCCATACACGGGCGGTAAGAACGCCATTACACTCACTTCGATCTGGAAATACTTGATTTTACAATTTCAATCTTCTTTACGGGCGCAACTTTTTTCACTTCTTTGAATATCCTTGATTCAACATTCCCGAAAACAATCTCATAAACAAGTTTTTCAGAGCTCAGCCTCGAGATAAATCTTCTGACCTCTTCATTAAGAATTTTCCCAATAGCGGTTTTCCTCTTTGCGGTTGTCTTTCTGGCGGTGATAACAACACTCTTTATCCTGGCATTTGCCCCGTCTTTTAGCCTGATAACCTGCACCCTTTCAATCTTGCTGCTTCTCCTTCTTGACATTCTTTTTAAGTAAGAGCCCTTAATCTCGTGTCCAATAGCTTCAGTATATGCCTTGTCACCCTTAATTTCTTTAATCTTGAACTTAATTGAAATATGCTGCTTCTTTATCTGGTTGGCAATATCCCTTAAGCTTGCGGATATTGTCCTCCCCTCCAAAGTTTCCGGCTTCTCTGAAACAGTCTCGCCCAAAATCTTCCTTTCGAATTCTGCAGGAGCAATAATTGAGAACCAGGTCTTCTTCTTCCACTTGTCCACAGACCTCTTTTTGGACTTTTGCTGTCTCCCTTTTTTCTCGTCAGCCAAAACAATCACTCCAAACCATCAATCAATCCATTTGTTCCTGAAACAATCTTTCCCAGTTCCTTTTTCCCTGTTTCAATAACCTTTCCGTTAATCTTCAATGAATATTTCATAATAATCACTATTTAACGAGCAATGCCGCCTGTTCAGGTGTGTATCTCCAGCCCTTTGCCAGCTTGCCCTTTGTGAGGTAATAGGCGGAAAGCTTCCTAATCTTACTCACCGTTAAAATATAGCCCCTCTTTGCGGTGTAGTCCTTGTGGTTCTCAACCATATGCTTCTGCAGAACAACAGATTTCTTTATAAGATTCAAAAGGTCTCTTGGAACATCGGGGAGCAATTTATGCTCTGCAAGGATATCCTCAATAGTTCCGCCTGTAATCTGCTTGGTTTTTGGAACTCCGTACTGGTCCCTGAGAACCATCCCAATTTCAGATGCGGTATGGCCGGCATTTGCCAGATTTACAACCACTTCCTCAATATCCTTCTTCCCGAATTCAACCCAGTCAGGCTTTTGAGAAGTGCTCTTCTTTCCGGTTTTTGGCCTGGCCCTTTTCTCAGAAGATTTTTTCTCCTCAGCCTTATTTTCCTGGGCTTTTTCAGCCTTCTCAGAAGTAGCCTTTACCTTCTCTTCACTAGCCTTTTCTTCAGCTTTAGTCTCAGATTTTTCCTTTGATTCAGCCATTTCCAATCACTTATCGAAAATCCATAAAAAACCCTTTCAGGCCCCTTCCAGCTCTAACGAAACAGGAAAGCATACAAAAATTGCACTAATAATCTCTCCCTGGAAAGCTTTAAATAGCTTCCTGGGGGCTCTGAAGCCGTATTTATCAATGATACCTAGCCCTAGATTCTACGGCTGAAATCTTCTCAATAACCCCTTTACCTTCAGAATTTGCCCCTAAATAGCCTGTTAAAACGCTTTTCCAGCCCTTTTTGAGCTTAAAATGGGTGGCATCAAAGGTTTTTTTGAATACTAATAAGTCAACAGCCTTAGCCTCTGTTTTGCGGCTGTTTGAGGCCAACCCAAAATCGATGAAAACCAATTCTCCGTTATGTAGAAGAACATTGCTAGTTGTCAAATCCCCGTGAATTAAATCCGCTGAATGCATCTGCCCAACCATCTCGCCAATCCTTTTGCAGAGTGAAATATTTCCCTCATTCAAAATATCCTTCACCTTTTCCCCCTCAATAAACTCCATCCAGATTGCCTTCCCTGCCTCATCTATCTTGTAAATCACAGGCACCCTTACACCTATTTCTTTTGCCTTATGCAGCATCAGACATTCGATTCTTGTCCTTTCTTTGCGGATTCGTTCATCCAAAACAGGATCCCTGTATTTTTTCCTTACCCTGTTCTTTATGAGGGTTTTTCTTCCCAGATAAGATGAAAGATAAAGCTCTGCTTCAGCACCGCGTGCAATCAGTTCTTTTTTCATAACCTTCACCCAAGAAGAAAACACAGTCCCTTAAGGGAGCTTTCCAGATTTTCCCCGGAAACAACTAAGTGATCCAAAGTTGTTTTGAAATTTTCATTCCCAATCAATGCCTCGTTGGAAAATTCACCGTATTTGGAATTGAAATCTTTGAGTTTCTGCTGTGCCAGTTCCCCGTTTTCCTTGGCATTGGCCGCAAAGAATGCCGCTGTAAAAACCCTCCCCGAAGGGGAACAATCAGGATTATTTGGATCAATCAGGCCAATTTCCTTCCCTGCAAGAACAAAGTTTCGCTCGGTTTCAACAACCGCAATCCTTATTGCGATAATTTCTTTCATTGCCCTGTCCCCCTCAGTAAGATCAGAGAATTGTTCATCCAACTCCAGCAACTTCTCCTCATAAAGGTTTAAACTGTCAACAGTATATGGGGCAATGACATTCTCATCAACCCCAAATTCATTATTTATCCCGGTAAGTCTGGCATATTTACCCTCAAAACCCGCAGAAAGGAAAAGGAAAACAGCGGCTGCCGCAATCACTATAAGCGCCAGAAATATTATCGCCCTTTTCATAAATACCAACTAAAATAACCCTGAACTAATATTAAAAGCTTCACATTGAAACTAAAACCGAGATTTTCTCATTTATCGGGATAGCGCTTTCAGGAGCCTTCCCTTGTCCAATAGAAATCTCCTTAACATTCATTGTATTTCCAATCACGCCTGAAATCTCCTTCACCATTTTTTCAGTTTTCGCATCAGCCACAAAAACCTCAATCTTTCCCACCTCAGCATTCATCGGCATCTGCTTTTCAGATTTTTGTTTTCTTGTGCTCCCAATAATTTCCCTTGCAATCTCCCCAATTTCCTCATAATTCCTGTCAATTAATTTCTTCTCAGACTCAGGCCATTCCTCAAGATGTATGCTCTTCTTTTTTGCATATTTCTTGAATTGCGTCTGGTAAATTTCTTCAGTAATGTGGGGCATAAAAGGCGCAAACATTTTCAAAACATCCATGTAAACATTCAATAGCACAAATTGAGCAGCTTCCCTTGTTGCCCCCTTCTCATTGTAAACCCTGTGTTTAACCATCTCAATATAATAGTCGGCAAATTCCAGCCAGAAAAAATTCCTTGTGGGATTAAGGGCCTTGCTGAAATCATATCCCTCAAATGCCTCTGTTGCTTCTTTCTTCATTGAATTAAGCCTTGAAAGAATCCATTTATCCTCGGGATTCAGATTTCCCTTACCTCCCTTGTAATCCTTAAGCAGGCTGCTGACAAACCGCCCTGCATTGTAGAGTTTAACAGTCAATTTTCTCCCTGAAACCATTTCCTGCTCCTTGAATGGGGCATCCTCCCCCAATGTCTTTAAGCCCGCCCAATATCTCAAAATATCTGCCGAATACTTGCCAATCATTTCACTTGGCTCAATAACATTTCCCAGGCTTTTGCTCATCTTTTTTCCTTTCGGGTCCAGTGCCCAGCCTGAGATCATTATATCCTTCCAGGGATTTACATTTGAATGCAGCTGTGATTTTACAACAGTGTTGAAAAGCCAGAATGTAATTATGTCATGTGCCTGCGGCCGCAATGACATTGGATAAAGTTTACCGTAAATTTTCGGGAACAACCCCGCAGTAATTTGCGGAGTTAGGGAGGAGGTTGCCCAGGTATCCAGAACATCAGGGTCTCCTTTCAAATTATTTGAGCCGCATTTGCATTTCTTCTTTGCCTTCTCCTCCGAGGGATCAACCGGCAAATCCTTTTCATCAGGAAGTATTTTCTCCCCACAATCCTCACAAAACCAAACAGGAATCGGAATTCCAAAACGCCTCTGCCTTGAGATATTCCAGTCCCACTTTAAGCCCTTAATCCAGTTATCATACCTTGACCGCATATATGCCGGGTGCCAGTTCATTTCCTTCCCAGCTTTCAGGAATTTATTTTTCAAATCCAGATACTTAATAAACCACTGCTCAGTCATTAAAATTTCAATATCAGTGCCGCACCTTTCATGGGTATTAACAACATGCCGGATTTTCTCAATTTTTTCAATCCTCCCCTCAGTCTCCAGATCCTCGACAATAGCCTTTCTCGCCTGCGCTGATTTCATCCCCTCATATTTTCCGGCCTTCTCATTCAGCCTTCCGTCCTTGCTCATTATTTCAATCGCCGGAATTTTGTATTTTTCCAGCCACTCAACATCATCCATATCCCCAAAAGTACAATGGTAAACCGCACCAGAACCAAATTCAGGGTCAACATCTCCGTTTGCCATTATGTCAACTTCCCTGTCGAAGAACGGAATCTTCGCCTTTGCCCCGATGAATTTCTTGTATCTCTTGTCATCAGGATGGACATGGACCATAATGCATGCGGGAAGAAGTTCAGGCCTTGTTGTTGCAATTGTTATCTGCTCCCCAATAGAAGTGTCAAATTTCATATACACAAAATTACTTTCGCATTCCCTGTCCTTCATCTCAACCTGCGCAATAGAGGTCTGGCAATCAGGGCACCAAAGAAAGGGGGTCCTTTTCCGGTAAATTCTTTTCTCATTGTAAAGGTCCAAAAAAGATTTTTGGGAAATTTTCTGGCAGTGGTCATTAATTGTTGTGTAGTAAATGCTCCAGTCGCAGCTCATCCCAATTCTTTTCCAGTTTTCAACATATTTAGGCCCTGCAACTTTCAGCACATCTAGGGCAATTTTAACAAACTCCTTTCTGCTCATTCTCGTTCCTTTAACGCCCTTTTCCTTCTCAACAAGCCTAATTGTGGCTAAACCATTGTCATCTGTTCCAAAGGGATAAAAAACCTCAAAACCCTTCATCCTCCTGAATCTGGCGGAAAAATCCTGCTGGGCATAGGAAAAGGCATGCCCTAAATGCATCTTGCCTGAGACTGTTGGAGGGGGGGTATCTATAGAAAAAACAGGCTTTTTGGATTTCGGGTTAAATGCATAAATCTTGCCCTTATCCCAATTCTTTTGCCATTTTTCCTCCATTTCATGGAGGTCCAATCCGCCCTTTTTAGCTGCCATTAGAATCACTCAAACCTCAAGAATTAGCGCTAAAAAACCAATTTAAACCTTCTTATTAACTTCATTTAAAATGCTTCTTCAGGCCGTCGAAAATGCCCTTTCTGTCCTTTTTCATTTTCTCGATTTTACCCAGTTCCTCAAACAGTTTCTTCTGTTCCTTGGAAAGTTTTTCCGGGGTTTTAAGAATCACCTTAACATACTGGTCCCCAATTCGTGAAGAATTCAGTTCCTTTACTCCCTGCCCCTTCATTTTGAAAATAGTCCCGCTTTGGGACCCATGCGGAACTTTCATCTTGGCCTTTCCCCTCAGTGTCGGAACCTCAATTTCAATTCCAAGTGCTGCCTCGCTAAATGAAACCGGAATCTCTGAAAAAATATCGGTACCGTCCCTTTTGAAAAACTCATGTGGGTCAACAAATAAAACAACAAACAAATCTCCTGAGGGCGCGCCCTTTTCCCCGAAATTTCCCTGGCCCTGCAGCCTTAAGTGATTTCCTGTATTGACCCCTGCAGGAATCTTAACCTTCATTTTTCTTTTTGACTTAACCCTGCCTGCACCTGAGCATTTTTTGCATGGCCTTTCAATTATCTCCCCATCGCCGCCGCATTTGCTGCAAGGGCCCCTTGTAACAAGGGTAGTCCCCAAAAATCTCCTTGCCTTTTCTTCCACCCCTGTTCCATGGCAGACATTGCACTTAACTTTCTCAGTTCCTTTCTCTGCGCCGCTTCCCTTGCAGGAATCACACTCTTCCATTCTTTCAATGGTAAATTTTTTTTCAATTCCAAATATCGCTTCCTCAAAGGAAATTCCCAAATCAAAGCGGATGCTCTCCCCCTGCTGAGGACCTCTTCTCCTCCCTGAACCAAAAGCCCCCCTAAAGAGGTCGCCCATCCCCCCGCCACCAAAGGCAAAATCAGAAAAAATATCTCCAAAATCAAAATCCGCACGCTGAAAACCCGCGCCTGAAAAATCCCCAAAACCGCCAAATCTCTGTGCGGCATCGCCAAACCTATCGTAGTTTTGCCTCTTTTGCGGGTCACGCAAGGTGTTATATGCCTCAAGAACTTCCTTAAATTTCTTTTCAGCGCCATCCTCCTTGCTCACATCAGGATGGTATTTTTTTGCAAGTTTTTTATAGGCGGCCTTAATATCGTCCGAAGATGCGTCCTTGGAAATCCCCAATGTATTGTAATGGTCTTTTGCCAATTAGAATTACCTTCCTGAGGAAAATACTGGAGGCAGGAGTATTTATTCCTTTTTCCCCTCGCCCTTATCCTTATTTTCGTCTTCCACTTTGAAATCAGCATCCACAACCTTGTCCTTATCGCCTTCTTTACTATCTTCCTTCTTTTCTCCGCTGGCCTGTGCTCCCTGCTGCTTTGCCGCTTCTTCTGACGCTTTTTTGTAGAGTTCAGTTGACATTGCCTGAACAGTTTTGTTAAGGTCATCTAATTTCTGCTTTATCTTTGCCACATCCTTTTCCTGCGGCTTGAGCGCCTCTTTCAGTTCATTTACTTTACCCTTAATTTCCTCTGACTTCTTTGCATCAATTTTATCCTTCATCTCATCAAGCATTTTTTCAGTGCCGTAAACGGTGGCATCTGCCTGATTTAGGGTGTCAATCTCATCCTTCTTCTTCTTATCTTCCTCGGCATGAGCCTCTGCCTCCTTTTTCATCCTTTCAATTTCATCTTCCTTGAGTTTTTGGGAGGCAACAATCTTTATGCTCTGTTCCTTTCCAGTTCCCATATCCTTGGCCTTAACATGCACAATTCCATTTGCATCTATATCAAATGTGACCTCAATCTGCGGGACGCCCCTAGCTGCGGGAGGAATTCCAATCAACTGGAACCTTCCCAAAGTCTTGTTCCCTGAGGTCATTTCTCTCTCCCCCTGCAGAACATGTATATCCACAGCAGGCTGGTTATCTGCGGCTGTTGAAAATATCTGGCTTTTCTTAACAGGAATTGTGGTATTCCTTTCAATCAATGGTGTCCTCACCCCTCCAAGGGTTTCAATTCCCAAAGTAAGTGGAGTGACATCCAAAAGCAATACATCCTTTACATCTCCTGAAAGAACCCCTCCCTGGATTGCCGCACCCATTGCAACAACTTCCATAGGGTCAACACCTCTTTCTACCTTTGTCCCAATTGTGGCGTCAACAAACTTATACATGGCAGGCATTCTTGTAGGGCCGCCAACAAGAATAACTTCGTTTATTTCCCCCGCAGTCATTTTTGCATCGGCAAGTGCCTGCTGGATTGGCTTCTCACACTTCTTTATTATATGGTCAACCAATTCCTCAAGTTTTGCCCTGTTAATTTTCATAACCAAATGCTTGGGCCCTGAGGAATCGGCAGTAACATAAGGCAGATTAATCTCAGTTTCCATTACTGAACTCAGCTCAATCTTCGCCTTCTCTGCAGCCTCATTAACCCTTTGAATTGCCATTGGGTCCTTTGTTATGTCAACGCCCTGCTCCTTCTTAAATTCGGCAACAATGTAATCCATTAGAGCCTGGTCCATATCCCTTCCACCAAGCTGGGTATCGCCGCTTGTGCTTTTAACCTCAAACACACCGTCACCAAATTCCATTACAGTGACATCCAATGTTCCTCCACCAAAATCAAAAACCATGATTTTATGATCTTTGCCCTTCTTGTCCAGGCCATAGGCAAGTGATGCAGCTGTAGGCTCATTAACAATTCTTTCAACTTTCAATCCGGCAATTTCCCCGGCATCCTTTGTTGCCTGCCTTTGGTTGTCATCGAAATAGGCAGGAACTGTAATAACTGCCTTTTCAACCTTGTCCCCCAAAAAGCTCTCGGCATCCTTCTTAATTTTCTGCAAAATAAATGCGCTTATCTGTTGCGGGGTGTATTCCTTCCCATTTATCTTATACTTATGGTCAGTTCCCATCTTCCTTTTGGCACCTGTAATTGTGCCCTCGGGATTGCTAACCGCCTGCCTTCTTGCGGGCTCCCCAACTAACATCTGACCATCCTTTGTAAATGCAACAACTGAAGGAAATGCCTTTCCATAAACTGTATTCCCCTCTGCCGAGGGAATTATTTTCGGTTTCCCCCCCTCAAGAACCGCCGCAGCGGAATTACTTGTTCCTAAATCAATACCAATTATTCTGCTCATTTTTAATTCCTCCTAATTTAGTTTATTCACCTTAACTTTACTTGGCCTTAAAAGCCGTCCATTCAATAAATATCCTTTCTGAAATTCCTCCAAAACAATTCCATCCTCTTTCTCATCATCCTTGTCCTGCATCATCGCCTCATGCAAAGAAGGGTCAAATTTTCCCCCCAGAGATTCAATTTCCTCCAGGCCTTCTTTTTTCAAAAATTCCTTCAATTGCTTCTCCATCAAAGAAATTCCCTCAAGTAATTTCTCCCGGTTAATTTCCTTTTCTCCCCTCATTTTCTCAAGCGCATTCTCAAACGATTCCACAAATGGGAGAAATTCCGCAATAATATTCGCATTGGAATTTTTCCTGAATTCCTCCTGTTCCTTTTCACTCCTTTTCTGGAAGTTCTCAAATTCTGCCTGCTTTCTTTGCAGCAACTCCTTGAAATCATCCCTTTCTTTTTGGAATGCCTTCATTTTGTCCTTTCCCTTAGTATCTGCGGATTTATGCCCTTTTTTATCACTCAATAGAACCACTTCAAAAGAAAAAATATGTTCAAACTATTTAAACGTTTATACAATTGTTTGAACAAAAGTTTATAAGCCTTTCCTCCACCAATCCCTACATGACTGAAAGGAAAGCTTCTTTTAAGATCGTTATAAGGAAGATTGAAAGGCCATTCTCCAATGAGCCGATGGATGAACTGGACTGGATTTGTGAAAGCCTTGGTTTTTTTGAGCCAATTGATAAGGATAAAACCGCATCATCCATCTTCAGGGAAATTGTCATCTCAACCGAGAAAGGGGAGGCATTAACCTCAACAGCAATCGCCGAAAGGGTGGATATGAGCAGGGGGGCGGTAATAAATCACTTAAACAACCTCCTTCGTGCAGGGCTTATAACAAGGCATGGGAGATATTACATTGCACGCTCGAAATCAGTTTACAGAACCATAAAAGAGATTGAAGAGGACATACTTTCCGTTTTCAGGAAAATGGAAAAAACCGCGAGAGAGATTGATGAGGAAATGGGCATAGAGGTTAAGGAAAAATGAAACTATCTCCTAAACTGATTTTCTTTCCTGGAATAATTTTCCATGAACTTTCCCATTATATGGCATGCATTCTAATGGGGGTTGAGGTTAAGAAAGTTGAATTCCTCGGGAAAAAGGATTCCTTTGTTGTCCATGGTAAGGCGAATCTGCCGCAGTCAATTGCAATAACCACTGCGCCATTTATCCTTGGAAATATTTTTGCCCTGATTTTCCTACTCTTTGCAAAATCGACATTTTTCGCATTTAATCCGCTAATGATTATCTATCTCTGGTTTGCGATTTCATTTGTATATTATTCTTTCCCGAGTGAGAAGGATGCGCAGAACACCTTTGACGCATTTTTCCTGTTTTTCCAGGAGAAGGTGTTTGAGTCAAAGGAATTTTCCAAGAAAGTTTTTTGGGCAATTCTCACCCCATTTATGTTTGTCCCAATGACCTTTCTCCTGGGAATTATCCTGCTTTTTGACAAATCCTTTTTTATGAGGCTTGTATGGGGCGCCATCATTTTGTCGATTGTGGCAGGATTGTAATGTTTTTATACTAGAAAGCCGTTACTAATACTATGCTTGAAAAGGCAAGGAAAATAAACCGGGAATCGACGCAGACCATTAAAACCACTGCAAAGGAAAAGATAAAAAGAGCCAAAGAAGACAAAAGAGTCATCGCTTTGGAAGCTCTTCAGTTTGTTCTGATGCTCATGGTTTTGTTAGGGGTTATAATGCTTGTAATTCCCAGCGACCCCGCAATTGAATCCTTTGCAAGAAACCTTTTCCTTAACTTCAATTCTGAAGAGCAGGTAAATAACTTCATTTCCCTGATCCAATTCCCGAATAATGTTGTATTTTTTGCGGTAATTGTCGCGGTTGCATTATGGCTCTACAGCTACACCGCCGATTTCAGGCAGGGGCGTACAGCCCACAAAAACAGGAAAATAAGGGCGGTAGAAACAGTTGCCCTTTTTGTGATAGTGCTAATTCTCCTTGTAATAGCAACATCTTTTCACCTGGACCCCACAAGGGACATCATATTGGCGCCTGTGGGCCTTATCCTAGTCATGCTTTTGATAATCCCCTTCCTCTACCTTTTCCTTTACATAAGGGAGCATAACACAATCGGGGAACTGCTGAAAAGGAATTAGAAAGCCTTTTAATTTCAATTTTTCTAATTAATACTGGATGGACCTTCCGGATAACAAAAATAGCAGGCTCCATGTGAGCCTTGCAAAATACTTCTTCTGGATAATGCTGGTTCTGTTTTTCGCCACAAACCTTATTGCGGCCTATCTTTTGCTCATAAATTCAATCAATTTAGCCGGCATTCTCATGATCGAATTGCTTTTCTTTATTATTTTTATCACCGGAGAACTATTCCTTATTTTGGGAATTTTCTGGTGGAAAATAAAATTTAAAAACTGAGGTGGAAAAAAATGATTGTTGGGGTATTGAAGGAGATAAAAGATAATGAGAACAGGGTCGCAATTACGCCCAAGGGTGTCCAGGAATTTGTGTCAAAAGGCCACGAGCTGCTTGTGCAGAAAGATGCCGGAATAGGTAGCGGCTTTAGCAATGAGGAATATGAGGACGCAGGGGCAAAACTTATTGACGCCCCGAAGGAACTCTGTGAAAAGGCAGAGATGGTAATGAAAATAAAGGAGCCGATAAAGGACGAGCACACCTATTTTAGGAAAGACCAGGTTCTTTTCACATATTTCCATTTTGCTTCAATGAAGGAATTAACCGATAATATGATTTCTTCAAATGCGGCATGTGTTGCATATGAAACTGTTGAATTGGAAGACAGGTCTTTGCCACTACTTGCGCCAATGAGTGAAGTGGCAGGAAAAATGTCAATCCACATAGGTGCCCATTACCTTGCGAAATTTGCAGGCGGGAAGGGAATCCTTCTTGCAGGAGTAACCAATGTAAACTCGGGAACTGTTGTAATAATCGGCGGAGGGGTTGTTGGAGAAGCAGCTGCAAAAGTCGCCCTCGGGATGGGTGCAAACACAACTGTAATTGAATTAAGGGATGAGAGGATTGAGGAAATGAAAAAACTCTATCCAAAACTGAATTTGGTTAAATCAACCCCTGAAAATATTGCAAACGAGGTTCCAAAGGCTGATTTGCTTGTTGGAGGTGTCCTTGTTGCAGGGGCTGAAGCCCCTAAACTGGTTTCCAGGGAAATGGTTGCGAAAATGGCACCAGGTTCAGTAATTGTAGATGTTGCAATTGACCAAGGAGGCTGCATTGAAACCTCCCGACCAACCTCACATTCAGACCCGGTTTATGTTGAGGAGGGAGTAACCCATTACTGTGTAACAAATATGCCTGGTGCATTCCCGCGCACATCAACATTTGCAATAACTGGGGCAACCCTCCCCTATGCATTGGAAATGGCGGACAAGGGCTGGAAAAACGCGCTAAAGGAAAATCCTGCTCTCTTAAAAGGCCTGAACATGATTGACGGGAAGATAACCTATAAAGGGGTCTCAGATGCCTTTGGAATGGAGTATGTGGAGCCGGAGAAGGCGCTCGGCTAAAGCCAGTTCACTTCCACCTGGTCAGTGCGGAATCTCTGGTTGGTTCTGGTTTCTTCCAGTTCCATCTTTTTTCCCGCAGTGAATTCAACTATTCCCTGCCAGCTTATCATGGCACCGTTATCACAAGCCACACTAAATGGAGTAATCAAAAACTTCGCCTTTTGCCCCCCACACATCTCACCGAGCATTTTTTGCAATGCCTTTGATGCGCCAACCCCTCCAGTAAGCAAAACCTCTTTCTTCCCGGTGTGGGCCAATGCCCTTTCAGTAACCTCTGTAAGCATTGCAAATGCGGTGTGCATCAACGAATATGCCAAATCATCCTCATTTTCCTTTCCAATCTTTAATTTTGCGGCTGTTAACAAACCGGAAAAATTCAAGTCCATCCCCTTTACAGTGTAAGGGAGCTCAATATACTTCTTCCCCGCAAAATACATCTTATCAATCTTCGGCCCTGCAGGAAAGCCCAACCCCATTTCCCTGCCAAAAGTGTCCAGCAAATTACCTATTCCCGTGTCCAAAGTTTCCCCAAAAACCCGGTATTTCTCGCTCTCATAACCGATTATTTGCGTATTTGCCCCGGATGCGTAAACAACCAAAGGGTCCTTCGTCTTGCATAATTTTTTCCCGATTTCTATATGCGCGACACAATGATTCACTCCCAAAAGCGGCTTTTTGTGAATTAATGAAAGCGCCCTTGCGGCTGTCGCCCCCACAGCTAAACAAGGCCCCAAACCAGGTCCCTGGGAAAATGAAATCAAATCAATCTCATTCCAACTTTTCCCGCTTTTTTCAAGTGCTGATTCAATTACTCCCCTAGCATTTTTAAGGTGGAATTCAGCGGCATCCCCTGGTTTAATTCCACCCTCCTCAGTAACAAATGCCATTTTCTCATTAGCAAGAACATTGCACTTATCATCAACAATCCCAATTCCGAAGGTATGGGCGGTCGATTCTATTCCTAAACAAATCATTTCAAACACTTCTCAATTATTTCTACAATCATTTCTGCGGTTTTCTTGTTGGCTTCAATCAATGCATGCCTTTTGTCGCTTCTTCAATTTGCCCTATTTCGACTTCAGTTAATTCAACCGGTTGTAATGCCTCAGGAGGACTTGTTAACTTTGGAACTTCAAGATTTTCCCCCACCAATGCGTTCCTTTCTGAACGTCCTGTTTTGATTCTAAGAGGACTTTCCCGCCTTTCTATTATTTGTGATTTATCCAAATCAACCAAAACTACCCCGATTTTCCTTATCTTAAAAAATCCTCTCGAACTGCCAGTGATATGTATGTTAGCCGCTTTCAGGGATTCGTACATTGCATCTACTTTCTGAGCTTTCGTTTTACCTGAAAAAATGCTGGCACGTTGAGGATAAGTAAACCTAAAATGCAATGGTTTTCTGATAGGTCGCCTACTCCTCCAAAAGGGGACTCGTTTCAGGCCTTTGGAAAGTACACGTGGCAATCTTTTCTGTGTGGTCGCATGAATTCCTATTTTACTCAAGAAAACACCATTGAACTAATGTAGTAAAACCTTTAAAATTCTCGTTTCCGTAATTTTTCCGGCTCTAATGATTTTCCTGTTTGCAACATCAAATAATGTGGAGGCTTTCCTGTTTGGGAGGGTTCCTGCATCAACTATCAAACCCACTTTCCCGTCAAATTTTTTAATTATTTTTTTCGCGGAATAATTTGCCGGTTCCCATGAAAAATTTGCGGAAGTGGCAGTTATCGCAGCTCCCAGTTCCCTGCACAGATCCCTTGCGAATTTATTTGCGGGAATCCTAAATGCAATGCCCTTCTCGCTCAATGAATCAGGAACTGTTTTCTTTTTGGGGACAACAAGGGTAAGCGGCCCCGGCATGAATTTTTGGATTAATTTTCTGGAATCCGCACTTAATTTGCAGTATCTTCCAGCCATTTTCTCATCGGAAACAACAATTGAAATAGGCTTATGGGCATCCCTTCCCTTGATTTTTTTAATCTCTGCAATTGCCCTGTTCGATTTAACACTCGCCCCCATCCCATAGGATGTTTCTGTCGGATAAATAATCACGCCATTATTTTTCAGAACCTGTGCCGCCTTCCTTGCGGCAGATTTTCCAACCTTTATTATCTCAGTCATGAAAGCACCAAAATAGCTATTATAAAAGAATTGTATAAAAAGTGTCCCATGTAATTTTGCAGCAGGGAGTTATTCTTTTGGAACCACCATGCAAGAACAAGCCCAAGCAAAAATGCGCCAATAACCTCGGCCACAGAACCATAAAGGGCATGCATCAGCCCAAATGCCAGCGAAGACCACAAAATCCCAATTCTCTTGACCAAAAAGCCGCGGAAGAAAACCTCCTCAGCAAAGACCCTAACAACCAATGCATAGGCAATAAACAGCGGAAAGTTAATTACCATGCCCTCGATTGACTTCTCTACAATTGCCAAATCATTGAGCCATAGCAATGAAAGCACAAATGACACAACAATTGAAGAAGCCAGCAACAGTGCAAAAAGCGATAAAGAACCTGAAAAATCCTTCCAAAATTTGTTTGGCTTAAGGCCCAATTCCTTTTTAGGATTCAGTTTTTTCCAAATGAAAAACAAAAGCGGCAAACCTATGAGAATGACATCAAATGCCAGCTCAATCAGCAATGCCTCAAGCACCAAAAGACCTCTACTTCCATTCAGTGTATTTGCAGTTGCCGCAGCTGGACCTGGTTTTGTGATCTGCCATAAAAACCCCGGCACCACATTTTGGGCAGGACTTCCTGTTTCTTTTCAGCCCTTCACCACTCGCCTCATAATAGCTGCCTTTACCCTTCTTATCTCTCTTCTTCTTTTCCTGTTTCACTACTTCAGCCATCTAAATCACCCTATTCCTTTTTTTCCTCTTCTTTAGGCTTCTTGCTTTCTGGTGCAGACTCCTTCTTTTCAGGGGCGGCTTCCTTTACATCTTCTTTCTTTTCAGCCTTTTCACCCTCTCCCTTCTCAGCTGCTGCAGGGGCAGGTGCTCCCTCTTTGGCTTCCCCTTTCTTCTTTTTTACGCCCAGATTCCTGTCAACAATGAACTTTGCCTCAACTGAATCCATCTTATCTTTGGATTCATAAATCCTGGCTTTGCAGCTCAACTTCTTTGAGCCAAAGTGGTGCTCAATTTTGCCAATCATAACCAGTTCCTCATTTGCACCAACCAGAGCAGCTATTTTTTTCCTCAAATCTTTTCTTGAGGGGGTTTCTTTGGTTTCAGTTACCGCAAGAAATATTTCCTCCCGTCCAAGAAGTGGATTCTTTATTCTTTCACTTATTTCTGCATCCATATAATCACCTATCTGCTCAACCTTAGCGCGTATTTTCCAATAGTGCTAATGCCCATTTTTTGGGCGATTTCTGATTTTTCAGGGTCAATTATTTTAACATAGCCTCTCCAAAAAGTTGTAAAGTGGGCACTCCCGCAAACCAGGCACTTATCTCCTGTTTCAATTACTTTCCTGCACTGCCTGCATGCCTTTTCCTGAGTCATTTTTTCGCCCCCCCTTTTTCCTCTTTCTTCGCTGACTTGGCGGCCTTTTCCTTATCCTTGCTTTTCTTTGTTTTTGCGTCAATTACATCCCAGCCGTCTTTTCCCAATCCTTCCTGGCGCATTGTAAGGCCTATCTTTGATGAGGAAACATTGCCCTTGAGGCTTATTGTAACAATTCTTGCAAGCACATGGTCATTTAGGATCAATTTCTTATTGGTTTCCTTGCCGATAAATCCCGGCAGTTTCGCGTCATAATTGATATAATCATCCATTATCTGCGAAACATGGATCAAACATTCAATTGGCCCAGTCCTTATGAACGCCCCGAATTCAGTGATTTCAGAGACAAATCCCTCGACCACTTCGTGCATTTCAGGCTTGTATATCAGCATTTTGAGGTCGGCATCATAATAAACCGCACCATCTCCGGGAATAACCTTTCCCTCACCTACATTCTCGACCTCGGTTGTCGCAACAACGACTCCCAAATCTTCGTCGAGCAGCCCGTCATATTCAGTCTGGGCAATTCCCAATATTGTTTTCTTCAAATCTCCGCCCAGTTCATTAGGTGGAACTCTCATCGTATCATGAATGCTGTAAATTGTGTACATTTTATCACTCCTATCACATTATTTCCAGAAATTTCTTCTGCCTTAAAAAAATAATCTTTCCCCCAATTTCCTTAATCCTTGCCTTTAATTCAATATCATTGGTTGCAATAATGGCTCCCTTTCCGGCCAACTCAACCAATGCATCATCAGTTCCTTTAACTGAAGTAACAACTACCTCAACATTCTCCTTTTCCATAAGTTCCTTAGCAATTTTTACCGAGGATAGGTTTTTCTTTCCTTCCTTTGCAAGCCCATCTAACTCCATATTAACCTGTTTTGGAACAATGAACTCAACATTCCCCATTTCCCTTTTCACCTCATTGAAAAAATCAATGCCAAACTGATTTATTGCCATAAGCATATTTGTATCCACCGCCACTTTATTTGCATACTCCATAGGCCGCCAGCCTCCATCTTGTTCCGTCCCTTTTGCTTACCGCAACCTTTTGCCCTTTTTTGATTACAACCGCATTTTTCAGCAGCACATCATAATCCTTATCCCCTGCCTTTTTTACAATATTTCCTACGGCAGTTGTTGCCCCAATAGCCAAAACAATCAAATCATTTACCTTAATTTCCGGCAAGTTCTTGCTCACCAGCCGTTTAAAAGGGTGCAATTCAAGTGTAAGATTCTTTGTTGCGGCAGGGAGCTTTCCCGGCCTTCCGATAATTTGCCCCCTCATTTGGTCGTTTCTTGTGAGATTTGGGTCTAGCATAGTCCCGACAGCAATCAAGCCCCCAGAATGCGCCTCATTAAGAACGCCTGTGGAAATCCCCAAGTCAACGGATTTTGTCACAATCTTTTTTTCATCAGGTCCCGGGGCAATCTCTATTTCTTCGCCCTTCTTTAAATTTCCCTCAATAATGCTTCCCCCGAGAACTCCGCCCTTCAAATCATTAGGCTTTGTCCCGGGCTTGTTCACATCAAAGGAACGAATCACATACATTAAAAGATCCTTTTCGGGGTTCCTTTTCTTGGAAGGAATATTTTCCTGGATTGCCTCGGTCAGTAAATCAATGTTAACCTTGAAATTTGCAGAAATAGGAATTACTGGTGCATTTTCATAACCATAATCCTTTAAGAAATCCTTTATCTGCTTGTAGTTCTTCATTGCCTTTTCCTTATCCACCAAATCAACCTTATTTTGCACGGCTATAACATTTTTTACCCCCAAAATGCCTAGTGCCATCAAATGCTCGGCAGTCCTTGGCTGCGGAACAGGCTCATTTGCAGCTATTACAAGAATGGCTCCCTGCATTAGTGCGGCGCCGCTCAGCATCGTTGCCATAAGGGTTTCATGGCCGGGGGCATCAACAAAACTGACTACCCTAAGCAGTTTTGCCTTGCCTCCACAAGTGGGGCATTTTTCATTGTTGCCATATCCTTCAGCCCCCTTGCATTTGCCGCATTTGTAGAATGAGGCATCAGCATAGCCAAGCCTGATGGAAATCCCCCTCTTTAGCTCTTCAGAGTGGGTATCGGTCCACTTTCCAGTAAGAGCTTCAGTTAAGGAGGTTTTTCCATGATCCACATGGCCTATTAGGCCAATGTTTACCTCTGCCTGAACTGCTGATTCTTTTTTGGACATATTACCTTCCTTTTGGTTTCTCCTTTAGTTCTTCCTGCCCTTCGGCAATCTTTAATGATTTTTCGATTGCAACATCCTTGGCTGTTTTCTTCTCTTCCTTGATTTCCCCTTCCTTCGGTAGGAGTTCTTCAAGTTTTTTGGCACCGTGTTTTGTAACCATAAGATTCAGCTGGCTTGTTTCATCAGAAACAGTATTGCCTCTTTTGCTAATCCTTATCTTTGTCCCGTTTTTCCTGTTCTTGAGGATGAAGATCTTATGCCTTGCACTCCCCTTTAAGTCTTTCTTCATTGGGAAGCCCTGTTTGTCGCTTCCGCCTGAAATTTTTGCCTCATATCCGTCCAAACCGATCTGCCCTAACTCAACAGTTTCTCCAATTCTTTTATTGGCAAAAGTTGCCGGGGAATCAATCTTTTTTGAATATGCCTTTCCTGTTTTAGGGTCTGAAATAACAATTTTCATCAAATACCTCCTATGCTATCAGTTCCTTATCTTTCTCAATTTTCTTAATTTCCTCCACTAAAGACAGTTCTTTGTCATTCAAGGAATCTTCAATCTCCTTGATTTTGTCAAACTGCTTTTTTGGAATAAATGAAACAAGCTCATCCTTTTCGTTTATGTTCCTGCCGACCATGGCCGCACCGGAAATTGACACGGCAACCTCTTTCCCCTCTTCTGCCTCGGTTAAATTCTTGCCGTCAGACTGTATTGCATGCACCCTTCCGATAATTTTCCCATCCTTCATAATCTCAATATTCGTCCTCAATTTCCCGACCAAAACCTTGACCCCAACAACAGCGGGCTTTGTGTTCCTGAAAACATGGCCGGGAATTATCCTTATCTTCACAGGCATTATTACTTTTCCCAGGGCCTCCTGCTTTTTCTTGTTCTTCTCTTCCTCCACCCATTTGTCATAATCTTCCAGAAGCTTGTAGATTATATTGCCCTCTAAAATTTTGACATTGCTTTTCTTGGCCTCTTCCAGAGCATCATCAGTGGCTTTTGTATGGAATGCAAAACCAACGGCCTTGAATTGGTCCTTCTTCTTTACAGACTCAAGTTCCATAATATCCCTTCTTGTAAGCTCCCCGACATCAGCCTTCTTGACCTTTATTCCGCGTTCTCCAAGCAGTTTTACAAATGCCTCCAAGGAACCCAAAGTATCGGCCCTAACAACAGGCCCAATGGCATCTGATTCAATCTTTACACTTTGCATCTCCTCAATAATTTCCCTTTCATCATTGTCTCCGCCGGCAACCCTGATTGGTGAGCCAGCTATTGCGTCATCCAGCATAGGTGCGGCAATTTTGACACCTGCTGCCGCATGTATTTCCTTTATGCTCCTGAATTTTTCCTGCGGGTTTCTGATTTCATCCAGTGCCTTAGGTTCAAGGAGAGCCCTTATTTTTGTAACTATTGCCCCATTCCTTCCCCCAACAACTATTTCCTCACCAACCTTAATGGTTCCGTCATAAACAATAACATCAATGGTTTTCCCCAAACCCTTTTCCTCCTTTACCTCGAGAATTGTGCCCTTTCCCCTGCCTTTAACCTGGATGCTGAGTTTCTTTTCCAGATATTTCTGGCTCAATCCCGCCAAAAAAACCAGCACTTCAGGAATTCCCTCTCCGAATTTTGCGCAGGTCGGGATTATTGGGATTTCCTTGGTGAAATCACTGCACCTATCAAATCTCTCGCTTGAAAATCCCTTTGAATGCAATTGCCCCACCAACTCATAAATCTTTCTGTCCAATTCTTCCTTTGCCTTTGGCGATTGCCTCTTCAGATTATCACTAAAAGGCCCTTTTTCAGTTTGCCAGCCAAAGATGCTGTCAATCTTGTTTGCTGCAATTATGAACGGGGTTTTATAACTTTTAAGTATTTCAATTGCCTCAATCGTTTGGTTCTGCAGGCCCTTATGGATATCTACCACAACAACGGCCAAATCGGCAATGCTCCCCCCCCTTTTCCTAAGGTTAGTGAATGCCTCGTGGCCTGGAGTGTCAATGAAAAGCAAGCCAGGGATGCTAATCTCAAATCCGAATTTCTGTATTAGGTTTCCGGCAATCCCCTCAATAAGGCTCATCGGAACTTCGGTTGCACCAATATGCTGTGTAATTCCGCCTGCCTCCCTTTCGCTTACCGAGGTTCCGCGAATTGTGTCAAGCAGCCTTGTCTTTCCTGCATCAACATGGCCCATTACTGTGATTATCGGCGTCCTTATCATTTCACTCACCTATTGCAAACCTGTGCTGCCAAATCCCCCGTCATTTCTCGGCGTTTCGTCTAACTCATCAACTTCCTCTAATTTTGCTTCCTCAACTTTCGCAAAAACCATCTGGGCAATTTTTTGCCCTTTCTTAATGCCAAAAGCCTTGTCGCCAAGATTTATCAGTATTACTTTTACTTCTCCCCTGTAACCCGCATCTATTGTTCCTGGAGTGTTAAGGACTGTGATGCCCTCCTTTATCGCAAGGCCGCTTTTCGGCCTAATTTGGGCCTCATAGCCGGTTTCCAGCGCAATTTTTATTCCAGTTCCAACCAATTTCCTTTCGCCGGCTTTAATTTCTGTTTCCTCAACTGAATAAAGGTCCATCCCGGCATCTCCTGGATGGGCATAGGATGGCAATACTGCATCTTTATTGGCCTTACTTATCTTTACTATCAAGATATCCTTTCTCCTTTTTTGCATATACCCAATCGAAATCCATTTTCTGGTATGAGTGTATTTCACTTTTGTCGAAAAATCTCTTGATTTCATCCTCAGCTACGTCCACATTCTCTGATGCGTGAATGAGATTAGCCTGATTTGAAACCGAGAAATCCCCCCTTATTGTGCCTGGCTCTGCCTCCCTTCCAAGAGTTGAACCAATCATCTTTCTCACAACAGCACATACTTCTTTACCTTCAACAACAAAAAGAATTGATGGAATTGAGGTCATGAACTTAATCAATTCATCGTAGAAATCCTTTTCCTTGTGGTGGGCATAGTGCTCCTTGAGTTTGTAAGGATTGAGCGTCTCCATCTTGATTGCGATTATTTTCAGGCCTTTGTCCTCAAACCTTGTCACCATCTTTCCGGCCAGGCCCCTGTTTACGGCATCTGGCTTGAAAATTATTAATGTCCTCTCCATTATTTACCCCCCCTATTTCTTGCCCTGCTTCTTAAGGTCATGGTGGACCTTTGTCCACTTGGTTTTCCTATTTGAGCGCTTGAGCTTTATTTGATTTTTTTCGCATTTGTTGGAGCAAAAGTGATAGGCGGTTCCGTCCTTCTTGCCGTAGATTTTTCCAGTGCCCTTTGCTATGTCGTTTCCGCAAAAATTGCATTTAACCATTGTTATCACTTCACCTTAATCTCCTTTGCCTCTCTTTCGGTGCTGAGAAGAATTATTACGTCGCCTTTCTTTATATTTCCCTTGACATTCCTTCTCTTTACCCTTCCCTGTTCCGGTCCTTCAAGAATTTTGCACAGAACCTGCACAATTTCCCCATAAACGCCGGTCCTCTGGACGATTTGAACAACCTCGGCAGGTATTCCTTTATCCATTATACCACCATCACTTCTTGAGCTCCGCGAGCTTCCTGTTCAAATCATCCAACTCTTTCTTTGCATCCCCTTCCTCAATTACGGCTAAAGCTGCAGTTCCTACTTCAATCCCTGCACCCTGCCCTAATTCCTTTTTTGTGGAAAAATAGGAATACGGGATGTTTTTCTCGTTGCAGATAAGGGGCAGATGCATTACTATTTCAGGCGGGTTAACATCCTCAGCTATGAAGATAATTTTAGCTGTGCCTCTCTCTGCTGCCTTGGTTGCTTCATTAGCGCCAATCCTTACCTTTCCTGTTTTATTTGCCTTTGCGAGCAATTCTACCTGTTTTTTCTTTAGCTCGTCAGGCACACTGAATTTGACAAATTCTGCCATTTAAAGTTCACCTCCAAACCCCCGTGGGGGAAATTGGTCATCGGTTGAAAAAATGAGACCAAATTTATTTACTATAAAAATTATGCCCTAAGAAGGTTTAAAAAGGCTTTTAGTGGGTTAGAATGGCTATTTAGGGCTTATTCTTCAGTAATAGCGATTATGCAAACTCTTTGCGCAGAATTTAGGAGGGATCTAAACTCATCGGCGCAGTTGCTTACATCGATTTCAGTATTTAGGCTATTTTCTGAGAGATCATTCTCAATTTCTTTTCCTCGGCTGCACAGTAACCATAGTGCTTTTTCCTCAGCAGTATCTCCAAAATATGCGACATCTCGTCCCTTTGTCGTAAGAACTCCGAATTGGTCATTGCTTTTTAGGCTGTTCCCCACCACTACACAAATATGGCCAATATCTAATTCCGATCTTGATTCTTCAATAGGCCTTACAGGAAGAACTGAATCTTTTTCGAAAACAACCCCCCGAATTCTCTTCGGTATTCCCAATTCATTTACAAGGTTCCTAATACTCCTACTTGATTCTTTTAAAGGTTCTTTTTCTGGGAAGGTATTCCCTGGATCTGGACAGCCACTAAGAAGAATCCCAACAACCAAAAGCACAATAATTATTTTTCTCATTGAAAAGATGAGTCCGAACTAGTATTTATTCCTTCTCAGCAAGCTTTTTCCTGAATTCTGCGAGGAATTCCTCATCCCCATCAAAAGCTGTCATTTCAACCCCGCAGTCCTCACACTTATATTCCTGCGAAATTGGGCCTCCCCTTGCCTTCCAGGGAGTGGTCACAATCCCCAAATTTGTAGAGCCGCATTTTGAGCAAAATTTAATTTTCTTTTCGTTTCCCATTTAATCACCCCTATTTATGCGCAAAAACCAATTGCGTCCTTTTCTCATCTATTTTATCAACGCGCGCATAACCAAATTTATCCAAATAAGCAATATCTCCCTCATTGAGGCCGTTCGCATCAGAAATCCCAAATGCTTTGGTCCCGTCAGGCATCAGAACCTCAATATCCTTGCCCTCCAAAACCCATTGCACAATCGGCCTGTTCACCATAG